>NZ_CP020104.1:0-375000 GCF_002056795.1 Spirosoma aerolatum | reverse complement strand
CCAGCGCCGGGCGGCCGTTCGTAATGCGATGATTGAACAGGAACTTATGCACGAGCGGGAAAAACACCATCGCGACCAATTGGAGGCTGAACTGGTGATGCAACGTCTGGAACAGGAAAAAACGGAGGTACATATCCGGGCGTTACAAGCACAGATTAACCCGCATTTTCTGTTCAATAGCCTGAACTCGCTGAGTGCGCTGATTGACGATGATACGCAACAAGCTAGTATTTTTCTGGATGAACTCAGCTCGGTATATCGATATATGCTCCGGGCGAATGACCAGATTCTGATCCCACTGGCCTCTGAACTGGCGTTTATCCGCTCATACTGTCATTTGCTGCAAACGCGGCATGGTCAGGCACTTCGGGTAGAATGGGCGGTTTCGCCTGTACTACTGGCGCTCCAGTTGCCTCCACTCACCTTGCAGTTACTGGTCGAAAATGCTGTGAAACACAATGTAATTCTAGCTGACTACCCGCTAACAATTGCCATTTCGACCAATGAGAACAATCAGCTACAGGTCCGAAACAATGTACAGCGAAAAACCGTACGTGTAGCCTCCAATGGAGTGGGTTTAGCCAACATATGGTCAAAATATCAGATATTAAATCAACCCATTCCAACCATTCAGGAAGATAGGGGTCTATTTATTGTGACACTGCCGCTTATTGAAAAAGAGTGTTCAGTATAAATAGGCGAATGCATGGTTTTAGTAAAAGATAAGCGTATGAAAGTTTGTCAAATCGTTAATATTTAACCACCTAACGATTCCTCACAGCTAAAGAGTAGTAACACGACGTATGAAAAAAAATTCTTCTTTCACTATCGTTGGCGGTGGTATTGCCGGTTTAACCACAGCCATTGCTCTTAACCGCAAAAACATCCCCACCACGGTTTTTGAAGCGTCTCCAACTATTCAGCCATCAGGTGCAGGCCTGGCGCTGGCAGCTAATGCCATCAAAGCGTTTCAGCGACTGGGCATTGCCGATCAGATTATCCACGCAGGCCGTCAGCTTGAGGCATTTACCATCCTCGATGAACAAGGCGACAAAATTACCCGTACCGATAGTCGAATCGTTAGCAAACGCTTTGGGGTTAATAATTTCAGCATCCATAGGGCCGATCTGCACAAGATTCTCCTGACCCAACTCCCTCCCCATAGCGTTCATACCGGCAAACGAACCATTCATATTCACCCTCAACCCGATGGCATTACGGTTTACTTCGACGACGGCACCAGTCATAAAACGGACTATTTGCTCGTGGCCGATGGTATACGTTCGCCGATTCGGCAGCAACTTATACCGGGTTGGCTACCTCGTTACGCGGGTTATACCTGCTGGCGGGCCGTTGTCAATCTACCAGGAAATACATTACAGGAGGCTACCGAAACCTGGGGTACTAAAGGACGGGTTGGCGTTGTTCCTATGGCGAACGATCAGGTGTACTGGTTCGCCTGCGTTAATGCCCCTGCCAAATCGGACGAAATGCGTCAGATGACGGTTCAAAAACTTGCCGACCGTTTTGCCCATTATCATGCGCCTATTCCTGAATTAATAGCGCAAACGCCCAACGAGTCGCTGATCTGGAACGATATTGTTGATCTGAAACCATTGAACAGCTACGTTTTCGGCCGAGCCGTTCTACTTGGTGATGCTGCCCACGCTACAACCCCCAATATGGGCCAGGGTGCTTGTCAGGCTATTGAAGATGCGGTTATTCTGGCCGATGAATTAGCCAAAAATCAGTCGCCGGAATCCGCGTTTGCGGCCTTCGATCATCGACGATTACAGCGTACTCATTACATTACCAATACATCCTGGCGTATTGGCCAGCTTGCCCAAACCAGCAGTCCCGTACTGGCTTTCCTGCGGAATGGATTGTTTCGGCATTTACCAGACAGTCTGAATCAACGTCGGTTAGAAACGCTCTATGCTGTAGATTTTTAGCTGTACCGTTTATCTCAACCCTGTAAGATTGAGGTAACTAATACTACCATCGCGTAGCCTATAGCCTCAGAAATGTATCTTTCATCAGTTTAAAACTTACATTATCTTTACTGAAAACGCCCGAACTGCTTCACGTTGAACACGATTAATGACAAATGGCTGCGTGTAGTTGGTATTACACTGATACTAGCATTTAGTATAACCGGCAATGGTTTTCATAGACAGCCGCTGACGGGTGACATTCTACTCCGCATCTTCATCAGTCTGGTCTCCATTACGGTAACCTGGCACGTCATTCGGGCAATCGTATTCTATTTCCGACAGAAATATTTTTCCAAAAAAGACATTTGGAAGCGGCTAATCCTAACGTTTCTGGCAGGGAGCGTAGCAACAACAGTAAGTCTTTGGCTAACAGGCGCCATTCGATACTGGTTTACCCATGGCACCCTACTGGGCTATCATTCGTACGGTCATACAGCCAGTATTACGATTAATAAAGCGACGATTGCCCTGAATCTGTACGGGTTCGATTTTGTACAGGCAGCCGTTAATTTTATCTTTTTTCAGACGATTTACGAAACCTTGTTTTTTGCCCGCGATTCGGCACTTTACCAGAAAAAGCTGAGGCTGTCGGAGCAGGAACAGGAAAAACTACGTACGGCCAATTTACAAAGTCAGCTCGATGCGCTGAAGCAGCAGGTCAATCCGCATTTTCTATTCAATAGTCTGAATGTGCTGGACTCGCTCATTGAGGATGATCCTAAACAGGCACGAGTATTTCTGGAAGAGCTCAGTACGGTGTACCGCTACTTACTCCGCGCCAACGATCAGCACCTGACTGAGCTGGGTTCTGAGTTGGATTTTATTCAGTCGTATTACCACTTGCTGAAAACCCGGCATGGCTCAGGATTGACGATGAACGTAACCATTGATGACCGCTATCAAACATACCGTCTTCCTCCCCTTACGCTCCAGCTTCTGGTCGAGAATGCCGTTAAGCACAACATTGTTCTTCCTGACCAACCTCTTAGCATCGACATTCTGACCGATGCGCAATCGCATCTACAAGTCCGTAATAATGTACAGCGGAAAACCGTACGTGTAGCCTCCAATGGCGTTGGCCTGACCAATATTCTGACCAAATATCAGATGCTCAATCAGCCTGAACCCATCATTCAGGAAACCGATGGGCAGTTTGTCGTAACACTCCCGCTGATCGCCAACGGCATCGAGCAGACCACAAAGATTTGATTAATAACCGAGTACACCTCTAAAATCTTCCAGCCAAATCACTTTAATTCGGGGGTATTCACGCTTGCTAAGAATCTAAAAGTCAGAATCATTACTAACCAGATAATCTGCTCCCGATGCAAAAGCTATATCGGCAAACTTATTATCATCGGGATCATTTTCTATCATTGACCATTTAAAATAAGCCTCTATATGAATCACGTGAGGGGGCTACAGACAATAACTTTAATACATTCTGAACTAATGAAGGCGCATAAAATTCGCTCAGCATTTCTTCATACTCATTATAATTTCCTGACTGACAACCCATTCAAAAGCCTTTTCCATAAATGCCTGGTATAACCAGTAATGCTCACTTGAGCGAGGGGTAGCAGCAATCAGATAGTTTGTGTCAATAACAACCCGCATACTTATCGACGAGTACGTTGTGACTTATTCAGGATACGATCAAAATCAGCTTGCGTGTACTTTTTTTCAGCGATAATTTTATCAACTTCTGACTCGACTAATCCATTATAATAATTCATTAGTAACTGGTGTACTTTATCCAGTTCTTCAGGCTGCATTGGCCGGTCGAAAAGACGCATCAGCGAAACTTGTACTGAATTAGGTTGGTGCATCCGAATGACATAGTATTCATCAGGTTTATTTTAGAAACAAATCTAATAAGAAAATCTGCGCTGGCCTGTTTGCAAAAAGCTATGGCTAGTTAATGGGTAAGAATAAGCATTTTAGCTCTTAAATAGTCAACCTTCCCGGCCACTTTTGTGTTTATAGAGTTGATTATAACTCTATTTATTCCCACCCAACATGGACTTTATCGACTATTACAGCGTTCTGGGCGTACCGAAAACAGCATCGGACGACGACATCAAGAAAGCCTACCGGAAACTGGCCCGGAAACACCATCCCGACCTCAATCCGAACGATGCAGAGGCCAATAAAAAATTTCAACAGATCAACGAAGCCAACGAGGTTCTGAGCGATCCTGAGAAACGTAAGAAATATGATCAGTATGGCAAAGACTGGCAACATGCCGAGCAATTTGAGCAAGCCCGGCAGCAACAACAGCAATCCCGTCAGCAGTATGCCCAAAGCGATACGGGCGACTACGATTTTTCGGATGGTTTTGGTGGCGCTGGTTTCTCCGATTTCTTTTCGTCGTTGTTCGGTCAGGAAGCTGGAGCACGGGGCGGCCGACGTACGCAGTTCAAAGGTCAGGATTATCAGGCCGATCTTCACCTGAACTTACAGGAAGCCTATACTACTCATAAGCAGACCATGACGGTGAATGGCAAAGCGATCCGCATCACGGTACCAGCGGGTATTGAGGATGGGCAGAAAATCAAACTGGCGGGTTATGGTGCGCCGGGTGTAAACGGTGGACCAAACGGCGATTTGTACATTACCTTCGTCATTGACGAAGATCCCCGCTACAAACGAAAAGGCAATGATCTGTACATTAATGAAGAGATCGACTTGTACACGGCTCTGCTGGGCGGAGAGCGCGTGGTCGATACAATGGGCGGAAAGGTCAAGCTAACGGTGAAGCCCGAAACGCAAAATGGCACCAAAGTGCGACTGAAAGGCAAAGGGTTTCCCGTATATAAGCAAGACGGCAATTTCGGTGATCTCTACATTACCTGGCAAGTGAAACTCCCTACTAACCTGACCGATCAGCAGAAAGAGCTGTTCCGCCAGTTATCAACCCTTTAACACCTTGACCTATGCAAACCCAGCATCTGATATCCGTTCTTGACTTCTGTACTTATCACCACATTGAAATTACATTTGTGGAGACACTGGCCGATAACGGACTGATCGACATAACCACCGTTGAACAGGCTACGTATGTACAGCCAGAGCAACTGGGCCGATTGGAGAAATTTGTTCGCCTGCATCAGGACTTAGCCATTCATGCCGAGAATATGGACGTAGTAAATGATCTCCTGGATCGTGTCGAGAGCCTTCAGCATGAACTCAGGCAGGTACGTAACCGATTGATTTTCTACGAGTCAGGTCAACGATAAAGCATAACTAACCAATACGTAAAATGGTCAGGAATAGCCCTTTCTGGCCATTTTACGTATTTCTTCTCTCAACAAAAAGGTTATCTCGTTTCTGATGAAACAAAGCACCTATTTAACGCGCCTGCTTATCACATTGATTGCTCTTGGAGCCTCGCTGACCGCCTGTCAGCAACAAGCTAAACATACCGAATCAGCCTCGGCAGAGGACTCATCGACGGCAAAATCAGCTACGCAACCCGATACGTTATGCTTTCAGCAGATAGAAGGGAAAGACTCGACGCTGTTGCAAGTAGTCAGAAATGGATCAGCTATAACAGGTCGATTAGACGTACTCCCTTTTGAGAAAGATCGAGCTTCAGGAACACTAAAGGGAACAGAATCCGGCAATCAGATCACGGCTGACTGGCAACGTTCGGGCGAAGGGATGACACAAATCTATGAAGTAGTCTTCACCCTGACAGGCAATTCCATTACCTGGCGGGAAGGGGAACGTATTGAAAAACATGGAAAGTGGATTTTGAAAGACCCTGCCCAAGGCTACGACTACACGCTGATGAAAACAGATTGCCACTGAATCAAGCTTTTTTTTGTTGGTTTATCCTAAATTGGTCAAAACAAACGTCTGTTGTCAGATGCTGGCTCCTACCCGTTTTTACCAACTTCTTTTCTTCGCCTTTTTTATGAACGCTGCCATGGCGCAAATGCCCAAACGTCCTCGCGACTATGGAATCCGGTTTGGTGTATTGCCAACGGGGCCACTCAATGCTATCACCGATGTGCCAGGTGTTCGGGTAGGCCAGGTTACACTTAAACAAGGTCCGAACGTTCGAACAGGTGTGACCGCCATCCTGCCTCACGAGGGAAACCAGTTTCAGCAGAAAAGTCCGGCAGCCATCTACATCGGCAATGGTTTTGGAAAACTTACAGGTTTCAGTCAGGTGGACGAACTGGGCACCCTCGAAACGCCCATCGTGCTGACGAATACACTCAGCGTTCCTACAGCCGCCGACGCACTGATCGACTATACACTATCACAACCGGGCAACGAACAGGTGCGCTCCGTAAACTCGGTAGTGGGCGAAACCAACGACGGGTTTCTAAACGACATTCGTGGGCGACACGTTACCAAACAACATGTGCTGGATGCGCTCAAACAAGCCAAATCGGGGCCAGTTGAGGAAGGGAATGTAGGGGCAGGCACCGGCACCGTTTGCTTTGGTTTCAAAGGAGGAATAGGCACAGCGTCGCGTAAGCTACCTGCTTCATTGGGTGGTTATACCGTCGGTGCATTAGTGCAGACTAATTTCGGTGGTGTACTGCAAATTGCGGGCGTTCCCGTCGGAGTAGCCCTAGGAAAATATTCGTTCAAAGAAAACCTTGATGGCTCCTGTATGATGGTTGTCCTGACCGATGCGCCATTGGATGCCCGTAACCTCAAACGACTAGCCAAGCGTGCCTTTATGGGGCTCGCCCAAACGGGTGGTATTGCCTCCAACGGTAGTGGCGACTACGTAATTGCGGTATCGACCGCCTATCGCATTCCCCATGACACCAGCAGCCCGTTCGATGACCTAAAACTGCTGCGAAACGACAACACTTCACCCCTATTTCTAGCCGCTATTGAAGCGACAGAAGAGGCCATTACTAATTCACTATTTGCCGCGCAAACGCTTACCGGCGACCAGGGGCATCGGGTTGAACAATTGCCTGTCGATAAAGTGATTGAGATAGTAAAGAAAGCAGGGCAGGCTAAGTAAGCCGTTCTATCCCAATTGTGTCTGTCGCCTACTGATAACCCACCGAACAAATCCATACACGATCAGGCCTAAAACAACGGCAAAAGCAGCCCATTTCAGATTGGTCAATACCGAACAGATCGACGCTACTGCGGTTGAGGTTTCAGGATAGCATTTGAGCAAATACACGATGCAGAGATTCTCCAGCAGATCGAATGCCCAAATCCAGATCGGAACAATATTCACAAACTGGAATGGTGCGTAGCTTCGGTTTCGAAATAGCAGCGAAAGAATTATGCACAATAGAAATGTATAAATAAGCGGATAGGCCAGATCATCCGTCAATTCTCCCCTGGCGTACAACGCACGAGCCTCTGGACCATACTCAGACACCATCTGCATAACTCGGCCTGGGTCATACCCAATCAGCAAATCGATTGGCCCCAGTGACTTACCAGCCAACGCATTCATGTCAGCTTCGAGGTGTTTAAAGATATAGGCCGGGAACGGGATGTAAAGAGCTAATCCCAGCAAAAGCGTTTTCCAGGACGCAATTCGGTAGAAGAAGGAAGAGAGTGCAGGTAACATGGTTATGAAAAGAGGTTAAGGCCAAAAGCAAAACCGCGATTTACTTTACTGGTACTTAACCTCTTACGATACCTACGGCGTTATACTTTAGACGCTGCCGAACCTAGGAATGCCTATTCTCAGCGACACGCCACAAGATAGCTGCCAGACCTAAAAAGGCGACAGCACCCAACAGCTCATAGCCTCCTTCGCCCAAAGCGCCTGCCAAAGCTGGCTCAACGGTTAGTGATATCAAGACGTTATAAACGGATTCGTTCACCGACAATAGCGCAACGACTACACCGGCCAGCGCTCCTCCGGCAACTAAGCCTGTAGCAAACAGATTCCCTTTCCCAAGATCAGCATCTTCTTCTACGATTCCTTTACGCTTGGCATTCCAGTCGACGATGGCTTTCACCAGGCCACCCGCAAAAATGGGCAGCGTGGTCGAAAGCGGCAGATAAAGCCCTACAGCAAAAGCTAAGGCACTTACCCCAACCAGCTCGAAAACAAAGGCAATAAAAGCCCCGGCCAGTACAAATTGCCAATCCAGATTAAACGAGAGCAACCCTTTGATGAGCGTAGCCATCAACGTGCCCTGTGGAGCAGGAAATTTATCGGAACCAATCGCATGGGTAATCCCCTGCGCCACTAAATCCGGTGTAGGCGTATCCAGAATTTTGACCGTGGCCCCAACCACCAGCGACGAAACAATAACGCCGATAAACAACGCCATCTGCTGATATTTTGGCGTAGCCCCGACCAGATAACCTGTTTTCAAATCCTGCGAGGTTCCTCCGGCATTGGCAGCCGCTACGCAAATCATACTGCCTACTACCAGTACGGCTGGCTCATAGAGTTTGCCCGTAAGCCCAAAGCCGATAAATACCAGCGACGTACCCATTATGGTGGCAATGGTCATGCCCGACACAGGCGACGAACTTGACCCAATCAAACCCACAATCCGGCTGGCCACCGTAACGAAGAAAAAACCGAAAACAATGACCAGTATGGCAATGAGTAATTTAGTCAGGACAGAATCGCCCGGAATTTGCGGGAGTATGACCATAAGGGCCGCCAAGGCGATACTACCGATAACGACAATCCGAACGTTCAGATCCTGCTCAGTACGGGCGGTACGGTTGCTTTCGCTCATGTTTTCTTCCTGCTCCATGGCCGTAACCGACGATCGGCTGAAACTCTGCCGAAACGACGACACAATGGTCGGAATGGTTTTGATCAGAGTCATAAACCCACCAGCCGTAACCGCACCGGCACCAATTTGGCGGATATACGCCCGGTAGATGGCTACGGCTGTATCGTTAAAGCTATGCGTTGTGGGATTCCACCCACCGGGGCCACCTGCGGTCTGAAGATTCGCCAGATAACCCAGTTTTTGCAATTGTAAGGCAATGGTGTCACCAGGTACAACCGATGCCAGTAACGGAATCAGGCCGAGCCAGGCCAGAATACCACCCCCCACCAGCACCGCCGAGATCCGAAAGCCGATGATGTAGCCTACGCCTAGATACTCTGGTGTGATTTCACCGGCTACCTGTGCCGACGGAAAATAGCGGTTGGCCTGTCTGGTAGCCCAAACGGGGACTTCGGCAATTACATGCAGTACCTTTTGCAGAAACGCATACAACAGTGCTACGCCTAATCCCTGATACGCGGTTTTGGCAAAATCACCCCCTTTTTCACCTGCAATCAGTACGGAAGCACAGGCTGTTCCTTCAGGATAAGGGAGCGTTCCGTGTTCCTGCACAATCAGAGACCGACGCAGTGGAATCATCATAAGCGTTCCGATCAATCCGCCCAGAATAGCCAGGGTCAGAATGGTCCAGTAATTAAAAAAGTCGGCCCCGCTCCCATTCGTCAGGAACAGAAATCCCGGCATTGTAAACACCACCCCCGAGGCAATACTTTCTCCAGCCGACCCTGTTGTCTGAATGATGTTGTTTTCCAGAATGGTTGTATTCAGAAACTTCCGGCCGAGCGAAATGGACAATACAGCAATCGGAATGGAAGCGGATACAGACAAACCCGCTTTGAGTGATAAATAAACGGTGGCCGCTCCGAACAATACGCCAAATACGGCCCCGGTAATAACGGCCTTGAGCGTAAATTCTGCGGGTGATTGACTGGCAGGAACGAAGGGTTTATGAACAGCGGCTGTTTTGGCCATAGTTGTTGACTTTGTGATACGTAACGGGTAAGCATCACAAAGTACGCTTTTCTTCAATCCTACCGAAGCGATTCCTCGATTTTACTGCAAAACCCGCGTGGTGTATCGATCCACAACATCGCTGGGATGAATCTCCAGCACATTGGCTAGCACCAGCAGCACAAGCGTTCGGGAAGCTATCCGACGCGATATGCCCGCTATAGAGGCAAATAAATCGACCGTAATACTATTGTGTTCTCCCAGATGCTGCATCAGCATACGCTCCTTTTCGCCATAGCTGAAGCGAATGTTTCGTTCGGCCTGCTCGCCTTTCAAAATCTCGCGCACTTCGCGGCTGGCCTGCACCGACTTATCCCCTACGCGTACGTAGGCCTTTTTATCATCAGGATTGGCAGGGTCGGGAATGATGTAATGGGGGCGTGTGGGGCTGCGCGGCACGCGAATCACAAGCACTTCGCGCTCGTCGTAAAGTTGTACACGCTCGATGGTGTAGGAAATTCGCGGAAAACAATATTTGTTGATAGCCCGGACGAGCAGGTATTCGTCCTCATCGGCATATTTCAATCCCGGAATCGACTTGTCGTCAGCGACGCCGATGAGCATGATACCGCCATTTGTATTAGCGAAGGCTACCACGCCCCGAATGATTTTCTCGGGATGATTTGTTTTCAGCTTGAACTCTAAATTGCTACCCTCTCCCCGTTTAACCAGGTTCTTGAGTGCCTGATAGTCCATAACCGATGGGTTCATCTGGTGAGCACCGAATTGCGATAAAGATACGGCTTTTCTCTAAACTTGCAAGACGATCACCGACATCTCTATTTTTCGTTAAAAACTGTGCCGATCTGTCTCAACTTTTCGACTCAGCAAACCGTTAGCAAGAAATAAGACGTACGAAAAAGCAGTAGTCTTTTTACTAATTCTAATCAGATAACATAAAAATGCTGGTAAACGTTGCGTTGGTTTTAGGGACTTTCCTGTTCATGGAAGGTGTTGCATGGTTTACACATAAGTACGTGATGCATGGCTTCCTATGGAGCTGGCACCGCGATCATCACAATCATCATCAAGGCTTTTTTGAGCGAAACGATTTATTCGCAGTAGTGTTTAGCCTGACGGCAATAGGCCTGATTTTAATTGGTGTAGAAGTCCCGGCACTAAGCTTTTTAACCTGGATTGGGGCGGGTGTTACGCTCTATGGGTTCTTCTATTTTGTCTTTCACGATGTTATCGTTCATCGGCGGGTAAAAGTAAAAATCAACACCGACGGACGATATATGCAGCGGATTATGCGGGCACACTATATTCACCATAAAGTGCACACGAAAGAGGGGGCCGAAGCCTTCGGCTTTTTATACGCACCTAAAAAATACGATCGGCCGGTGAAGAGTAAAAAATAAAGCGCCAGCCTGCCGCATCACCACGCTATAAAAAAGGCGTAACCCTCGTGAATGGATTACGCCTTTTTTATTTGGAATAGCTCGAACAACTCAGTATTCATCTTCATTGAAGAAGAAGTCGTCTTTGGTTGGATAATCTGGCCAGATTTCTTCAATACTTTCGTAAGGCTGACCGTCATCTTCGAGCTCCTGTAAATTTTCAACTACTTCGAGGGGCGCACCAGAGCGAATTGAATAGTCAATCAACTCATCTTTAGTGGCAGGCCAGGGGGCATCTTCCAGGTAAGACGCAAGTTCGAGTGTCCAGTACATAGTGTGTTCGTCTTTTATGTCTATTTTTTTAATAAGGGTGCAAAAGTAAAAAAACCGTTAATATGCAAGCTATTTTACGCAAAAATGTTCGTTACCGTTGCTCCCATTGGGATTTAGGCGATTAACGCGAAATTATTTCTTTTGTTTCAAGTTAAAAATGTACTCTTTAAAGTTCCAGGTTGCCAGTTCTACTTAGTGCTTCCCTAGGCTGGCACCCCAAACGTTAAAACCGAAAAGTATGCTCGTCGAAATCTGTGCTTATTCCCTTACGTCCTGCCTAACCGCTCAACAGGCTGGCGCCGGACGAATCGAACTATGTGGTGGCCTTCCCGAAGGTGGTACTACCCCCAGTGCTGGGCTTATCCAACTAGCGCGAAAGCAGGTAGACATTCCTCTGTACGTTATGATTCGACCAAGGGGAGGTGATTTTCTGTATTCCGATCATGAACTGGACGTTATGAAAGCCGATATACAGATGGCTAAATCATTAGGAGCCAATGGCCTTGTACTCGGCTTGCTGAATGCCGATGGTACGGTTGACGAGGAGCGAACAAGTCACCTGATCGAATTAGCCAGCCCATTGCCTGTTACATTCCACCGGGCTTTCGACATGACCCGTGACCCGCTTGACGCGTTGGAAGCTGTGATCCGAACCGGTGCCGAACGCATTCTTACATCGGGTCAGCAACCGACCGCAGAGCAAGGTATAGATGTGCTTCGGCAGCTTACCCAACAGGCAGCCAGACGCATCGAAATTATGGCAGGGGCCGGGGTTAATGCCAGCAATGCAGCCCGATTGATCGAAGCCGGTGTGGATGCCTTACATCTGAGTGGTGGTCAGAAAGAAGATAGTCTCATGCGTTATCGGCAGCCGTCTGTATCCATGGCATCAGCTATTCCTGGCGAATACGACCATATAGAAGCGAATACAGAAAAAATCCGAGCAGTGATCCAAATCACCGCGTTACAGAACAATAGCCCGGTTACCTGAAATAAATACCCGATCGTTAAAAACCAGTTTAAGAGCCTGTGAAAGCACTATTTTTTCGACGTCCTTACCTTCCGTAGCCATATCGGCGGCTGTATGCCGATGATCTACTTCTTTCACATTCTGAGCAATAATAGGGCCTTCATCCAGGTCATTGTTGACAAAGTGAGCCGTTGCCCCGATAATTTTAACTCCTCGTTCATAAGCCTGTCGGTAGGGATTAGCCCCAATGAAAGCGGGTAAAAACGAGTGGTGTATGTTGACAATTCGATTCGGAAAATGATTCACAAATTCGGGTGTTAGTACCCGCATATATTTGGCCAGCACTACGTATTCGGGTTCATAAATCGCCATAGTTCGCAGAATAGCCGCTTCGTGTTCTTCGCGGGTTTTACCCTCATGCGAAATGTAATGGAAAGGTATGCCAAACTTGCTGACCAGCGGTTGTAAAACATTATAATTACTGACAACGGCTAGAATATCGGCATCAAGTTCATCAAACGCGTAGCGAATCAGCAGTTCACCCAGGCAATGGTGCTCTTTCGTAACCATAACGACAATAGCTTTTTTTCGCTTCGGATTTAGCCGAAACATAATTTTTTCGCTATTGGCCGAATCGGGCAGCGTCGTTTTTAGCTCATGCAATAAGGCATCATTATCAAACGTGCCTTCAAATTCGGTGCGCATAAAAAACTGTCCGGATGGACTTACATATTCGTCATTGTGGATAATATTCAGATTGTGCCGAAACAGTATACCCGTTACATGATAAATCAGGCCTTTACTATCGGGCCCGTCCATGAGTAATATATGCTTGTCTGACTGAGTCATACTTCCTTTTGAATAAATTGACTAAAAGTAGCGATTACCAACGGTTTATTCCTTTATTTTGGGCCATAAGCCTTCATCCCATGGTAAATCGACGTCGTTTTCTGACGCTTAGCTCACTAGCTGGTCTGCTTCCATCATTCTCGTTTCGCTCGCCACAATCGCCTGTTGATAAGGCAGCCATTACACCTTTATCAACTAACTCTACACCTGCTACTAAGGGCCCACTGATCATATCTACCTGGAAGCAGCCTAAAGCAAATGCTGCCGCACAAGCGGTATTAGACAAGGAAGGCCGAGCCCTAGATGCTGTAGAAGCAGGCGTTCGCGTGCCCGAAGCCGACCCAAACGACATGAGTGTGGGCTATGGCGGACGACCTGACCGCGACGGGCGCGTTACTCTGGATGCCTGCATCATGGATGAAAAAGGGAATGCAGGATCGGTCACTTTTCTGGAACATATCATGCATCCTATTTCGGTAGCCCGTGCTGTTATGGAAAAAACCCCCCACGTCATGCTTAGTGGCGAAGGCGCGTTGAATTTTGCGATTTCGCAAGGCTTCAAGAAAGAAAATCTACTAACCCCAAAAGCCGAAAAAGAATGGCGTGAGTGGCTCAAAACGGCCAAATACAAACCCATCGCCAATATTGAACGGCATGATACCATCGGCATGTTGGCGATCGACGGTCTGGGTAACATTTCGGGGGCCTGCACAACGAGTGGACTAGCCTATAAGATGCGTGGACGAGTAGGTGATTCGCCTATCATCGGAGCAGGTTTGTTTGTTGACAACGAAATTGGTGGGGCCTGTGCCACGGGCTTAGGCGAATTAGTTATGCGTACCTGTGGCTCGTTTCTGGTAGTTGAATTGATGCGCCAGGGTCGAACACCCCAGCAAGCTTGTGAAGAAGCGGCCATGCGTATCGTTAAAAAGCAGGATTACAAAGACATACAGGTTGGGTTCATCGCCATTAATAAGCAGGGAGACTATGGAGCTTACAGCATTCAGCCAGGTTTCAATTACACCCTATCGCACCAAAAGAAAACACAGGTTACCGACGCAAAATCATATTTGAAATAAACAAGTTTTTCTTTTATTGTTTATAGTACTTAATTGCCGTCCCAAATCGGCATTATCCGTACTGAACTATTAAAATTGAGAAAACATTGGAATCGGGATTTTCAACATCGAAGCGGAAACTCCTACTCGAAATCGCCTGGGAGGTATGTAATCAGGTAGGAGGAATTTATACGGTTATCCGGTCGAAAGTGCCAGCAATGGTCGAAAAATGGGATGATAACTATGTGGCTCTTGGCCCTTATTTCCCGCAACGATCGGCTGCCGAATTTGAACCCATCACTGACGCTGACGAAACAGAAATTGGGCAAACTGTCCGAAAAATGCGACAGTTAGGCTACGGAGTAGAATACGGTTACTGGCTCGTTACGGGCCGCCCCAGGGTGGTTCTGTTCGATATTAATAGTATCAGTGTTGAACAGCTCAATGAGATCAAAACGCAGTTGTGGCTGAAGCACCAGCTTTCTACCCTGAATGTCGAAGACCTTGTGAATCAGACCATTGCTTTTGGCGAAATGGTCCGATTGTTTATTACGCTCCTCGCCGAAGATCACGCTCGTCGGGTCGATTTTGTTGCGCATTTTCATGAGTGGATGGCCAGTACTGGTCTGCCCGACTTACGTCGCGACAATGTTAAAGTAGCCACGGTCTTTACCACGCATGCTACGATGCTCGGACGGTATCTGGCGCAGAACGAATCCGGTTTCTACGGCAAGCTTCCCTTCTTCGACTGGAAGCGTGAAGCTCAGCATTATGGTATTGAGACCCAGGCAACTATCGAGCGACTGGCGGCTCTGCAATCGCACGTGTTTACGACAGTGAGTGATGTAACGGCCCGCGAGTGTGAAGTTTTCCTGGGCCGAAATCCTGATCTGGTTCTGCCTAATGGCCTAAACGTTACCCGATTTGCTGCCGTTCACGAATTTCAGAATCTACACGTCCAGTACAAGCAGAAGATTCATGAGTTTGTGATGGGGCATTTTTTTCAGAGCTATTCGTTCGATCTGGAAAAAACACTGTACTTCTTCACTTCGGGTCGCTTCGAGTTTTCCAATAAAGGCTATGACCTGACGCTCGAAGCCCTTGCCCGATTGAATTACCGAATGCGTCAGGCCAACATGGATACCACGATTGTGATGTTTATGGTTACCAAACAGCCGTACACATCCATCAATCCTGACGTTCTTCATTCGCGTGCGTTACTCGATGAAATCCAGGATACCTGCGAAAGTATTGAGAAACAGGTTGGCGAACGGCTCTTTCATGCGGCTGCATCCAATACGCAAAGTACAACGCTCCCTGATCTGAACAGCTTTGTTGATGAGTATTGGCGGCTTCGTCTCCGTCGGACAGTACAAAGCTGGAAAACAAAACATCTTCCACCTTTTGTCACGCACAATCTGGTACAGGAAGATGATATGACCCGCTTTATCCGGCAGGCCAATCTGGTCAATAATGAATATGACCGGGTTAAGATCGTTTATCACCCCGATTTTATTGCTTCTACAAATCCCTTGTTTGGCCTGGATTATAGCCAGTTTGTTCGAGGATGTCACCTTGGCATATTCCCAAGCTATTACGAGCCGTGGGGCTATACGCCATTAGAATGCGTAGTGCGCGGCATTCCAACCGTTACGAGCGACCAGTCGGGCTTTGGCGATTTCATCATGCAAATCATGCGTGACTACGAAAACCGGGGTATTTATGTGATCAACCGCCGAACGCAGTCGTTCAACGAAGCCGCCGACCAACTGGCCGACGTACTTTACCGTTTTGTCAGAATGGCGCAGCGCGACCGTATCAAACAACGAAATCTGGTCGAAAGCATTGCCGACGTATTTGACTGGAGCAGCCTCCGCTCGTATTACGATACAGCCCATGACCTGGCGCTAAAGCGGAAGAAACCCTAATTTTATGTATGGTGTATGATATACGATGTATGTCTTTCAATTATCTACACTATACATCATACACTCTATATCATAGATGACTAAAATCGGTATCATCAACGTTTCTGACCGGGCCAGTGCGGGCATTTATGAAGACATCCCTGGTAAAGCGGTAGTGAGCCTGTTGACCGAATGGCTAACCTGCCCCTGGGAGCCCGTCTACCGGATTATTCCTGACGAACAGGACCAGCTCGAAGCTACCCTGATTGAGTTAGCCGATAAAGAAAGCTGTTGTCTGGTTGTAACCACTGGGGGCACAGGCCCAGCCCCCCGCGATGTAACGCCCGAAGCCACTGAAGCTGTGTGCCATAAAATGATGCCGGGTTTCGGCGAATTGATGCGTCAGGAAAGCTTAAAATACGTTCCTACGGCCATTCTGTCGCGCCAAACAGCGGGGATTCGGAATCAAACGCTCATCCTTAATCTACCCGGTAAGCCCAAGGCCATTGGTCAGTGTCTGTCGGTTGTTTTTCCTGCTATCCCCTATTGCATTGATCTTATAGGCGGACCATACCTCACAACGGATCAAGTTAAGATGACAGTTTTTCGACCGCAGTGACGATCCCAACCCTATACTTCAGTTTGTAATTTACTTTTGTAGAAGCCCTGCAACCATTCATCGTTTATGTTCAACAGAATGATCTATAAGGGCTAGCCTATTGATACCTACTAGAAGGGGTAGCGACTTGACAAATAGTCGCTACCCCTGTTTTTGTCTTTGCTCGCAACGACTTGGAAAAATGAATGGGTAGCCTAACTACTGTTTCAGCAAACGCCCGAATTACAGATCCCCGAATATCTCATCGTCTCAAGAGCGACTTTGTCAATGAATACCGCATCAGAGAAGTGATCCGGACATATAGGACCCAGCCTTTATTCATATAACCCTATTTGGCATTGCTTACGACTCAGGCTTCAAGTTAACGACTACATTTAATCACACGTTTAGGCAATTCACTGAAAAAAGCCCCGCTGATTACAAAAAGTCCCTACAAATAGGTTCCATATTATAAAATGGCACTTGTTAAGTCTGCTTTGCCGGTATCTTCATGCAACGAGTCAGGCCGTTTTTCGTCTTGTCTTATAAAAAACAGGTATGACATCAAGCAGAGAATTTATGAAGCAGACCGGGCTGACCGCAGCTAATCCGATGGCAACGAAGTTCCCGATAAACGCCCCGGCAGGCGTAGAGGATCAACGGTTCCAGCCATTACACGAGGCCATTTCTTCCCATGCTACGTTCTTGAAAATTCCAAGACTTTTTGCCGCAGTGGTTGAGGATGGCCGAGTTGGTTTTCTCCATACGGAAGGCTTCGCGGACATGGAGAAAAAACGCCCGTCAGGCGTGACCATATCTTCCCCGTAGCTTCGATCAGCAAGACATTTGCCGCCGTCACCCGGATGCGATACGAACAGGAGGGCAAGATCAGCCTGGACGATTACATCTTGGATTACCCGTTCCTGCCGATTGGTTTTACGCCCAAACGGTTGCAAACCCCCAATATAAAGATCAAGCATGTACTGAGTCATACCTCGGAAGGGGAACCCGGATCGCATTTCATGTATAACGGCAATCGCTATAGTTTTGTGTACGGCGTTTTTGAAAAGATGAGTGGCAATACCAAGCACTATGAAGCATTTGCCGAAGAAATCACCAAAAAGATCATCCGACCGCTACAACTGACAAGCACCTTGCCCGGTGACCTGGCCGACAAGAATAATCCAGCCATTTCCCGGATCGTGACCACCCCAAGGGTATGGCGAACAGGGGGTAAAACATGCCTGTACGGTGCTGGGCAAGTATTACCTCAAGCAGGGTGAAATAGAAAAGGGCAGATCGTATCTATGGCGTGGGGCTTTATACAACCCTGGTGATGCAGCCCCCAAATAACTGCGATGCAATCGCGGTAGGTAGAAGATGAAGTAGACTACCTTAAACGGCTCGATAAATAAGAGTAGTCACCCAGAATAACCAGACCATGGCTCCTGACAATTCCTAAACACGTGAGACCCAATTTTTTTCATAGTAGCCTAGCCGATCTGGCCGCCCTGGGAACCTTATTCTCAGGGCTGACGCTCGCCCTGCTGGTGGGATTTGCTAAAAGGCCTGGCCAACCGGCAAACCTGTTTTTAAGTTTGGCCCTTGGCGCCATCGTCCTAAAAACTGGTGGGATTTCATCGGCTTTTTTACCGGCCCTGGGGCCGTTATTATTTTTTTATACCAAGCACCTGACACAGCCGGAGTGGCGGTTGCAACGAAACGATTGGCTGCATTTTTGTCCGCTGCTGGTCGGATGTTGGATGCCGGTCTGGCTCGTGTTCATGTCGGTCACCATTTACTTGTACTCCGCTCACCGACTGATACAAGCGTTCTATGGCCGACTGCAACCCGTGCTGATGGACAGGCCGCGTTTTGCGTTCCGCAGGCTGGACAAAGCCTTGGCCCTGCTGGGCTGGTTCTGCTTGTTAACGCTCGTGAGTGAGTCGTTCTTTCTGGCGATTGCATTTGTCCTGATGGGAATGGCCGTAGAGGTGATCCTCAAATCAGATGGCCCTGTCAAGCTAACAATGCCAGGCTCTGATCGATCGGATGCCAGGCAGAAAGGCCGAAAGCTAAAGGAAGCGGTGGCGGCAAACCACCTTTACGAGGATGCCGAACTGACATTGACCACGCTGGCGGTGAAACTGGCGATTCATCCCCATGAGTTGTCGCGGATCATCAACGTAGGGCTCGACAAGAACTTCAGCGATTTTATTAATGAATTTCGAATCCGTGAAATTGCTCGAAAAATGCGTGATCCGGCCTACGATCGGCTCACGCTGCTGGGTATTGCCTATGAGTCGGGCTTTAATTCCAAAACGACGTTCAACCGGGTGTTCAAACAGATGACAGGCCAAACCCCGGTCGAATACAAAAACAGCGTAAAAAAAGAGGTACCAATTGATAAATTGGCACCTCGGTCGCCGATCCAGCCGCTACTATTGCGTTCAGAAAGCCCGCCCACCAGGGCTATTGACATCTCAAACCGCCATAGCTCTAGTTTACATCCCCTTATGCTTCGCAACTATGTTAAAATCGCCTGGCGCAATCTGCTGCGCAGCAAGTCCTTTTCGGCCATCAACATCGTTGGCTTGTCCGTTGGCATGACCTGCTGTATGTTGCTGATGCTCTACATCCGCAGTGAACTCTCGTTCGATAAACACCAGCAGTATGCTCCGGATTTATATCTGGTAAAAAGCGACATAATTTATCCGACGGGTACCCAGGAGCAGAGTCCAAGGCAATCATCGCCTTATGCGGCTGCCCTGAAAGCAGCGTTTCCGGAAGTGGTGCAAGTGACCCGCTTAAAGCAGAATTTCAGCGAAAGTAAAACGTTACTTCAGCTCCAGCAGCCGGGCAAACGGAGCCAATCGGTTTACGAAACCAACGGCTATCAGGTCGACTCGACCTTTTTTGATGTGTTTTCGTATCACTTTACGGAAGGAGATGCGAAAACCGCGTTGCAGGATGTTCATTCGATTGTACTCTCCGATGCCCTAGCCCACAAACTGTTTGGGACTGCACCAGCGCTTAATAACCTGATTCGGATTAACGGCTCGATCGGGAATGGTGAAACCTTCAAGGTGACGGGTGTATTCCGGGATGAAAGTGCCCGTTCACACATCGACGCCCATTTTTTTGTGCCCATGATGGCGGGTTGGGTTGGTGGCTTTCTGCGGGAACAACCACAGAATTTCTATTACAACAACATGTTTTTCACCTACCTGCGCCTTCGCCCAGGCAGCGATGCCGAACGATTGACTGCGAAACTGCCCGCCTTTATTGAAAAATATGCCCGAGAAGGACTCAAATCGGCTGGCTTCGACAAGCGGATTTCGTTGGTTGCCGTGCCTGATCTGCACTTATATGGATCGATCCAGGAAATTGTGACCCCCACAACCAGTAAGGCCTACCTCTATATTCTGGCCTCTATTGCGCTGTTTACGCTACTCATTGCCTGTATCAATTTTATGAATTTAGCCACCGCCCGGTCGGCCAAACGAGCCGCCGAAGTGGGCATTCGCAAAGTGATGGGTGCCGGACGAGGACTCTTGATTCGACAATTTCTGGGCGAGTCGATGGTCGTATCCATGCTGGCTTTCGTGTTTGCCGTTGGGCTGGTTGCCCTGTTGTTGCCGGTCTTTAATCAACTAACCGGAAAACAATTGGCCTTTGCCGACCTGCTCGGCCCGACTACGATAGGTGCGTTTATCGGGCTAGCTTTACTAACCGGCATGGTGGCGGGTAGTTATCCTGCTTTCTACTTATCAGTGTTCAATCCGGTGCATGTGCTGAAGGGGCGCTTTGCCAACTCGATTTCTGCGATCGCCCTGCGCCGGAGCCTGGTGGTATTCCAATTCGTCATTTCCATTGGGTTGGTGGTGGCCACCCTGGTCATTCAGCAACAGATGCGTTTTCTGAGGAATCAGCCCCTTGGTTTTACCAAAGATCAGCAACTGATTATTCCCCTCCGAAGCGATGACGCACACAAAGCGTATACGGCCTTGCGCAACCAGATCCAGCAGAGCAATCAGGTTATTGAAGCGGCAGGCGCTAAGTTTTATCCGGGTATTATCAGCCCAAGTGATGTTGGCTTATATCGTCCCGATCAAAACGCGGGTCAGGTTCAGTACGTGAAGACAAACTTTGTCGACCAGAATTTCATGCACCTGATGGGCTTTCAGTTATTAAAAGGTCGGCTGTTTTCAACTGCGTTCCCAGCCGATAGCAATTCCCGAATTGTGGTTAATGAGGCTGCCTTACGCAAGTTGGGTGTTCCTCTGCAAAAAGCCATTGGCTATAAACTCAACTATGGCGATGAAGCTAAACCGTCGTCGCTGGAGATTGTGGGGGTAGTTCGGGATTTTCATTTTGAAGACCTTCACCAGCCGATTCAGCCTTACGCCTTTCTGCTGATGCCGAACCCATTCTATTATAATTACCTGATTGTTCATGTCAATACCGCTCAGGTAGGCAATGTGCTTGCCTTTGTGGAACAAAAATGGAAAACACTACTTCCCGATGAACCGTTTGAATATTCCTTTCTGGATGAAGATTTTCAGCGTAATTATCAGGCAGATGGGCGTACGTCCAGTATTGTCAGCTACTTCACCCTCATCGCTATTTTAATTTCGTGCCTGGGTTTATTTGGGCTGGCGGCTTTCGCAGCCCAACAGCGGACGAAAGAAATCGGGGTTCGCAAAGTTCTGGGTGCATCGGTTGGTAGTATTGTTGGCTTGCTCTCGAAAGACTTTGTCAAGTTAGTGCTGGTCGCCATTTTCATTGCTTCTCCACTAGCCTGGTATGTGATGGATAGATGGTTACAGAGCTTTGCCTACAAGATTACGCTGTCGGGGTGGGTATTTGCACTGGCGGGCTTGCTAGCAGTGGGCATCGCTCTATTGACCGTCAGTTTTCAGGCCATTAAAGCAGCCCTGGTCAATCCCGTGAAGAGTTTGCGAAGCGAGTAAAGGGCAATCAAGTGTCATTTTCAGGAAACGCCCGAATAAAGATGCATACAATTTTAAACTAGTTTTGGAAGCCACCCCTGTAGCGGCAGCCTTACAACGTCGGTTTATTCAGGCAGGCCGCTCAGGCGTCTCTGCAACGAGGAGTTGCTTTGTTTGGTCCTTATCCGTATTCGGAATTGCGGATTGCCAAAGTGACCCGGTATAAAGAGCCTATTTGTCGCTTCCGGGTCAGATTTTCATTTCAGAATGGCAGGGCTTCCCCAAAGGTTCTGCCGGATGCGTTTGTTGTTGACATTATGGCCAGTAAGTTGGTCGATGTTGGGTAATCAGAAACCGGTGCCCGTGAACGAGTTTGTTCCGGTGGTCTTGGTGGATGCGGAGGGAAAGACAGTCTATCGGCGGCTCGTGCGCGTTGGCCGTGATTTGCCACCTATGGTCTATCTGCCTAAACTGGCTAAGGCCGTAGCGGTGGTCGTTGACCCACTCGGTGCCTGGCCGGAGGTGGTTAAAAAAGAAACCGGAAAGAATTACTGTCCGACTAAGTTAGCGCCGAATCAACGGGTATAACCATTGAAAGACAGTATTCAATAAAGAGTAATCAGGGCGCTTCAACGTGGCGTTGTACCGCCAGATTCTACAAAAAGCTGTGCCGTTCGTGCAAAAACGATGGTAGCTATCCCTTCCGGCAGAGGAGGCTGGTAGAATTAACCTACTATCAGCGACAATATGTTTTGGGCCAAACTGACAGCCGGGCAGCAAGCAGCGTTTGAGGAGGCTAAGTAGGTTTGCATTCGGCTGAGGATAAGCCCATCTGTTTTTGCAACATCGTTGCAAAAACAGATGGGCTTACTTACTTTTGTCCAGTTACTAAACGCGAATTACTTCCATGGTCAATCTGCTCCAGAAGCGCGACGACCTGATCGGCATCACCGGGTCGATTCTCTGCATCATTCATTGTCTGATCACGCCTGTGCTGGTCATGAGTTCCACGCTGCTACAGTACGACACGCTGCGCGCCAGCTTCCTCAGCCTGGATTACCTCTTCATCGGCATTAACGTTTTGGCCGTCTGGTCGGCCAGCCGCCATAGCACGTCGACTATCGCCCGTTTTTTATGGCTGTTTCTAGGTCTTTTTGCCACAGGGCTGCTGCTCGAAGAGGTGCACGCAGGGTTTGAGTACCTCGCTTACGCAGCTTCGCTGGGGCTGGTCATCACGCACCTGCTGAACATTCGGTATTGCCGCACTCATCACGCCCACTAATGCAGCTATGAAACGCTTCAGGCTTTTGGTATTCGGTCTGCTGCTGCCCGGTTTGGCATCGGTGCCCGAAGTCATCAGCTGGTATCGGCTGCAGGATGTGCAGTTAAATAAGAATCGGTCATGGCCCTCAAGTTCAAAAAACTGCCTCGCTGGTTCCGAACCGATGAACGACGGACCTTATCAGGTACATTACGGCTCAATGACGATAACATCTACGAGTTAAACTATATCCTGGACGGGGCCGAACTACAGCCCGACAACTCATGAGCGTCATAATTCGTACCTGCCTTTTATTGTTTTTTCTGGTCGGCTCGCTACGGCCCGGTTATACACAGGACCAGATGGCAGCAACCCAGGGTGAAGCCGAGACCTACAGCCAAACCTACGTAGCCCGTTACCGCCGGGAACTAACCGACGTCTGGTGGCAGTCGGAGAAACACTCGCTGGCCCTGGCCGAACAGATGCCTGCCGAGTATTACCCGTTTCGACTCACAGACTCGACGATGACCTTCAGCGAGCAGTGGCGCCATTGTATACTGTACACCTGCAACCAGCTATCGGAGCGGTTGGGCCTGGAAAACCCCTACCAGCGTCGGACGCTGCCTACACAAATGACCAAAGACCAGGTGCTCACGGAGTTAAAAGCGTTTTATACCCATGTGCAAGCTTGTATTGTAACCCTGCCCGTGCATCAGTTCTATCGGATGACGGCCTTCCCTGACGGGCTGATTCCCGGCTGGCGGTTGTTCTTCGCGATGGAGAACCATATCATCTACCATAGAGGCCAGTGTGAAGTCTATCTGCGGCTGAAAGGCATTACCCCCAAAAGCTATGACGGCTGGTAGCAGCCCTTATTTGATACCTATTTATGACAACCACCGACGATATCATAATTGCCCTGCCCGACGGGCAAACCCGTTCCTGGAATTCACCGCCTACCGGCCTTACCATTGCCCGGTCTATCAGCGAAGGACTGGCCCGCAATGTGCTGGCAGCCGATGTAAACGGTCAGATTTGGGATGCGACCCGCCCCATCGATCAGAACACGGCCGGGCCGGTTCGGGTACGTTTGCTGACCTGGGCCGATGAGGAAGGAAAAGCCGCGTTCTGGCACACAACGGCCCACCTGCTGGCCTACGCCCTGGAGGAACTCTACCCCGGCGTTCGCTTCGGCACCGGCCCGGCTGTCGAGCGGGGATTTTATTACGATGTGGATTTCGGCGACTATGCGTTTTCGGAAGCCGATTTTCCCAACGTCGAAGCCAAAATGCTCGAACTGGCCCGCAACCGATTCCCGAACCTGCGCCGGAACGTATCCAAAGAGGAGGCTACCCGTTTTTTCACCGAAAAACAGGACCCCTACAAACTCGAACTAATCGACGGCCTGGCCGACGGTACCATTACGTTCTACGAAACGGGTGCTTATACCGACCTTTGCGCTGGTCCACACATCCCCGATACGTCGCCCATCAAAGCCGTCAAGCTGATGGCGGTGGCGGGGGCATACTGGCGGGGAAACGACCAGAACAAGATGCTGACACGGGTTTACGGCATCAGTTTTCCCAAAAAAGCGGAGTTGGATGCTTACCTGACTGCTTTGGAGGAGGCTAAGCAGCGCGATCATCGCAAACTGGGCCGCGAACTGGACCTCTTCACCTTCGATGAACTGGTGGGGATGGGGCTGCCCCTGTGGATGCCGCGTGGCGAAGCGCTCCGGCAGAACCTGATCAATTTTCTGCGTCGGGTGCAAACCCGCGTGGGCTATCAGCACGTGGCTTCACCCCACATCGGCAAGAAAAACCTGTACGTCACCTCGGGCCATTACGCCAAATACGGGCAGGATTCGTTCCAGCCCATTCAAACGCCGGAGGCCGACGAGGAGTTTTTTCTGAAGCCGATGAACTGCCCCCACCACTGCCAGTTATACAAAGCCCGCCCGCACAGCTATCGTGAACTGCCCGTAAAATACGCCGAATTTGGCACCGTCTATCGCTACGAGCAGTCGGGTGAGTTGCACGGACTGACGCGGGTGCGGGGCTTCACGCAGGACGATGCGCACATTTACTGCCGCCCTGACCAGCTAAAAACCGAGTTTCTGCGGGTGGTCGACCTGGTGAAATATGTGTATGCCACTCTGGGTTTCACCGAATTCCAGACCCAGATTTCCCTGCGCGACTCGACTAATAAAGCCAAGTATCTCGGCACGGATGCTATGTGGGACATGGCCGAACGGGCCATTGTGGAAGCCACCCGCGAGCGGGGCATGAAAACCGTTACGAAAGAAGGGGAAGCGGCTTTTTATGGTCCGAAGCTGGATTTCATGGTGCGCGATGCCATTGGACGTACCTGGCAGATTGGCACCATTCAGGTGGATTACATGATGCCCGAAAACTTCGACCTGACCTACGTGGGGCCCGATAACGAGCGGTTACGGCCCGTAATGATTCACCGCGCCCTGTTTGGGTCGATGGAACGGTTTATTGCCCTGCTGCTTGAAAGTACCGGTGGCAACCTGCCCACCTGGCTCGCACCCGAACCCGTCCGGATTTTGCCGGTCTCGGAGAAGTATAACGACTACGCGCAGACGGTGAAGAATTACCTGCTCGATGAACTCGAACTACTGGCCGTTGTGGATGAGCGTGGCGAGAAAGTGGGCCGCAAAATCCGCGATGCCGAGGTGCTCAAAACGCCGTTTATGCTGGTGGTGGGTGAGACCGAACAAACCGAAGGCAGCGTATCGGTGCGGCAGCATGGCGGTACTGATCTGGGACAGCTATCGCTTGCCGATGCAGCCAATCTGATCGCGGGTGCTACAAGGCTCAAACTCCCTAAATTCGATGGTTAACCGGCTGCTCTCGTCCCTGCTAACCGATCTGGAAGAAACCACCACCCTGCAACTCCAGTTTGCGAAACGGGGGGGGCTGTTGCCGGTGGCCGTGCAGGAAAGCCGCACGGGGCAGATTCTGATGCTGGCCTCTGTCAACGCCGAAGCGCTGTCTTACTCGCTCACCCACCGCCGGGCCGCGTTCTGGAGTACTTCGCGTAATGAGCTGTGGGTGAAAGGGCTGACATCCGGCGATACGTTGCGGCTCGACGCGGTGCTGGTCGATTGCGATCAGGATGCGCTGGTGTATCAGGTGACGCTTGAAGGCGATGGGGTTTGCCACACCTACGGACCCGACGGCAAGCACCGAAAAGCCTGTTTCTACCGCCAGCTTAACCCTGATACGGAAACGCTGGATTTCCTGCCGGGTACATCTGTTCCGACGACTACTTCTCTGGCTTATTCCAACCATGACTGAGGCTGAACACCTGCTGCACCAAAACGGTATCCGCATCACCGCTATCCGGACGGCGGTGCTTCGCCTGTTTATGCAATCCAGGAAAGCATTTACCCATGCTGATCTGGAACGTGCGTTCGACAACCAGTTAGACCGGGTTAGCTTGTACCGTTGTCTGCTGACGCTGACCGAGGCCGGCATTATTCAGAAATTCATTGACTACGGGGGCAACAGCTTGTATTTCTATGAGGTACTCACCTCCGCTAACAGGCATCCGCACTTTAAATGTTCGCACTGCGAAACGATTGTTTGCCTGCCAGCCCTGCCCGAAGCGTATCTGAATGCCCTGACCGACTACCAGATTGATACCTTTCACCTGCTGGTGGAAGGTACCTGCAACGCCTGCCGGCAGGCGTTGGCAGGGGAGGAGCACGATCCGCAGCAACGTTGCCCGAGGACCAAAAGCAGTGACTAGTTACCTAAACTACGAATTGATTCATGAAAGTAGCCTACATTTTTAAAACCAACATGGCTTCCACGTTCCAGCTGGCAACCATGATTTTGCCACAACTGGAACAAAACACGCATGGTGTAGAGGTGGTTGGCATGTTCTTTTTTGATGACAATGCCTTTGTGCTGAGAAAAGGAGACGCCATCGGCGAACGCCTGAACAAAATAGCCCGGGAACAGGGAATGCTGATTATGGCCTGTGATCAATGTGCCCTCAGGCGTGACCTGGCTGAGGGGGCCTTCGAGCAATGTGGCACGGGGAGTGTAAAACCCAAAAATATGATTGAAGTAGGACAGGTAGGCTGTTTTCCCCAGCTATATGGTGCATTGGGGGGAAATATGCCAAACCTGGTTATTACACTTTGAAAAAGTGCTGAAACCGTACATGACAACCCATTCAAATAGCATGGTAATAGACGAACAACTTCTGGAAAGAAGCCAGTATGACCTTAACGGGGATCACCACGTAATGACTTCCGCAGACACCCCGTTAAGAAAAGACGCTTTCGTGAAATCCGATGAGGAAAAAATAGCTGCCATCGAAAAACTCTTTGGGGGCATCATGGAAGAACTGGGACTTGATCTGACTGACGACAGTCTTCGTGGCACGCCTTACCGCGTGGCGAAGATGTATGTCAAAGAAATTTTCCAGGGGTTAAATCCAAAGAACAAGCCATCACTTTCGGTTTTTGAGAATAAATACCAATACAGCAAAATGCTGGTAGAAAAGGATATTACATTCTCGTCGGCCTGTGAGCATCATTTTCTGCCCATTATAGGCAAAGCGCATATAGGCTATATTTCGTCGGGGATGGTGATTGGTTTATCCAAGATCAACCGCGTGGTAGAGTACTACGGCAAAAGACCGCAGGTCCAGGAGCGCATGACGTTACAAATATTCAATGAGCTTAAAGAGGCCCTGCAAACCGATGATGTCATTGTGGTGATAGAAGCGGAACACCTTTGCGTGTCGACAAGAGGTGTGAACGACAAAACCAGTAAAACCACTACGCTGGAATATGGCGGTCGATTCAACGACATTGACTTACGGAATGAGTTCTACGGACTCCTGTAAAAAGACTCTGGCGTTCTTGAAGAGTGGTTAGGAACAATCACGATGTATTCGTTTCTTCACCATAACGTATCTGACAGAATAGTCTGTCAGCCTGGGATATAAATAGCTGAGCTGAATATAGCATCCTGATGAGCCGTATTTTCTGAGAGTAGGAAGATCACGACCGCTTAAACCTTAACATTTGACGTTATATGCTACTGGAAAAGGAAATAGGGGCTTTACAAGAAGGGGGAGTCCCCATCGAACGTTTAGTACAAGCGGCTTACCCCAATGCGGCTACCGGGGAATCTGTCACTCAGAAATATTTGGGCTTTCTGGCTGATGAGTATAAATCCGACTTAACGAAAATGCTTTTTGCCACCTCGCTTTGTTCGGATGACATTAATGTGTCAACTGATTTCAGGAAGGTGTTGAGTCGGCCTTTTTCAATGGGCGGCTTAGGCGGTTTCCCGTTCTCAGGCTTTACGGGCATGGTTGCTTTTGCCCACCACATCCCAGACGACGGAGATGCGTTCATCTTTTACGGTCCGCACATTGGCATTACTGATTCAGGGGAACTGGGAAGAATGATACGCCCCGGCCAGTCAAAATTAAGCAATAGCTGCGGTGCCTTAATGCTTGCCCTGGAGCGTATGCAACAAACAGAAGAGGTCTATGTCCCACATGTTGTTGACTACGACTACCAACAAATGCTTTTAGAAAATACCCTGATGCCTTTTAAGCATGAAATCGTAAATGCTGAGGATCCCAAAAAGGAAATTACCGAAAAGGCTTATTTCAAAATCCATAAGCAGATCAACCGCCTGGTACGTATGTCAAAACAGGAGTTTGCCTGTAATCGAATATTCCTGCTGGGTGGTATCATCATCAACACCAGTCCTGGGTATCACGATTATGTGGATATCAGAAGCTTCACGGTGTACAACGTTTCAGATCTGGAAGCCATTAACCCTACTTCAATCTTAAATTCCAAAGCATTCAAAGAACTCTGATATGGGATTTTCAAGCCCTGACATTTATCTGAAAAATTCGCTTTCCGGGCAAAAAGAACTGTTTGTGCCGTTGGTCGAGGGGAAAGTGGGCATGTATGTATGTGGCCCCACTGTTTATGGTGAGCCGCATCTGGGCCATGCGCGATCAGCAATTTCGTTTGATATCCTATACAGATATTTCAGGTTCCTGGGCTATCAGGTACGTTACGTTCGGAATATTACCGACGTGGGCCATCTGGAAGATGAACTGAATGGGCAGGGTGAAGACAAGATTGCCAAAAAAGCGCGGCTCGAACAGCTTGAGCCCATGGAAGTGGCCCAGCACTATACCAACCTGTACCGCAGCATGATGGCTAAGCTCAACGTATTGCCTCCATCCATTGAGCCTACCGCATCCGGCCATATCGTTGAGCAGATTGAGATGATCGGGCAAATCCTGGCGAATGGGTTTGCCTACGAAACAGATGGCTCGGTTTACTTCGACGTGCCTGGTTATGCAACAACGTACCCCTACGGGCAACTGTCTGGCCGTGTCCTGGACGATCTGCTGGCCGGAAGCCGCGAACTGGACGGGCAGGAACAGAAGAAACATCCGGCTGATTTTGCGCTCTGGAAAAAAGCGGAAGCAGGCCACATCATGAAATGGCGTTCGCCCTGGGGAACCGGTTTCCCAGGTTGGCATATCGAATGCTCAGCGATGAGTATCAAATACCTGGGGCTGCCATTTGATATTCATGGCGGGGGAATGGACCTCAAGTTTCCGCATCATGAAGCCGAAATTGCGCAGTGCCATGCTGCCTTTGGCCGCGCCCCGGTCCGTTACTGGATGCACAACAATATGGTGACGCTCGATGGACAGAAAATGGCGAAATCGAAAGGAAATTTCATTTCGCTTGGCCAGATGTTTAGTGGCGACCATCCCTTACTGGAGAAGGCTTACAACCCCATGACGGTGCGCTTTGTGATGTTGCAGGCGCATTATGGCAGCACCATTGATTTCTCGAATCAGGCACTCAAGGCCGCAGAAGTAGCGTGTGGGCGGTTGCAGAAGGGGTTAAAACTGATCGAAGGGTTACAGATAGATGAGTCAACGGTCATCGACACCGAGCTATCGGCGCAACTACTACGTGCCTGCGAACGATGCTACCAGACGATGGGCGATGATTTCAACACCGCAGAAACCATCGCGGGTCTGTTTGACCTCCTGCGGTTGGCCCACCAACTGACCCAACGTCAGGGCGGAATTTATCAGCAGACGTTGAACACGCTTCAAACGACCTACCGGGTTTTTTTGATCGATGTGCTGGGCATCAGCCCTGAAACAGATTCGGAAGACACCCGATTACCCGACGTGCTGGCTATCCTGACAAACCTAAGACAGCAGGCACGTACCCAGAAAAACTTTGCGTTGTCGGATCAGATTCGTGAACAACTGGCCTCCATTGGCATACAGGTCAATGATGATAAGACAAGTACGGCCTATGAGTTCGTCGCGAAATAACGAATAACGATGCTGAAGAAACCCGTTTGTCGGGTAACCTTCGTGGTGATGCGGCTCAACGAAAACCAGGTTTAACACAACTGATTTGCAGGAATGATATTGTCAGGCATTGAAATCAAAAACAAACTCGGTACCGATCTCTCAATCGAACCTTTTTCCGAAGCGCAACTCAACCCAAATAGCTACAATCTCAGGCTTCATCACGAATTACTGGTTTATGATGACACACTGCTCGACATGAAACGTAACAACCCGGTGAGCAAAATAACCATTCCGGAAGAGGGTTTGGTGCTCCGTCCCGACCGGCTTTACCTGGCTCGTACCATCGAGTATACGAAAACCCATCGTTACGTACCGATGCTGGAAGGTCGATCGTCGGTGGGGCGGCTTGGGCTATTTGTGCATGTAACAGCAGGTTTCGGCGATGTGGGTTTTGAAGGGTACTGGACACTCGAAATGTATTGCGTGCAGCCGATAAAAATCTATTCGGGTATTGAGATTTGTCAGATTTATTATCACGCGCTGGAAGGAGAATTTGAGCAATATACTTCCGGAAAATACCAGCGAAATACAGGAATTCAACCAAGTTTACTTTATAAAGAATTGATAGCTTAACAAATCAAACGTCTATTAAATCAGTCTGGCTTGACTCCTTCAGGCCCTATCCAAATTGTTTTTACTCTATTGTTTTGGCACTTATCAAATCATGAAACTCATGAAACGTTTATTATTCACCCTTTGCGCGGTCAGCCTTGTTGCGATCTCCCTCAGCGCGCAACCTCCGATCCGGGTTATGCTTCTCGATGGTGAGATGAACCCGTACCATCGTTGGGATCTGACCTCGCCCGTGTTAAAAAAAATCCTCGATGAACCCGGTAAATTTAGCGTTGACGTAGTGACTGCTCCTCCTCAGGACAGCGCGATGGGTTCTTTTATGCCGAAATTTTCGGATTACCAGGTCATTGTGTTAAACTACGATGTACCGGCTGGCCGGTGGGGTGATGCGTTGAAAAAATCGTTTGAGCAATACATGACTAATGGCGGTGGTCTCGTAGTGATTCATGCGGCCAACAATTCATTTCCGGAATGGAAAGAATATAATACCATGATTGGCGTGGGCGGCTGGCGAAACCGGAATGAAGCAAGCGGGCCCTATTGGTATTATAAAGACAACAAATTGGTGTCGGACCCCAAACCCGGTAATGCCGGTAGTCATGGAAACCGGATTCCCTTCCCGATGAAGGTAGTTGACCCAAATCATCCCATCACCAAAGGATTACCGCCCATCTGGATGCATCAGTCGGATGAGTTATACGCGCAACTTCGGGGTCCGGGCAATAACATGACGGTTCTGGTTACCGCGTACTCTGATCCGGCCAACAGAGGAACGGGGTACGATGAGCCACAGTTGATGGTGCTCAATTACGGAAAAGGAAGGATCTTTCACTACGCCCCCGGCCACGATGTCGCTGCCATGAGTTCGGTCGACTACGTCGTTCTGCTTCAGCGCGGCACCGAATGGGCCGCAACGGGTAAGGTAACACAGAAGGTCCCGGACGATTTTCCTACCCCGAAAAGCGTTGCCTACCGGGTAGATATTTCTAAAATGGATCCGGGGCCTGCCGCTCCCAGGCCGGCTGTGCGAGCAGCTAACAAGTAGCGTATTTACGATTTCCCCAAACAGGTAAACTAATCTCTTTATAGTTTTTTTGTCCACTTAAAACCGCTCTTTGCTATCATGAACAAAAGCAGTCTATTTTCCTGGCTATTGGCTTGCCTCACGCTCCTGACGGGCTATAGCACGCTGGCTCAAACCGACTTATCGAAACCAGTACCCTTCGACCCCAACACCAAAAAAGGTACTCTGCCCAATGGCATGACCTATTACATCCGCAAGAACAGCGAACCCAAAAACCGGGCTCAGTTGTTGCTGGCGACCCGGGTTGGTTCCGTGCTGGAAACGGATGACGAGAATGGGCTGGCCCACTTTACCGAACACATGGCGTTTAATGGCACCAAAAAATTTCCCAAAAACGAACTGGTCAGTTTCCTGCAGGCCAACGGGATTAAGTTTGGCGACGATCTGAACGCCTTTACCAGCTTCGACCAGACGATCTATATGCTGCCCGTGCCGACCGACTCAGCGGCCATTTTTCGGCGGGCCTTCGACGTACTGGAAGACTGGGCCCACAACCAGTTGATGGAAGAAGACGAAATCAACAAGGAGCGGGGCGTTATTCTGGAAGAACTCCGGGGGGGCAAAGGCGCTCAGCAACGGATGCGCGATAAGTACTTCCCAATCATTATGAATGGATCGCAATATGGCAAACGCAACATCATCGGCACCGAAGACATCCTGAAAAACTTCAAACCCGAAACCATTCGCACTTTTTACAAAACCTGGTATCGTCCGGACTTAGAGGCTATTATTGCCGTGGGCGATTTTGACGTGGCGGCTGTGGAGAAAATCATCAAAGAGCAGTTCGGGGCTATTCCGGCTGCCGCTGGAGCCAAACCCCGGCCTGATTACGAGATTCCCGCTCACAGCGATACGAAAGTGTCCATTGTGACCGACGAGGAGCAGCCGAATACCATTATCCAGACCCTGTACAAGCATCCGAAATTAATCGAGAAAACCCTGGCCGACACCCGTCAGTTGGTAGCGCGCACTCTGTTCAATTCTATGCTGCAAAACCGCTTGCAGGATATGACCAAAACGGCCGACCCGCCATTTCAGTTTGCCTTCAGCAATATGGGCGGTTTTCTGGGCAAGTACGATGCCTTTCAGAGTTTCGTCGTAGCCAAAACCGGGGCTTTGGAGAAGGGACTTAAGGCTGTGCTCGATGAGAATGCCCGCGTGCAAAAGTTTGGTTTTACGGCCACCGAACTCGACCGGGCCAAGCAGCAGTTGCTGACCTCAACCGAAAAACGCTTCAAGGAGAAGGATAAAACAAACTCGCAGCAGTTGGCTTTCGAATACGTAAACAATTTTGTGAATGGAACGTCTTCGATGGGTATCGATGCATACTACGACTTTGTAAAGACGGCGTTGCCGGCTATTACGCTGACAGACGTAAACAACGTAGCCACCCAATACATTACCAAAGACAACCGGGCGGTTATTGTAATGGGGCCGGAAAAGGATCAAACCACGATGCCCTCGGAAGCCCAGCTGCTGGGCTGGATCGACAATGCAGGTAAAGACGTAACGGCTTATGTCGACGAGGTGGTAACGGCTCCTCTGCTGGCTAAACTCCCCACGGGCGGGAAAGTGGCCACAAAAAAAAGCATTGCCGAACTCGGCGTGACAGAACTGACCCTGAGCAATGGCCTACGTGTCGTGTTGAAACCAACCGATTTCAAGAACGATGAAATTCTGATTTCAGCCTACAGCCCTGGTGGTACGTCGCTGTATCCGATGAGCGATTATTACAATGCCGACTTCTCAAACATGCTGGCCATGCAGGGCGGTGTAGCGGGTTTTTCATCGAACCAACTGCGTAAGTACCTCACGGGCAAGGTAGTCAGCGTCAGTCCGTACGTCGGCGAATTGAGCGAGGGTTTCCAGGGCAGTACCTCACCGAAAGATTTACCCACGGCCCTGCAACTGTTGTATGCCTACGTGACCCAACCCCGCCGTGACCCCGAGGTGGTGAAAGGATATCTGGGCAACGAACGGGATGGGTTGGTGCAGCAGGAAGCGACTCCCGAACCGCAGCAAGTCTTTTACGATACTCTCTCGGCCGTATTGGGCGGCTACAATCCGCGCCGAATGCCGCTGAAATCGAGCGATATTGATAAAATCAGCCTTGACCCGTCGTTGAAGATTTATAACGAGCGTTTTGGCAATGCCTCCGATTTTACCTACTTCTTTGTGGGTAACTTCTCCGTCGACAGCATTACGCCTTTACTCGAAAAATACCTCGGGGCTTTGCCCGGAACCGGCAAAAAGGAAGCTTATAAAGACCTGGGTATTCGCACGCCGAAAGGTAAAATTACTAAAACCATCTACCGGGGTATTGCCGATAAAGCGCAGGCCCAACTGGTTTTCTCCGGAGATTTACCCTACACGCCAGAGAATCGGGTAAACCTGGAAGCCCTCAAGGAAATTCTGAACATCAAGTTTATCGAAGAGATCCGGGAAAAGGAAAGCGGTGTCTATTTTATTGGTAGTCAGGCTGAAGCACAAAAACAACCCGCCCAACAGTACAAATTCTCGGTTGGTTACGGCACTAACCCGGGGCGGGTGGATGAGTTAGCGACAAAAGCAATGGCTATTATCGAGGGCATAAAACAAAACGGTCCCGACCCGAAAGACCTGGCTAAATTTAAAGCCGAGAGCCGCCGTCAGCTGGAAGTACGGATGCGCGAGAACCGTTACTGGATCGGAGCGCTGGCGCGGTCTTACGAGCTTGGCGAAGACCCACGACTTATTATGAAAGGGCTTTCACTCATCGACGGCGTGAGCGTCGCATCGACCAAAGCGATGGCTCAGAAAGTCTTCGGGCCTAATCTGATTAAAGTTGTCCTGCTACCCGAAGTCAGTTCGAAATAAGGCAATGGTCGCGGCTCGTCTGCTGGGCCCGGCACCAACTTTTTAACTTCTCCTAAACGAGTCGACTCTACCGGGTCGACTCGTTTTTTGTTATGTGTATATTACGGCCGTAAGTAGGGCCGCCAATCGGGCTGAACTGGTTCTGATTCAAACTCGGTGAAAACGTGGTATTTCCCCAAGTTTGGGCATGGATCTGTCACCCATTTTGCCCGATCATTGTTAACTTATTGAGCATCCTATCGGCGAAAACGCAATTCCGATTAGCCTAATAGCCACTCAGACTGTTGGTCTCTGTCCAGCTTGCCAGATGCTACTAATAGAGTGCATAGCTTTTACCAACGCACTCTAACTGATTTGCCCATTTGCGGAGAAGCAGTTCACCTTCGGCTTCATCTGCGGAAGAAATCGGCGAGGGTCTGGCCAAGTGGTGCGAAGAGGTCGCGCAAGTGCCAGCTTATATCGGTTTTGTGCGGGAATTACGCCAAGACTATGCGGCTGTTGAGCAAGCGCTTTGTCCGGATCAAACCGAAGAGCAGATGAATCGACTCAAGATGATCAAACGTCAAGGGTACAGACGGGCAACGGGCAGGTTTTGACTTGTTGCGTCGACGGGTGTTATTCCGAAATTGCACCCATCACCGAGATTGAATCAGAATTATTAGCCGTAATATATAAGATGCGGTTATTTCATTACAATTACCAATAAATGTCACATTCATGAGTCATTTGTACTACATTTGTGACATGAGAGTGACGAGAGAAAAATTGATCGAAGCGGCAGTTGTCGCGCTTAACCAAGATGAATCGGCCACCATTGAACAGATTGCTACCGTGGCCGGAGTGACCCGACGAACGGTCCATCGCTATTTCAACGACCGTAATACATTAGTCCAAGAATGTAAACAAACCATGCTCAAAGTTTGCAATCTCAAAATGACGCAGGCCTATCAAAGTAGTGAGCAACCTGCCATCCAGATTGAAAACATGTTCTATGCCGCCTTGGAAGTGGGGATTCAATACTCGTTTGTCAAAAAATTGTTCAAGCGAAATCAGTACACGGATCTGGTCAACAACCAGGAACGGGCTTATGACGACGTCAAAGCCAACTGGTTCAAGTTAGTTGAGCTCCTTCAGCAACAAGGAGCCATTGATAAAAAGCTCTCTGTCCCCTGGATCTACAATTTGTTTGGGGGCATGGTCGACATCGCAATCGATGCTCAGCAAGCAGGCGACGTGGCGCGCAATGATATTAAAACCTTTTCATGGACCTCATTCAAAGGAAGTATTGGCCTTCAATAACCAGCCATCCAACATATGCAATTACTCAACACTGCCGACACCTATATCGACAACGAATTAGTAAAACAGCTTCCCGGTTTCACCAGCCACTACCTACTAGTCAATGACGTTCAACTGCACTATGTACTAGGTGGTCAGGGTAAGCCACTCGTCTTGTTACCGGGCTGGCCTCAAACCTGGTGGAGCTATCACAAAATCATGCCCTTGCTAGCGGAGAGCTATCAGGTCATTGTAGTTGAGCTGCGGGGTATGGGAGGCTCGGATAAACCGATGGCGGGCTATTCGAAAAAAGGCATGGCTGGTGATGTATCGGCTTTACTCGACCAATTGGGCATTGAGCGAACCCTTATCGCCGGTCATGACATCGGGGCAGCCGTAGCCTTCAGCTTCGCGGCCCATTTTCCTCAAAAGACCGAAAAGCTGGTTTTGTTGGACACTCCCCATCCTGACGAGAACCTGTATAGTCTTCCCATACTCCCCACTGGTGGGGGCGTTCATCCGTGGTGGGTCGCTTTTAATCAAGTCAAAGCTCTGCCGGAACAACTACTGGAAGGCCGATTCCATTTAGTACAGAATTGGCTTTTTGACCAACTGCTGGAAGACAAGACGGCTATAAACTCGTTTGACCGGCACGTGTATGCCCAGGCTTATAACCATCAGGACGCTATTAGGGCTTCCAATGGCTGGTATCAGACCTTTCCTGAAGACATTGTCGATATTAAGGGCAAGAGGATCGAGGCCCCAGCTATTGGCATAGCTGGTCCTGCTGGCTACCAGATGCTGTCTTACGCGTTACCCCCTTACATTGACAAGTTGGAATTGAAAGTAGTGGTGGGAGCAGGTCATTTTGTGCAGGAAGAGAGGCCGCTGGAAACGGTCAGATTCATCCAGGATTTTCTGGGCTAGCCAGGTTCTTAAACAAGCCCAACTAGTTTGATGCAAAAAAAGCATTAGTTAATGGAGTTCAATAGTTGCTGACCAGCACCCTCGTCGATCTTCATTTTGGGGTCCCGTTTCTATAAACACTCTATACTTCCTACACAGTCCTTTTGAAGGCAAGTGACGGATTTTTACGAAACGTACCCATCACTCGACCATCTACGTCGATTCGCTGATGCAGAACCTGGGGCTACCCGCTTTCGGCCATACCATCGGTGATCGGTTTACATGGGACTACCCTAACGCCCGCTGACCATGCCTATCAGAATGCGTATCCCGGCATGAGCAAACGACCATACGGTGAGCTTACTTGACTCGCACCGTTTTCAGCCCTCTGCTTTCTGGGCGTGAGCACGCACGACGCTTGGTTTGATCAGGGCCTTTTCTCGGGAGAGCCGTTGGTACTTCGCAACGGCCGTCTCTTTCCCAACCTGAAGTTCTTCCAGCAAACTAGGCTCAACGACGCTGGGGCCATGCTGACTTCCCCATAGTAAGAGCTCTATAAGAATGGGGATCGTATCAACCCCTTTTTCGGTCAGGCGGTAGGTGAACTTCGATTTCTTATCGATAGCCACAGTCTTACTTAACAGGCCCTGCGACTCCAGCACCGCCAGGCGGTCGGCCAGCACGTTAGTCGCCATTTTCTCCGCTGACTGTAGAAATTCCCCATAAGTAGACTTCCCTGCAAACACTATATCCCGCAGAATGAGCAGGTTCCATTTGTCCCCCAATATATCAAGTGCTGTGCTGATAGGACACGTAGACCTATGTTTAAATACTTTCATAATAAATAGATCATCATTTTACTTGCTATTTGCAAGTATTTTAAATTATCTTTGTACTTGCAAATAGCAAGTAAATATACACGAATTTTTAGTTCTTTTTACCATGATTCTAGTAACGGGAGCCACCGGTGGGTTAGGCCACCAAACCATCGACTTTTTGCTCACAACCACCCCAGCCGCAAAAATTGCTGCCTTGGTGCGCGATGTCAATAAAGCTACTGACCTGGTTAAGCAGGGCGTTGACGTACGGCAGGCCGATTACATTGACTATTCTGCGCTGGTGAAAGCCTTTCAGGGCGTCGAGAAGGTGCTGCTGGTTTCGGCTGTGGCCTTTACCGACCGGGTACGCCAGCACCGCAATGTTATCGATGCTGCGGTGCAAGCCGGGGTGAAGCACCTTTTTTACACCAGCATCCAGCGCAGCACCGATTTTGTCATGCCGGAGGTCACCGAAAGCGACCTGGCCACAGAAGCCTACCTTAAAGCGTCCGGACTGGTGTATACCATTCTCAAAAACGGCTATTACTTTGAAGGTCTTGGATACCTGATTGGTAGCGAGGTGCCAGATAGCGAGATCCGTTTCCCGGCGGGCGAGGGCAAAATCGCTTTCGTTAAGCGGACCGAACTGGCTGCTACCACAGCCTCCCTGCTAACCAGTGAAGGACACGAAAACCAGGAGTATATTCTATCGGGGAGTGCAGCCTATTCGTTTCACGATATTGCCCGGGAATTCTCGGCTTTAGCGGGCCGACCCATCGCTTACAAAAGCATTGATGAGGCTCACTACATCGCCCAGAAAGTAGCCGCCGGCTTCCCCGAAGTTGTCGCCAACTTCTTAGCCCAGTGGGGTGCGGCCGCCAAAGAAGGCATGCTGGCTGGGACGAGTGATACCGTCGAGCGTCTGCTAGGCCGCCAGCCAACGTCGCTGCGGGAGTACCTGCAAACGACTTATTTTTCGGGTCGCTAACCGCAGCTAGTGTCGGTCAATACCCCATGCATCCATTCATCCGGGCCGGGCAAGTGACTTTGCATAGGAACTCACTCACCCGGCCATCCCGACTGTTTCCCGCTTTCTGACAAGTGAGTTTACCCCGTTGAAATAATGGATTCTATCGCTACCTGGACATTTATTTTTTCGGCTTAATAGCGGGGGATGGGCTAGGGCTACTGGGCGCTTGTAAAGCCGCTAATTTTTTTCGCGTTGCTGGGGCCTCTTTCACAGAAAGCGCTTTCTGGAAATTGGTCCGGGCATTGACCGTGTCTTTTTGAACCACAAAGTAATCTCCATACGAGTCATAGGCGTTGAAACTGGCTGGGTAATTCGCCACATTGAGTTTAAACAAACTTTCTGCTTTTTTAAACTTCTTCTGGGAGACCATATACTGGCCCAGTTCATTGACCAGAGCCTCCGGGGGCTTCACCAGATAGCCCAACTGCCGGCTGGCGGCCCTAAAATGGGTTGTCAGTTTATCGGCTAACTGGGTATTGTCTTGCTCATAGTCTTGGTCAGTTAGCTTTAATCGGTAGGCATCAAAAATGAAATGGAGCGCGTCGTACTCGGTGATGAGTGGCACCGAACTATGGTCATCCAGGTCGTAGTATTTCCCCTGGTAGCGTAAGCCGGTTTGTCCATTGGCCTTTAGCAAATGATTCAGGGCTAAGATGGAGCGAATGTGTTTGGTCGAGCCACTCGTATCGGCCTGTACCCGTAAGGTATCCATCCCCGACTCCATCGTATTGGCAATACCCATAAACAGGACTTTGCCCGCATACGTCTGGCTGGCTATAACCTGCTTAGCGGTATTGAGCAGCTGTTGATCCGCCCACCACATACTGGGGTCTATGGACACGTAGGCGTTGAACAGGTTGGGGTGATGAATGAGCGTGTTGATGACCAGCAGCCCACCAAGCGAATGGCCGATGAATATTTTGTAAGGCTCCGTGGGATACAATGAGTCAATGTGGGGCATCAGTTCGCTTTCGATGAAGGCGGTGAATTTCTCCCCTCCACCCGAGTTCCTGCGTCGTGAACTGTCGGCCGCCGATGGAATCATGCCGCCCCCCGGTGTGGGCGTCAGATCCCGCCCCCGGTTGGTATTGGTAATCCCCACCACGATCATCTCGGGGCAAATTGTATTGCCATTGACGGAACTTAGTTGATGGATCATGCCTACCACCGAGGGGAAGTGACTCTCGCCATCCAGCAGATAGACGACCGGATAGCGTCGTTTGGATGCTGCTTCCTGTTTATAACTGTCGGGGAGATGCACCCATAGTCTACGGGTCTCATGGAGAATTTTTGAGCTCAGGCTATCCATCTGACCGATGACCATTTGCCGAGTTGGCTGGGCTAGTAGTAGCCGGGGTAAGAGGCCAAACAGGGTAAGTAGAAACCATTTTTTCATAGAGTTGAGGCAAGAAGATTGATGGGTAACGGGACACAAGCCAACGCATAAACAAGGCAAATCTGTTTGTAAGGAGGATATGGAGTAAGTACCAGCCTAGAGTTTACAGCAAGTTATTGCGAATCATAAACTTATTGCAAACCAGTTATAGTTTAGCTAAACTACGAAAAACGGTAGACTAACTACTCATGAATTATACATCTCAACAAACCCTCCCAAATGCGACGATGTGAGATTTAGGTATCTGTCATTTGGGCATTTAAAGTAGATAGGCTACCCAATTTTCAACCATTAAAGTGTCCAATGAGTCGGCCATCTTTGGCGGACCGCCAACAAGTCAGTCATCAAAAACTAATACCTGAGCGCTTAAGCTACATGATACCCTATAACAGCTTGACTTTACCCACTTTTGAGCATCAGGAAGTCAGCGATTTTAACTAAGCTTCGAGAGGCTGACAAGGCTGGATCAAAAGACCAACACAAGACTAATCCATCTTCAACGTTTTAGCTGGATTGGTTTGAGCGGCTACTCTTGAAAAATAGCCTATGGCCCCCAACGCAACGCCCACCACAACTAATAAAAGCCAACTCATTGTCCAATAACTTAACCCATTATTGAACACAAAATATGTATTCATATACACCCCAATAGCAATACCAATAGGTATCGCTAGAGTAGTTGCAATAGCTAACAGTTTGATAAAATCCTTCGCCATCAATTGGATGATGGCGAACGTAGTAGCGCCTATTACCTTTCTGATCCCAATCTCTTTAGCCCGTTTCTCTAAGCTGTACGTTAGTATACCGATGAGTCCCAAGATGGCAATTACAAAAATGACCATTCCTTCTAAGCTCATCAATTGCATTTCATGGCGAGGGAAATAACGCTCATACAGATCCGTATCAAACCAGGAGAAATTCATTTCCTGTCGGGGATGCCGTTTATGCCATAAGTTTTGCAGCTCCGTTTCGATCGATAGCCGATCACTGGCTGGATTTGTCTGTAAACACATCACTTTAAATAAAGAAGGATTGTATTGAAAAACAACGGGCTCAATCTTGCGTTCATAGTCATAATGACAAAAATTAGCCACAACCCCTATAATGGTAGCCGAAAGAGTATCCTGTAGGGTGACAAGTTTCCCAATGGCCTCCTGGTCTGAACCAAGGGCTAGTTTCTCGACCGCTTTTTGATTGACCACAACCAGGGGGGAAGCCTGCTCGCCATGACTGTGTACCAGATTGGTTCCGGCCACAAATCTCAGCCCCATATTCTGGATAAAATTATGGTCGGCGGCATAATAAAAAGTCGAATAAGCAAGGTCGCTTTGCAAGGTTTTAATCGTGGTGGGGGTAGGTTTATTGCCAAAAGTAAGCGATGTATACCCTATAGTTTGTATGTCTTTAAGGGCATTGAGGTCCGCGGCAAAGGGTTGATAGGAGTTGGCTGGCAGGTTGATATTGAGGATATGATGACGATGGTAATTTTCATTATCATTGGCCATATAGTTGATTTGATGGTAGGCATGTCCAATAAAAAATAAATAAACCAAGGCAATGGTGAATTGAACGACAATCAACGATTTTCGAAATCCGATCTTCCCAAAACTGGCGGGTGTACCGCTGCCCTTCAAGACCGTTATGGGTTGAAAGGAAGAGAGAATCAAGCTAGGTGAAGCCCCCGCGAATAAGCCTAACAATAGGTTAAAACCGAAGAAGATCAGGATTAGATAGCCTAAATGATCAATATCCCAGGTCAGCCAGGAAACATGGAGATAATTCTTGATCAACCATAAGATCCCCAGCCCAAAACTCAAAGCTATATACGAAACCAGGACGGATTCAATCAAAAATTGAAAAACCAGTTGGCTTTTAGTGGCACCGGCTACTTTTCGCACTCCAACCTCCCGGCTTCGGTTCATCGACCGAGCCAAGGTCAGATTGATATAGTTTAACGAGGCCAATAACAGGATAATGAGCTGAAAGGCGAAATTGATGGCTATACTTCGAGTATCTTGAATGTATGGATCATTTTTCAGTACCTCTTTGGCGGGCGAAATGTCGGTCAGGTTTTGCGCTTTGAAATACAGTTTCTTACCCGTTGGCACATGGATTAATCCATTAATGGTGTTGGAGGTTTTTGCCAACTGTTCAGTCAGGTTTACAGTGGTCGTTCTACTGGCTAGTTTCAAAAATGTATGTGCATTTAATTCGGCCCAGTTATTTTGTCGATTATGGTTGACTCCATAATCCGCCAGGGGCACAAAAACATCTGTTCTAAACTGCGTTTTCTGGGGGTTGAACGGCTTTAAAACCCCAACGATTTTAAAATTGCCAAGCTTAGGATGTTCCAATATCTTGCCTACGGGATTGGTATTGTTAAAAAACCACCGAGCTGTCTCTTGGGTCAAAACAATCGTATTAGGCTCGATCGGATAAGATCCTGTTTCAAGAGGAAAGTTAAACAGTTGAAAAAAAGCGAGGTCGGTATAAATTGCTTTACTGTTTTTTGTTTTAATTCCATTACTTAATGTCCAATCAAACTCTCGGACCAACGTAGTGGCATTCTCGATGCCCGCCAGATTTTTTTTGGCATAGGTAGCCAATGGCACTGGGCTCGATGCCCAGTTGGTTAGGGTACCATCGGTCTGTCTTTCATCCGTTATTACACGGACGATCCGATCTTCATCTTGATGAAAATTATCGTACTCGTAATAGTTTACGATCTGAATTAAGGCCATTAATGCGGAAGGAATAGCCAAACTTAATCCGATGATGTTAATCAAGGAGAAGAGCTTATATTTTACCAGATTTCTCCAGGCAATTTTGACATAGTTGTATACCATAACCAGCTAATGATTTAGGAATCAGGATAGCTAACGATTGTTCGTTGAAAAAGGTAATGATGAATTATTAGCAAGCTGTTTCTTTTGTGTTGTTTGGCGGGAATTGATTATAAATGGTGTATTTTGATCAACCCAAATTGTTATTGTGTGAGCCCCTGTTAGTTGGACAGATTTCCTGAAAAGGCGGCAGCCGCTGCTGTTGTGTCGTAAGTTGCCTGGGCTTCTCCCCATTTTTGCTGGGGTCCGGTCCGCTGGTGCGGAATACGCCTGGGTCGATCGAGGGATTACCTGTTGAGCCATAAAGTTGTTTGGTGGCCTCATAGATGAAGCCGGGCTGCCGGAGCAGTCAGGCCGAGCGTTTCCTTTAACCGGCGGTAGAAATTATGCTTTGGGATACAGCTGGAAAGCTGAAAATAAGTGATATGCTTTTCGGGATACTCTTTTCGGCCCTGCATACCTGAAGATACAGAAAAGGCTACTTACAATTCTTAAGTAGGGTTGTGCAACAGCCACGCCCGTTGTATGTGATCAAAACAGAGAATCTCTGCTCCCGCTGTTTTTAGATACACCCTATATCAAATTGTTATCTCATAAATCTATGTCTCATTTACAAAACCATGACTGGTATTTGCGACATTAGTTAGGATAGTTATTTCGGAAAACTGATCTTACCCATCGATACAGTCGGAACGCCCTGTCGATCACCAAATGAGGTATGCCCCCCAGCCAAACTCTCATTGGCTAATACGGCAAAAAGAACCGCTTCTTTTGCATCGCCATCTATACCCAGATCGTCAGTACGACCGAATGTACAATCAGGCAGCAATTGCCGTAGCGTTGCGGTCAGAACCGGGTTGTGCATCCCCCCGCCACTCATGTAAATACGATAGGTTTCGCCGGGAACAATAACCCGTCTGATTGAATCGACAATTGTTTCGGCACTAAACTGAACGAGTGTGGCCATCAGATCAGCCTCCGACAAGCCTATGGTTTGGCTACGCGCCTGAGCCTCCTCTACATAAGGCATATTAAAAACTTCGGGGCCGGTCGTTTTGGGAAAGGGGGCATCGAAAAACGGGTTCTTTTTCAAGGCATCAATCAGAGTTGTATTTATTTGTCCCTGTGCGGCTACCTGTCCATCTTCATCATACGGCCGATTCAGAAACTTCCGGGCATACGCATCCAGGAGAGTGTTCCCCGGCCCTGTATCGGTCGTAAAAACGGCATTGGCATCACCATCGGCTGGGAGATAGGTAAAATTGGCAATACCTCCCATATTTAACAGAATCCGGTTTTCACCAGCTTTCGAGAACATAAAGTAATCGCCATATACCGCTAATGGAGCGCCCTCACCCCCAAGTGCAATATGCTTTTGTCGAAAATCACTCAAAGTAATAATGCCGGTTGTGGCCGCAACATGGTCACCATCACCAATTTGCAGGGTAGCATTTGGGAACTTATCACGTCGATGCTGACTTTTAGGCGCGTGGTATACTGTTTGACCGTGGCTGGCGACAATATCGATCTCGACTGGCTGTATGGCCCAATTCTGGAGACATTCCAACACCATCTGACCATGCAACCGGCCAATGAATGGGTTTAGCAAACAAAGTTGTTCAAAGTCAATAAGCGATTTAGCAAAAATGGTCCGAATATCAGCTTTTAACTCCTCCGGATACGGTACCGTCGCAAATCGCTCTACGGATACAGCGGTATCTGAGCCGCTCCCGGCGATGCGGCATAACGCTACGTCAAGACCGTCGAGCGAGGTTCCCGACATGAGTCCGATGATTCTACGCTCATTTTTTTGAGCAATAGTATATAAGTGCTGTATTTGATCGTTCATAGTTAGGTAACTATCCACTAATTTTGGTTAATTCGTAAGAACGGCTGTTAATAAATGGAATTCTGGGGTAACGAGCAATTTACCTTCTTCGAAAGCATTCTATTTTCGGCATTGGGTAAACCGGTCGATGTTTTGGAAACCCAGTTTCTATCTGGGGGCAATATTAACACCGCAGCCCGTGTATTTTCGACTGAAGGTGTTTTCTTCATTAAGTGGAATCAAAGCGATGGCCATCTTGAACAGGATATGTTCGAGGTAGAAGCCATTGGGCTTGATTTACTCCGCCAGACCCATACGTTCCCCATTCCCAAAGTTGTTAGCTGCGGTCACTTCCAGGGTAAATCGTATTTGATTCTGGAATATATTGACTTCGGCAAACGCCCAAAAAACTATTGGGAAACACTAGCCCAGCGATTGGCCTCATTACATGCAAACACCCAGGCGCAATTCGGGCTGTATTTTAATAATTATATAGGTTCTCTACCCCAGCCCAATCCGCTTACTGAAAACGGCTACGATTTCTTTTTTGAACAGCGATTACTCCCGCAGGCTGGTCTGGCACTCTACAAAGAGTTACTCACAAAGCAAACCTACGACGCGCTGCTGCGACTTCGCAACCAGTTGCCCAATTTACTTCCTGACGAGCCGCCTGCTCTGTTGCATGGCGATCTATGGTCGGGTAATGTACTGGTTAATGAAGATGGCTTGCCTGTTCTGATCGACCCCGCCGTTTATTACGGTTTCCGAGAAGCAGAGCTGGCCTTCACGAAACTATTTGCCGGATTCGATGAGCGCTTTTACGATGCATATGATGAAGCCTTTCCGCTGGAAAGTGGTTTCAACCAACGTATAGCCATCTACAATTTATACCCATTACTCGTTCATGTGAATCTGTTTGGCTCTGGTTACGTTAGTGGCGTAGAACGAATATTGAAACAGTTTTAAAGTCGTTAGTCGCTTGCCATCAGTCAACAGGGGTTATTGGAATCACTGTTGACTCATGATTAGCGATTAACGACTGATAAGGTTTATGGACATTATTTCCTTTGAGCAGTTCGACCTGAACCGCCAACTTTTGAATGCGGTGGCTGAACTAGGCTACACAGAGCCCACGCCCATCCAACAAAAAACGATTCCCCTAAGTCTGGGCAATCATGATGTGTTGGGTATTGCACAAACGGGTACGGGCAAAACAGCGGCCTATTTGTTGCCTCTGCTGATGAAAATCAAGTACCCGCAGGGGTCAAACCCCAGAGCCTTGATTCTGGCTCCCACGCGCGAGCTGGTTATTCAGATCAATCAGGCTGTTAGCGAACTTGGCAAATACACAGGCTTACGCCATCTGGCTCTGTATGGTGGACTTGGCCCTAAAACGCAGATTGAAACCCTCCAGCAAGGTGTTGATTTACTGGTGGCTACTCCTGGCCGGTTTATGGATCTGTACCGCATGGGCGAAATTGTCACGAAAGATATTCGCACAATGGTCCTCGACGAAGCCGATAAAATGATGGACATGGGCTTTATGCCTCAGATTCGATCGATTTTGGAAGTGATTCCCACAAAACGACAAAATCTGCTGTTTTCGGCTACATTTGGCGGGCGAGTAGAGCGGCTTTCGGCCGAATTTCTGGAAGCCCCTATTAAAGTAGAGGTCACTCCGCAGGCCTCAACAGCCGATATGGTGACCCAGGTGCTCTACGAAGTCCCCAATTTCCGCACTAAAATCAACCTGCTGGATTACCTGATTAGCAAGGACGCGTTTCAGCGCGTTATCATCTTTGCCCGCACCAAAGGAACTGCCGAGAACATCTATAAATTTCTGGCACGCAAAGTGATAGAGTCCGATAAGATTCGGGTTATCCATGCCAACAAAGGCCAGAATACGCGCATCAATGCTATGGAAGCCTTCAAAGAGGGAAATATCCAGGTATTGGTGGCGACCGATGTAGCAGCCAGAGGGATCGACGTTGCCGAAGTTAGCCATGTCATCAATTTCGACCTGCCATTAATCTATGAAGATTATGTGCATCGAATTGGTCGTACAGGGCGAGCAAATCGATCGGGCGAAGCCATCACCTTTTTGACAATGGCCGAGGAATACCATGTACAGAAGATCGAAAAAATCATCCGCATGACCATTCCTCGTAAACCGCTTCCTCCCGAAGTCGAGGTTACGGAAACGCCTTTCGACGAGCAGCAAGCCATGCTACGGCAGATTGACGAACAACGTCGGAAAGAAGATCCCACTTTTCTGGGCGCTTTTCATGAAAAAAAAGCAAAAAATTTACCGGGTGGTAAAACAAAGTTGATCAACAAAAGTAAACAGGGCGGAACGAAGAAAACAGCCTTTTCGGCCACAGGACAGGCTTCCGGCGGTACAAGGCGTAAAGCGGGTGCATCGTCAGGTCATAAAACAGGTACGGGAAAAGGCCCTGGATCTCGGGGAGGCCGACGGTAATTTGCCTGTAATGTACTAACTTGGTTTCCCGTTTCGTTGTATCGTAACACATACCTGCGTGTAGTACATGCTTCCGATGAGCGTTCGCATAAAGCTGATACAGTGGACTTTACTTGGATTACCGTTTTTGTCGGTAGCCCAACCTAAGCAGTTCATTACATCGGCGCGTTCGGGCGATACGGTTCGGCAATCCAAATCCGAGCACGATCACACAGAAACACTGGCTCACCCGACTGAATCGACTTTAGAGCCATCGGGAGGATTGGCTATCAATACTATCCCTTTGTTTGGCGAACGGCCTAAAACTGCCGAACAGATAAGCGAAGAAATTCACTTTTTGAACGACTGCGACCGAAATTTCGCCAGCCGGACCGAAGCTAGTGAGTTCTTTGCCAATCGGGGCTGGGATTACATTGATAAGCAACAACTAGACACAGCTGCTCACCGCTTCAACCTGGCCTGGCTCCTTAACGATAAAAATGCAGATGCTTACTGGGGCTTGGGTGTAGTCTGTTACCAGAAAAACCAATTGGCTGAAGCCATTCGGCTGATGAAGAAAGGGGTTGCTGTTGACGAAAATAATACGGTGCTCATGACTGATCTGGCAACTCTGGAAATTAAGCATTACCAGGAAAAGCCGAACGAGGAAGTGCTGACGGATGCTGAAGCGAATTTGCAACGTGCGATCACCGTAAATCCGAATGCGTTATCGTATCAAAAACTTTCCGTTATCTATTATTTGAAAGCCAATTACCAGAAGGCCTGGGAGCTTTTCCACCAGGCAAGTTCGCTTGACTTCTCAGCTATCGATATCAGTTATCTCAACGAGCTTCTGGCCAAGCAACCTGATCCTAAAGGGAAGTTCAAGTAGAGACGCATCTTTGCCTCTCATGATCGGCTGGTTTTAAGCAGTGCTGTATTGCTGACGCAACATATTGTAACTCTACATTAATTCTCCGTTTCCTCTTCCTGGACCACTTTTTCTTTTGAGCGTTCATAGGTAACTTTCCCTTTTTCGTCCCACTCGGTAATGGTGTAGGATTCGAATTCGGTATCCCACTGGTTACTGGCATATTGCGTAAGTTTACGACGCATCCGACGACCTCCCGGATTTATAGGATAGTATTCCGTCCAACGACCTACTTTAACTCCATTCTCATATTTCCCTTCTTCAGCCAGCAACCCGTTTTCATGGAAGGCCATATAGGTCCCTTTAATTTTACCATACTCCATCGGGACAATCTCTTTAATCTTATGATGGGTAGAATCGTAAAAGGTCAGTTTTGATTCGGCCGGGACGCCCTGATGCCAGCGAGATTTGTCCAGCAACATAAAATGACTGTCGTACTTTTCCCAACGGCCATCTTTCATACCAGCATAATAGTATCCCTCTTCAACTAAATCGCCGTTCTGATACCGTTTATAAGGCCCATGTAATAACAACCCTGAGCCTTCATCGCGTACAATCGAGTTAGTCACACGGCCTGATTTCTGGTAATACCGATAAATGTCCCTAATATACGGTAAGGGCTTAGCGGCATCGTTATCGCGCAATATATGAAACTCTTCGACGATGGTTCGATCACCACTACCAAACTTAGTATACGCTTTTACCATCGAAAACCCTTCATATTCCGTCTTTGACTGTTTATTTTTGGATTTGCGGTCAGCTTTTAATTTTTTTAATTGCTTAACTTTCAGGCCTAAGTCGGGCATAATACCCGATATGTAAGCATCTTTTTGCTCTTTTAACGACGACATGGTGGGCAACCCCAGGGTTGTCATAGAAGAAGGTACTGAGGAAAACGGAGCAAAAGGGGACGATGCGGCTCCCGCTGATTCGAGCACAGGCTTGGATGCGGTTGTTAAAGAAGCCGGAGCTGTTTGCACTGATTGCGCCCAGCTAATCGGCAAATTTGTTACCGAAATTACCAAATTGACGATAATTAGTTTAAATTTATTCACAATCATGACAATTTGACCAATTGGAGACCTAAGTTTGTTAGTTTTGCAACGCTTTACATCATTGCAATATTTTATCAACCTGTCCACCAGACCTTCCGGTGGTTTATCTATAACGTGTACTCGTGGAAAAACAAGCTCGTATTTATGTAGCCGGACACCGGGGGATGGTCGGCTCTGCTATTGTTCGTAAACTTCAACAGGAAGGTTATACCAACATTATCTCCCGGACCTCATCCGAACTTGACTTACGTAATCAAATCGCTGTTGCTGATTTTTTTGACCAGGAGCGCCCTGAATACGTATTTCTGGCTGCGGCTAAGGTAGGTGGCATTATGGCTAATAACACCTATCGTGCCGAATTTTTGTACGACAATTTGATGATTGAATCAAACATTATTCATTCTGCCTACAAAACAGGCGTAAAGAAATTGTTGTTCCTTGGCTCGTCGTGCATTTACCCAAAATTAGCGCCCCAGCCTCTTAAAGAGGAGTATTTGTTGAGCGGCTACCTCGAAGCGACAAACGAGCCGTATGCGATTGCCAAAATTACGGGTATTAAACTATGCGAAGCCTATCGCAGCCAGTACGGCTGTAACTTCATTTCGGCTATGCCAACCAATCTGTACGGCCCGAACGACAACTACGACTTACAAGGTTCGCACGTCCTTCCAGCGTTGATACGGAAATTCCACGAAGCAAAAATCAATAATTTACCCACGGTAGAAGTTTGGGGAACAGGTTCGCCCATGCGTGAGTTTCTCCATGCCGATGATCTGGCCGATGCCTGCTTCTACTTAATGCAACATTACAGCGACGAACTGTTTGTGAATATCGGAACGGGTGAAGATGTGACGATAAAGGAATTGGCCGAGATGGTTAAAGAAACGGTCGGTTACGAAGGTGAACTCCGCTGGAATACCGATAAGCCCGACGGAACGCCCCGCAAACTGATGGATGTGTCGCGGCTTCACGCAATGGGCTGGAAACATACAACCGAATTAAAACAAGGCCTTGAACTAACTTACCAGGATTTCCTGGCCAACGAGGTGCTGTATGTCGAGTAGAGACGCGATCCCTCGCGTCTCATTACCGAAATGTTTTGTGTCAAATGATTTGCTGACAGAGAGGAGACGCGAGGGATCGCGTCTCTATAGTTTTGCGGCAGGGTTTCCGAAAACCGTTGTCCCGGCACCCACATCTTCTACAACTACTGAGCCCGCGCCAATACGCGCGTTTTTGCCGATTGTTACACCGGCCACAATGGTGGCGCCTGTGCCAATAAAAGCCCCTTCACCAACAGTTACTCCACTATTGACTACACTTCCTGTACCGAGTTGAACATAGTCCCCGATTTTAGCCTGACTTTCAACGATGGCACCCGACTGAATAATACAGTGCTGGCCAATCTCAGTATACGGGTTAATAACAGCACGAGCGGCAATCAGATTGCCATGACCAATGCTTGCCAGCGCTGATACAATAGCCGTATCATGAATAGCATTAACGGGCTGTACCTTGCGTCGTTCGTTCAGCATCTTCACCAGGCGCTTACGCACGCGCACATCGGCAATAGCCACAAAGGCTTCGCACTTTTGTCCAATCAGTTTCAGAAAACCGTCATCATCGGTTTCACCCAGCACGGATACATCGCCAAACTCTTTACCGTGTAGGGTCTTATTATCGTCAAGCAAACCATAGACGACTACATTATTGCGTTGAAACAAGTCTAAAGCGGTCACGCCCAGGCTTCCTGCTCCTAAAATTAGCACTGGATTCTCCATTTACTGCGGTTTATTATGTCAATGTGAATAACTATTCCAATAACGCACTAATCTTGTCAATTTGGTAACAATCCCATAAATCCCAAGTCATATAGCATGGTTAACTTCGTCCATGCAACCAGGTACGCAATTCCGAACGATTGTTCTTTCCGACATTCACCTTGGCACAGCCGGTTCGAAAGCGAAAGAAGCCACCGAGTTTCTGCGAAATTACTCGTGTCAGAAGCTCATTCTCAATGGCGACATCATCGACGGCTGGCAGTTGAAACAGTATGGTACCTGGAAGAAAAAACACACTGCTTTCTTTAAAACGGTTTTAAAACAAATCGTTCACTACAATACCAAAGTTGTTTATCTGCGCGGGAATCACGATGATTTTCTGGATCAGGTGATGCCTTTAAAAGTGGGAAAAAACTTCTCCATCCGCAAAGATTACATCCTGAATTCGGGCAATAAGAAATTTTACGTAACGCATGGCGACGTGTTCGATTCAGTTACGTCGCAAATGAAATGGTTAGCTTATCTAGGGGATTTAGGGTATACGTTTCTGCTTTGGGTAAACAAGTTCTATAATAACTACCGCACCTGGCGTGGACTGCCCTACTATTCCCTCTCGCAGCAGGTTAAATCACGTATAAAAAAAGCCGTCAGCTACATCTCCGATTACGAACAAAAGCTGACCGAACTAGCCCGCGCTCGTCATTGCGATGGGGTCATTTGTGGGCATATCCACCAGCCTGCCATTCGTGAGTTCGACGGAATTCTTTATATGAACTCAGGCGACTGGGTCGAATCGCTTAGTGCACTGGTTGAAGACCACGAAGGCCAGTGGAGCTTACTGTATTATACATCTGATCTAGGCGAAGATGACGAACCGATTCAAGCCGTAAAGCCTGTCGGTCAGCCTTTTCAGCTCACAGTAAAGTCCATGTCGGCTTAACGACAGTCATTCTGACGCAGAGACTTATAGGAACCTAACTATTTACAGATCGTAATTTATACTTCATGCGGGTTTTATTTATAATACAAGGCGAAGGTCGTGGGCATTTAACACAAGCCCTTTCACTCCATCAAATGCTGAAACAGGCGGGGCACGACGTTATCGGCGCTATTGTTGGCGTAACAGCCGAACGGGACGTACCTACTTTTTTCAGCTCGGCTTTTACGGCTCCGGTCACGCCAATTTTTAGCCCTGGTCTGGTGTATAATGCGAAGACGAACGCGCTTGAGCCCTTCAAAACAACGCTGAAAGCCATCAGGACCATACGGCCATTCTGGCGTAGTCTGAAGCAGGTTCGCGCCATGATCGAAACGCATCAGCCTGATGTAGTGGTCAATTTCTATGAAATGCTGGGTGGTATGACGTACGCCCTGTTGCGCCCATCGGTACCTATGGTGTGTATCGCCCATCAGTACATGGCTTTCCACACTAATTTTCAATGCCCCAAAGGGCAGTGGTTCTACCGACAGGCGTTTAAAATCAATACCCGGCTCACTTGTTTCGGGGCCAATGAACTCTTGGCCCTATCCTTCGATAAACAGCCCGATGAACCTAACCAGCGTGTGCGGGTAGTCCCTCCTCTGCTTCGGCAGGAAGTTACGGAGTTGAAACCCACCGAGGGCCATTCGCTGCTGGCTTACGTTACGCAACCAGGCCTTAAAACTGAGTTGTTAAAAGCTCACGAACAGCACCCCGAAATCCCTATGGATGGTTTCCATTCGGGCGCTACCCTACCCGACCAGAAAGTTGACGACACGCTCACCTTTCATGCCATCGATGGAAAGCGTTTTCTGGAATTTATGGCCCATTGCAAAGCGATTGTGACAACGGCCGGGTTTGAATCGGTTTGTGAAGCAGCCTATCTTGGCAAGCCTGCTCTCATGATTCCGCAGGCCAATCACTATGAACAAGCCTGTAATGCGATCGACGGCCAACGGGCGGGCGTTGGTACAGCTTCCAGCCGATTCGATCTGGATAAACTGATCGACTATTTACCGAAGCATGATGTAGCCGTTAGCGAACAGTTCCGTGCCTGGCATGCACAAGGATATTTCATGTTTATGGCTGCCCTTAACCGGACTCAGATGCCTGCCAGCGGTCCCTCGGGTGGTTTTTTCTGGACACGAATGCGACACCTGCTTCGCTAATTTCTTATAACCTAATCAGCCACTTACTGCCATTGCCATCTGTTTAGATCGTTTTCTGGTAATAAAACTGTAACGGATCGGGATATCGATAAGGGTAGTGGATTGCCTGGAGGAGCTTGGCGGGGCTAATTAGTTTGTAAGGAACAGGTTCAGCAGGTTGGACAAAGGTTGGCAATGCATACTCAAATTCGGCGCAGCTTTTCCGATAAATAGCTTCCCGCGTTGGATGAATAGGGGCTACGGCATTGAACGTCCCCCCTACTCGATTGCCTATCAGTTCACACAAAATACCCACAGCATCATCACGGTGTAGATAATTGACAGGAACATCGCCAGTATCGACGGTTCGCCCCGCAACGTATTTACCGGGAATGCGATCGTAACCCATTAAACCTCCACAACGCAGGATCGTAACTACTCGCTCTTCTGCTTTTTCAAGTGTCTGAACAAGTTGTTCAGCCCGAACCAGCCCGGGAGCAGCCGATTGATCAGGGAAGAGTACATCCTCCTCAACAACCTCACGATTTAGTTCTGGGTACACCGACGTAGAGCTAACGTAAATAATATGCTTTAGGAAAGAGCTCTGTAGCGCATCGGCTATATATTGAATCTGAACTGGATGGAAATTATCACCTAATTTTCCTGCTTTGGGTGGTATATTGATCACCAGCGTATCGGCATCCAGCAAGCCATGTAAGTCCCCGATTGGCTCTGGGTTGAGCTGGAGTTCATAAGCGGCAATAGCTTTCTGTTTTAACGCCGTTACTTTTTCAGCCGACGTTGCGCTTCCCTTTACCGAAAAACCTTCATTCAGCAAACGCTCAGCCAGTGGCAGTCCAAGCCAGCCAAGACCAATGATTGATACGTTTTTTACGGACATACTCAAAAACCTATACCAAAACTCAACGTCCGCACATCGGGGCCTTTGCCGGTCTGGAAAAGCGGGCTCATATCATATTTAACAAAGAAATCCAGGCTTCGAATACCTAAATGAGCCATTAATCCATACCGAAAATTATTCAGATAAAAATCGGAATGACGACGGTCTTTACCGCCATCGGCTTCTTTGATCTTCCGGTAGCTGTCCAGTCTATAATTAGCGTACCCTCCAAGACCGATATGACATACTTTTTTGCCACTGCTGTTGTAAAAGGTTACGCGGGGTACCACAGGAATACCGATTGTACAAACCGTCAGCTTACTTTTTTGTAAATCACGACCTGCATCTGGAAATTCTACGGTTGTAGTTCCTTTTTGGACAATGTTATTCCCTTCAAACATAAAGTTGTTCCAGGCCAATTCTACACCATAATACAGCTTGAGGGAAGCGTATTTACCTCGAATGATCGTTGGCATAGCCCCTACCGACAATGCTACATAACGCGAACCGATGGGGCGTAAATCGTAACCATCTTCGGGGAAAGCGGTCATTGATTTCTCCTGAATAAAATTATTCAATCCAATGCTAAAATTGTAGTCAAAGCTTCCCTTGTCCCTGTCGCGTCGCTCACGTCGTTCTCGTTCGTAATCACTATCGCGCTTTGACGTTCTTTGTGTCGAATCCGTTTTCCCGTTAATAATAACCGTAACTCCATCACTTTTTTTGGTGACCACCAGTACAGTGTCTTTCAGGTAGCGATCTCCATCTTGCGAAATACGCGTTTGGCCACCGGGCACGGAATCGAGCTTCATACCCATTTCCCGCACAATTTTATTCAGATCGTAATTCGACAGAGCCTGAATAGCGGCTTTATCAGGCGCATAAATAACCAGTCGGGTGCGATTGGCAAACCGGATCACCAGCGAATCGGTCGGACTCATTGGCTTTGCTTGTACAAGCGAAGCCAGTAGACTCGTCGCTACCGCCACTACTGTAAGTAGTACTTTATTCATTGCTTACTAGATTTATCTTTATCGAGGCTGTGTTTAAGGCCACTATAGGCCCGGCCTAAGAGTCCACGGTCTTCACTGCTCGAATTATCGTTATCGCGCCGAGCAAACAGTTCACCTTCTTTAAAGCGTTTTACCTGCTGCCATAAACCGGTTGCTTTAGGATCTTTCTCCTGCTTTTCAGAAGAAGCTACAGTTGCTTTTTCTTCAACTGATGCTTTCGCAGCCTGACGCGCAGCAACCAAAGCCTCAGGCTCTGCAATTGTCACAACCAATACCCGCTCAGCCGGAGCCGTAGGTTTGGTGGTTGGCTTGACGTCGGCTACTTGCTCAGACCCAGTTGGCTTCTCTATCGACGGAGTAGTGTTAACATCCTGTTTGGTAGGCGTTTCAACTGGTTTGTTCTGTGCTAAAACAGGCTCTTGAGCCGTCGAGGGAGTAAACTTTGTGTTGGGTTTATAGCCGTTAACAGGTTGCTGAACCGGGCGATCTGCCTGCTTTACCTGGACAGCAGGTTTTTCAACAAGGGCTACTTGGCCTTCCTGTGTAGGCAGACCCGATTCGGTAGTCTCTGCTTCGCTTGATGTTGATTGGCCCTCTTCCGTATTTTCCGTTATTCCAGGCTTTGGACTGACTTCCTGATGAGCTGTTTGTTTACGGGGTCTATTAGTCGCCACCTGACTTTCTCCACCTGTCGACTGAGTACCTGTTGGCCAGTAAAGCCAGCCAAATAAACTGACCAATACCAAGCAAGCGGCAGCCGCCATATACCGTTGTATGGTCGGATTTTGCCAGAATACGACCCGTGCTTCAGGTGTACGCTTGCCCATACGTGCCTGTAACCGCTCGAAGCCATCGGCACTCGGCGGCAATGACATATTGCCTAGTTTCCGGGCAAATAAGTCATCGATTGGCTGTTTTTCCGACTGATTTTTCATAATATTCGCCTTGCCCAGACCATTTACGCTGAGCGATCTCCTGTTCTAATTTCTTTACATTCGCCTGCAACAGCATTCTTGCCCGACTTAACTGTGACTTCGATGTACCTTCCGAAATGCTTAACATATCAGCAATTTCGGCATGACTATAGCCTTCGATGGCATACAGGTTAAAGACTGTACGATATCCGTCGGGCAATTGATTCACCATTCGTAATAAATCATTTTCATTGACGGCAGTATCGGCCCATGCATAGTCTGGCTCAACGGTAACGTCGTCGATTGAAACTTCCTGACGCCATTGTTTATTTTTTCGCAAAAACATCAGTGATTCCGTTACCATGACCCGCCGAATCCACCCCTCAAAGCTCCCATCCTCCCGAAACTGCTCAATTTTCTCAAACACGCGCATAAACCCATCGATCATTACCTCTTCGGCATCGTCCCGGTTGGCGCAATAGCGCGTGCATACGGCTAGCATTTTACCGGCATACCGCTCGTATACGACCTTATGGGCGCGGCTTTCCCCACGCTTCAAGGCAGCAATCAACTGCGCTTCGGTCGTAAAAAACGGTATAAGTCGGAGCATAATCGTTTAGGTTCGTTGAGAAGATGCAAATTACTTATAAGCGGGTTGCATGACCAGGTAAAATTTTCTGAAAAAATTCCCTAACAGCCCAAGACTTTCCTATTCGCGGTCAACGAGTGCCAGTATTTAAACTAAAAAAGGGCCTTCAAAGCCCTTTTATGTACTTGATCCCGGCTACGTAATGAAGCCAGATCACGCGTGATATTCGAAAATTAATTGGCGCTATGACAACCATTAACGGGGCTATAATCGATGCATATACCCAGCCTTCAGGATCGCCTGCCAGATAGAATAATAGGAATCCTGCCACCAAAGCTACGCCACCTGAAATAGCATAGCTAACATACATGGCTCCGATAAAATAACCCGGTTCTACTTCGTAACGCAAGCCACAATGTGGGCAATGCTCATACATGTCGTCGAAGCCGCGTAACGAATAAAACGGTTTTCTGAAAATTTTCCCCTTTCTACACCTGGGACATAGCCCGCTTAATGCGGCCTGCAATTTCGAGACGTCTTCCATGCTCCTGTTTACTATTCCGATACCACAGATAGCCAATCGAAGCAACAATGAGGTAAGGAGCTAATAATAAATATAAAATGCCAAAATTAAGGTTTGACGCCACAACACTCCGGCCATTGCTGACCGTACTTTCAACCGTTCCGCGACACATAGCGCACTGAGCCATTAAATCGGGACTAGCTACAATATATAACATTGCTAGTATAAGCCAAACTTTCCAACTTTTCATATTTTTTGCCAATTAATGAAGGTAATAAGGCTTGATCATTAAATACACAATAACCCCTGTTATACTAACGTACAGCCAGATTGGATAGGCATATTTTACAGTCTGTTTATGCTTCAGAATCTGACCGCTGAGGGCAAAGTAAACGGCCCGTAGTACAAACCACACAACCACTACAGAAAGTACAATGTGTGAGATCAACAAAAAGTAATACACCGGACGAATCCAGCCCTGTCCTCCGTAAGGTGTTGAGTCGTTTGTCAGATGATACAACACATAACTTACCAAAAACAGCGATCCAAGGGTAAAAGCCGTCAACATTGTAAGCTTGTGGGCCTGTATATCTTTCTGTTTGATGAAATAAAGACCGAGCAGCAGTAATACCGACGTTACAGAATTGATGACTCCATTAATATGAGGCAAATAAGACGTCCAGTTACCTAAGTCGACCTTCTGACGAATGCCCAACAGCACAGCTACAGCCACTGGAATGGCGATAGCCAGCACATTAATGACTCGATTTGCTTTTTGCTCCTTTACAGGTTGCAACACTTCCATAACCGTTAATCTTTGTTATAAATATCCAGAAGTACACGAATTTCAAGAATCAGCCGATCCACATCTTCTTTATTGGTACCGTCGTAAAACCCTCTGACAATCCCCTCTTTATCTACCAGTACCAACTTTTCGCTATGGATAAAAGTTTCGTCAGGTTTACCCTCTTTCACGCCTGCATCGACCGTTGGCAAGTAGTATCCATGCATCGCTAAATCATAGATCGCAGCCTTGTCTCCAGTCAGGAAATACCACTTTCCCGGAATAGCTTCATATTTCTGTGCATAGGCTTTCAACTGCGCAGGCCGATCATGCTCTGGGTCGACAGTGTGCGACAAAAAAACAATAGAAGGATTCTCCCGAAAAATATCCTGAACACGAGTGAGCTGAGACGAAATACGCGGACAAATAGTGCCACAACGTGTAAAGAAAAAGTCAGCTACGTAAATCTTATTCTTAACAATTGACTGATCGACCGTTTTCCCATCCTGATCGATCAGCCGGAACGGGGGAATGTGATTATAAACCGTGTCGGTTATTACGCTGCCATCTTGTAAGGTCACTTTCCCCATTAATGGCTCTCCTTTCGTCGAGTCAATTTTGGGTAGATAACGAGGCAAAACATAATGGTTTTGCGTACCAAACCGAAGGAATAAATACAACAAAGCCGGGACCAGCAGCGTAGCGAGCAGGATCCCGGCTTTTTGATTAGTACTCATAGTATCAACCGAATACTGAAACGCCAATCCAGGCTCCTTCAGTCATCAAGGCAACTAATAACCAAATAACAAAAACAATCGGAATGACGATAGCCCAAATCAGGCTCTTTACTTCATGTTTCAGGTGCATAAACTCGCCAACAATATAGAAGGCTTTCACCAATGTCATGATAACGAAGAACGATGTGCGTAAGCCACCCGCTTTCATTAAGTAAGCAAGGGTAAATTCAACAGCTGTTATAGCTGAAAGAATCCAGAAAGTACGCCAGATAGCACCTGTATTTGCGGGTGGGATTTCACCAACTTCATGGGTCCCGTGTGTGTGATCAGACATTTTTAAAGGTGGTTATTAAACCAGATAGAAGAACGTGAATACAAATACCCAAACCAGATCGACAAAGTGCCAGTACAGACCAACTTTCTCAACCATTTCGTAATGACCCCGACGAGCATACAGGCCAGTGGCTGCTCGGTAGAAAATCAGAATATTCAGGATAACACCACTAAATACGTGTGTACCGTGGAAACCAGTGATGAAGAAGAACAAGTCAGCAAAAGCCGGAGGTCCGTATTGGTTCTCAACCAGATTAGCACCAAAAATAGTCCGTTGAATCGTTTGGCCATTGACAATTTCACTAATTGTCGTACCTGTTTCTGTCCCATGAATAAAGTGCGACCACTCCCAGGCCTGGCTACCCAGGAACGTAAAACCACCTAAAATAGTCCAGAGCATGTATTTTTCAACATCCGCCTGATCCATCCGATGTCCCGCTTCGACGGCTAACACCATGGTAACACTACTAAAGATCAGGATAAATGTCATGATCCCTACAAAGATCAGTGGAGCGTGTACACCATGCAGGAAGGGAACGGCAGCATACACCATTTCAGGTGTTGGCCAGTATAGGTTTGAGAATTTAAATACCTCCCCATAAATAGCCGGGTCCCAGGCTGGATAGCTAAACCGAATCAGACCATAAGTTACCAGCAAAGCTGAGAACGTAAAGGTATCAGAGATCAGGAAGAACCACATCATCAGCTTGCCGTAGCTCACTTTCATTGGTTCAACACCACCCATCCAGGTTTTCTTATCGAAAATAGCGTCCGAGTCGGTTGTTAGGGTATCGTGTGTTACAGTAGCCGCCATGCGTCTAAGAGATTATCAATGAAAATAGACTAAAAAGAAAAACAAATACAACCACAAAATATCTAAGAAATGCCAATACGTTGCCGCAATCTCAATTTGATTCAGGCTCTTGGCATGGATTCGGAGTCGGAACGCAGCTACCAGCGCAAACACCAGTACGATAATACCAGAGATAAGGTGGAAACCATGTAATCCTGTAAAGATGTACATGAATGAACCTGCAGGATTACCAACGAAAAATACGTTTTCATTGACCAGATCAACCCATCCCAGGAACTGCATGTACAAAAAAATCGCCCCAAGCACAAAAGTAATAGTTATCGCAATTTTCAGATTGTCAAAGTTGTCTTTTTTTGCAGACAAGTAAGCCCAGTGCATAGTTAAACTACTAATTACCAGTACGACCGAACTATAATAAAAAATAGACGGTATAGCATACTCCAGCCAGTTCCCTTCTGCTCTGCGTACCAGATACGCGCTGGTCATAGCGGCAAAGAGCATAATAATACTAACAATGAATAACCATAAGATGAATTTACGGGGATTCATCGAGAGCGTTTCTTCCGGCTCTTCAACTAAGGTTATGTTATTTACTAATTCGCTCATGATTTGTTGTTACACTTTATCTAACAGATACACAATCTGCACGATAGGCAGATAAAGCAATGAGCCAAACATCATTTGCAGGGCTGCCTTATCCGTACAGGTTCTCATTAAATGGAACGTTTGCGCCAAAAACAAGATTCCACCAAACATGGCTACTAATGCCGAATTAATGCCTGTCATTCCCAGAAAATACGGTAGCCAACCAATTGGGACTAAAAACAGCGTATAAATCATAATACGAAACGCTGTTTCGGTTGTTTTACCATCACCAGGCATCATCTGTATACCTGCTTTCTTGTATTGATCGAAGGCAAGCCAGCCAATTGCCCAGAAATGCGGAAATTGCCAGAAAAATTGAATTGCAAACAGAATGCCAGGAGCCCAGCCAAAATGGTTTGTTGCAGCCACCCAGCCAATCATTGGAGGAAAAGCACCAGGTAAGGCACCTACAAATACGGCAATTTGCCCTTTCCGCTTGAGCGGAGTGTAAACAAACCCATAGAGCAGCAATGATAAAACAGCCAACGCTGCTGCCCGTATATTAAAAACTTCTACGAATAGATAGCAGCCAATTGCAAATAAGACAAACGCAAAGGTTGCCGCTTCTCGCACCGTCAGCCGTCCTGTTGGCAAGGGCCGCACTGAGGTACGCTTCATCAGCTTATCTGAATCTTTCTCGATTATCTGATTGATAATATTTGCCGAGCCGGTTATAGCGATAGAGGCAATAACTAATAGGATAAGCTTTAGCCAATTGACCTGATCGCTCGCTAAGCAATAGCCAAACACTCCCGAGAAAACAACGGCCAGCGTTAGCTTTAACTTTATTAATTCAACGTATGCCTTCGCCTTATCACTAAACGCACCTATCGTTACTAATCTCTCCGTATCAAGCATGGGCTACTTCCATATTTCGCTTAACAGTCTTTGGTAAACTAATACCTGGTGTTAATGCGAGTACTGCAATAAACTGTAAGCCGACCAAAAGAATAGCCAACAATAAATGAATTGGCTGAGCCACGGCTGGCACATTCAAATAAGCCATAACAACGCCTGTCCCTATTTCTAATAGAAGACAAGCAAGTAAACCGTTCACTACCCAGGTCAAATTTTTGAATTTGCCCAACTTACGTAGCTGATAAATTAGGGTTAAATGCCCGGTCAATACTACCAGCGAAAACGAACGATGCACATAAAAGCGCCAATCCAGGCTACTGATCCAATTTTGGCGTTGAACATAACCCAGTTTTTTAACAACAAGGTCCAGCGCTTCTCTTACCTCAGTTCCTAATACAATCTGTCCGATTGTTATAATAGTCAACCCTAGTGCCAACCAGCGTAATCCAACTTCTTTTTGTTGTGCTATATTAACGACTACTTGAGCAGCTCGAGAACGAACCCATACAAAAAGTAGGGCAAAAACAACTAAAATAGCCAGCAGCATATGAATGGTAATCATGTACTGGGCCAGCTCCGTCGATACTACTTTAGACCCTAGCCATCCGTTCAGGCCAATTAGGAAGAAAGCCGTAAAGCTTCCCCAAACAATGGCTTTATCTTTTTGCCAAAATGAAAGTGATGTCAATAAGGTGGCGAAAACCAAGAAGCCAGCTAGGACACCAACCAAACGGTTCACATACTCGATCCAGGTCTTTACGGGATTGAATTCAACCTCCCCTTTCAACTTGGCCCCGTATATCTCCTGATAGTTAGCCGGAAGCTGGGAAATTTCGGTTGGGGGAATCCAACGGCCAAAACATTTCGGCCAGTCTGGACAGCCCATTCCAGAGCCAGTCCCTCTAACAATACCACCGGCCAAAATGACCAGATAAATGGCAACAATTGTCAGTAGGGCCAGACTCTGGAAGCGCTGTTCCTGTTTATTAATGAGGCTGGTTGAACTGGTCATTCAGATTTTGTGCCTCAATTTCTTTCTCCAGGCCAATCAACTCATTTTCATGAGGCAGGTTTGATTCTGGAGTTTGTGAGTAAGGCACGTTTTGGGGAATGAAATCATCCTTAGCGCCTGGCTTACTATAATCATAGGCCCAACGATAAACAGCAGGAATTTCACCAGGCCAGTTTCCATGTCCAGGATTAATTGGCGCCGTCCATTCTAATGTGTTGGATTTCCATGGATTCTGCGGAGCCTTCCGACCTTTAAACATGCTATACACGAAGTTCCAGATGAAAATCCACTGGGCTGTAAACGTAAAGATAGCAGCAAGGCTAATGAAGCTGTTCATATCAGCGAAGATGTTCTTCGTGAAATCATAGCTTGTAAAGGCATAATACCGACGCGGGAACCCTGAAATCCCGATGTAGTGCATTGGGAAGAATACCAGATAGATACCAATAAAGGTCAGCCAGAAGTGAACATAGCCAAGCTTCTCGTTCAACATACGGCCAAACATTTTTGGGAACCAGTGATAAACCCCAGCTAACAGACCGAATGCAGAAGCAGCACCCATTACCAGGTGGAAGTGAGCCACTACGAAATACGTATCGTGCAATTGAATATCCAGAGCTGAGTTACCCAGGATAATACCCGTCAAACCTCCCGAAATAAAGAACGATACAAGTCCGATTGAGAACAGCATAGCTGGTGTAAACCGGATATTCCCACGCCATAGCGTTGTAATGTAGTTGAACGCTTTTACAGCCGATGGTACCGCAATGATCAGCGTCAGGAACATGAAGATTGAGCCTAGGAAAGGATTCATCCCTGTTACAAACATATGGTGAGCCCATACGATAAAGGCCAGAAATGCAATACCCATCATGGAGGCAATCATAGCACGGTAGCCGAAGATAGGCTTACGTGAGTTGGTTGCAATAATCTCTGAAGTCATACCCAGAGCAGGAAGTAGTACGATATACACCTCTGGGTGGCCCAGGAACCAGAACAAATGTTGGAACAGAATTGGGCTACCCCCTACATTTGGTAGTGCTTCACCCTTAATGTAGATTTCAGACAGATAGAAACTTGTACCGAAGCTACGGTCGAAGATCAACAGCAGTGCCGCCGAAAGAAGAACGGGGAATGAAATCAGACCGAGAACAGCCGTCAGGAAAAAGGCCCAGATCGTCAGTGGAAGTTTACTGAACGACATACCGCGAGTACGCAGGTTAATAACCGTCGTAATGTAGTTAATACCGCCTAACAACTGCGATACAATGAACAAAGCCATACTAATCAACCACAAGGTCATCCCAAGTTCAGACCCTTTATGTGCTTGGGGCAACGCACTTAATGGCGGATAAATTACCCAACCACCAGCCGCGGGACCTGTTTCAATGAACAAAGAACCCAGCATAATCATACTGGCTAGAAAGAAGAACCAGTAGGATAGCATATTCAGAAAGCCTGATGCCATGTCCCGTGCGCCTACTTGCAGCGGAATCAGAAAGTTCGAGAAGGTTCCACTCAAACCAGCCGTCAATACAAAGAATACCATGATGGTTCCGTGCATTGTTACTAGTGCCAGATAGAAATCTGGATCAAGCTTACCTGTTTCATTGATCCAGTTTCCGAGAATTGGCCGTAGGAAGTCGAGCTTCATAGTAGGAAAACCCAACTGAAGCCGGAACATTACCGATAGGCTAATACCAATGATTGACCAAATGATCCCTGAAATCAGGTATTGCTTCGCAATCGTTTTGTGATCTTCTGAAAATATGTACTTGCGCCAAAAACTTTGTGGCTCATGGTGGTCATGCTCTGCCGCATGGGCCACAGTTGCCGAGTTAGCTGCTACAGTCGCCATAGTATTTGGTTTCTTGTAAGTTTAGAAATTAACGGACTGCAGCGCTGGCTACAGTCTCTCCAGTTTTAACAATTGATGCCGTGGTTGTATCTGCAGGAGCAGCCGTTTCTGGGGCTGACAGATATTTAGCCGCTTTTGCTTTCAGGTTAGCTGGTATACGTGATGCCAGTTCGGGTGATGAAGTCAGCAAAGGCTTTTGTTCTTTGCACCATGCCTGCCAAGAAGCTTCATCCTCAACAACTAAACGAATTCGCATAGAGAAGTGTCCCTGACCACAAACTTCCGTACAAGCAATTTCATACGTAAAGTTCGGATTACCCGTTATATTCTTCATTTCATCCGTCGTTTTGTCGGCGGTGAACTGGAAACGGGTTGGCATACCAGGCACAGCATCCATTTTTACCCGCAGGTGAGGAATGAATACACTATGCAAAACGTCACGAGCGCGGATTTTCAGAAGAATAGGCTTATTAACTGGAATGTGCAGTTCCGAAGTCGAAACGAAATCATCGAACGATGATTCGTCTGTATAATCGATACCTGTTTCGTTGTTGCTATCAATCAGTTTGTAGTTAAACGCACCCAGTTTATTATTGTCAACGCCAGGATAGCGAGCAATCCAGTTGAACTGCTTACCTACCAATTCAAAGACTTGTGCATTTTCAGGAGCTTCGGCCATAATATCGCGCCATGCCCGCCATCCTGTAAATACAAGCAGCGCCATAACAACAGCCGGAATTACCGTCCAGATCAATTCCAGTTTATGGTTTTCTGGATAGTAAGAAGCTTTGTGTCCTGGTCGATACTGATAACGCCAGGCAAAGAAAAATAATAAGGCGTTTGTTACGATAAACGCAACAGTAATAATGCTCATCGACAGCCAGAAAAGAAAATCTGTATGGCGACCATGAGGACTAGCAGCTTCGGGCAGGAAAAATTGCCGGGCATGAAGAAATGACCAGATTGCCGCAATCAGACCTACAACAAAGAAAACAACCATCAATGCTGCATTTAAGCGATTACTCATGCCAATCCGATCTTCATCGACGGGACCTCTGGCAGTCTGTACTACGGCAGCCATCCGAGAAATGACCATCACTGCCAGTCCCAGAAAGATTACCGATAATATAGCGATTATATAAACCATTGTTCTGTACAGTTATTAATTAAATATCGTGATGCAGCGTTTCTTCTAGCATAGGGTGATTCTTTGGAATCAGGTTTGCCTTTGCTAGTTGAGAATAAAGCGACCAAACAAAACCAGAGGCAAAAATCAAGATCATCCCAAACTCCATAGGTCCGAATCCACCATGTTCTCCTACGGTTCCCGGCATAATATTATTATAGAAGTCGAAGTAGTGGCCTACAATAATACACCAGGCTGCCAATTTCAGAATAATATTCGTCCGTTTGGCATCCCTAGTCATCAGGATCAGGAAGGGGAAAACGAAGCACAAGAAGATATTAACGATAAATGGGACTTTATAGATTCCACCATATCCGCTAAAACGTTCACGATAATAGATGGTTTCCTCAGGCAGGTTAGCATAGTAGATCAGCATAAACTGTGCGAACCATACGTATGCCCAGAAGATTGTAAAAGCAAACATAAATTTGCCTAAATCGTGCAGATGGCTTTCATTAATCCATTGCATGTATCCTCGCTCACGTAACGTTACAACTGTCAGTGTAATAATAGCCAATCCAGTTACGTGCCAGCTTGCCAGTGTATACCAACCGAACATGGTACTGAACCAGTGCGTATCGATCGACATGACAAAATCCCAGGCTGATGTCGATGATGTTACTCCAAAGACAAGCAGGAAAGCTGTTCCAAACTTGATACTCTTTTCGTAGTAATCAGTACCACCATACAAGTCTTCCTGAAGTGAGAAATTACGCAGCATTCGCCATAAGCCGTACCATAAGACAAAATACAGGATAACCCGAGTCAAATAGAAAGGGGTATTAAGGAATCCTTTTTTTCCATTGATAATCGGATCAAATTCCGGGCTCGACTTATCAAATAGACCTGGGTGAGTCCAGTGAAACAGATCGTGACCAGCAATGAAAAATACAGCTAATACGGCTATCCCCATAAATGGCAAATAGGCTGGCATAGCTTCAGGAATACGCTTGAACGCAACCGACCAACCTGCTTGTGCCAGGTAGTTATAAGACATAAAAAACATGCCAATGACTGAAGCGCCTGTAAAATAAATAGCGTTCAGCCAAACATTAGCCCATAAGCGATTAGTCCATTTGTAGGCATGATGAGCTCCTTCATGAGCCTCATGCCCACCGGCGGTATGAGCTGCCACGTGGGTTTCGTGCGAACCAGCCCCTGATGCCAGAAGATATGCGCCGATCGCAACCAGCACTACTCCTACACCAAGGCCAATCATTATTCGACGCTTGGACTCTGCGGTAAATTCAAATTCTTCGTCTAAGGACGGTATTGCGTGAGCCGATGCCATTCTTAACAGTTTTCAGTTTTCAGTTTTCAGTCATTAGAAAAGGTGTATTGTTAACTCCTATCCTATGAGCTCAAAATTATCCTTGTTGTAATTTGTGTACATATTGTACAATTTTCCACCGATCTTCAGGTGTAATCTGCGACCCATGCGGCCACATACGGCCTTTCCCGTTTGTAATTACGTGAAAGATGTGTCCATCATTCAGTGTCTTCAATGCATCTGAAGAATAGTTTGGCACCCCTTTATATTCTTTACCGACCAGTCCATCACCTTTTCCTGTTTCACCATGGCAGTGGCTGCAGTAACGAGTATATAACGTTTTGCCTTCGGCCAATGACTGTTCGGTTTCCGGAATCGGGTTGGTCAGTACCCGCTCTGCAATCTCAATGCTGTCAGCCGGAATATTATAAATCATTAAATCAGTTTTGGCCTCAGCACCTTCTCCAAATTTTGTATGATAGTTTGGTCGAGCCACTGTTCCTCGAGCAGGCAGACGCATGTTCAGTCCCTGAGGGTTAATGGTATTTGGCCGAATCTGACGGTAAGGTTCATAACCTACCGCTTCATACATTTGAGGTGCATATTCAACGCCTGTATTATCGTGGCCTCTTTTACAGGACGTCCCTGTAATGATCAGTCCAATAATAGCCAGCGCGGTTACACTTGTATGTTTAGTAATCATTCCCATTCTGAATATTAGAACTGCTTAACATTTACTTCAGCAGCGCCTGATTTTTTCAGAATCTGCTCAATATCACTTTCACCGATATTATTTTGGTTCAGGTCGATTGCCATCGCAAATTTATTATCGGTCGTCCGAAGGTCAAACATAAGAGGCTTTACCGTTGGGCCCATTCCATTTGATATCAGGAAGGTGCCTACCATGCCCAAGGCACAAATAAGTACTGTTAACTCAAAAAAGATTGGTACATAAATAATTGGTGAGTACGAATCTTTCCCACCGACAATCATTGGCCAATCGAAACCTTCAGTATAAAACGTCAGGGCTAGCGCACAGAGGGTACCGGTCATACCAAACAAAAAGGCGGCAATACCCAGGCGCGTACGTGGGTGACCCAACGCAACGTCTAATCCGTGAATTGGGAAAGGTGAATAGACTTCATGAATCCGAACACCTGCTTTTTTAACTTCTTTAACGGCCTGTAAAACCACATCATCATCGTCGAAGATGCCGACTAGGAATTTACCGTTATCGTGTGCGTCTGACATACTTTATCCGGTTTACAGTTTGCGGTTTTCGGCAACATAATACCGGAAACCGCAAACCGAATAGGTTATTACTCTACGTTTTTGTTAAATGTTGGATTTGCAACGCGCTCACCTTTCGCAACGCCCGATACCGAAACCGGCAATTTCTCAGACGACGATTTGATAATGGTTTTAACTTCGGCCATGTTTACTACTGGCAGGAATTTCGAGAACAGTAGGAATAAGGTAAAGAAAAGACCAAACGAGAAAATGTAATCACTAATGTCAAACAAGGTTGGGTGGAACATGGCCCAGCTTGATGGCAGGTAATCGCGGTGCAACGAGGTAACGATAATTACAAATCGCTCAAACCACATACCAATGTTTACGACAACCGACAGAACAAAGGTCCAGACAATGCTCCGACGAATAGCCCGCGACCAGAACAGTTGGGGAGTAATTACGTTACATGTCATCATGGCCCAATAAGCCCACCAATAAGGCCCCGTTGCCCGGTTGATAAATGCATATGCTTCAAATTCAACACCCGAATACCAGGCGATGAAGAACTCTGTCAGATAGGCTACCCCTACAATTGAACCGGTCAGGGTAATGACCTTATTCATTGATTCGATGTGCTCAACTGTAATGTAATCTTCCAGTTTAAATACAACCCGGATGATAAGCACCAGGTTCTGTACCATGGCAAAGCCTGAGAAGATAGCACCAGCAACGAAGTATGGCGGGAAGATAGTTGTGTGCCAGCCTGGAATTACCGAGGTAGCAAAGTCCATACTTACAATTGTGTGTACAGACAGTACAAGGGGTGTAGACAGACCAGCCAGAATCAAGCTCATGTATTCATAACGAGCCCAGGTTTTTGCTGAACCATTCCAGCCCATCGCGAAAGCACCGTAGATATAGCGCGATACTTTGCTTTTTGCGCGGTCGCGAATGGTAGCCAGATCAGGAATAAGACCCATATACCAGAATACCAGCGATACAGTAAAGTAGGTACTGATAGCAAATACGTCCCAAACTAGCGGTGATTTGAAGTTAACCCAGAGAGAACCCAGTGTGTTAGGCAGTGGCAAACACCAGTAAGCTACCCAGGGCCGACCAGCGTGCATCATGATAAAGCTGGCCGCACAAATAACGGCGAAGATCGTCATGGCTTCAGCCGCCCGGTTTACCGCCGTCCGCCACTTCTGACGGAACAGTAACAAAATAGCCGAGATCAGCGTACCTGCGTGACCGATACCTACCCACCATACGAAGTTGGTAATATCCCAGGCCCAGCCGACGGTTTTGTTCAGCCCCCAAACGCCCAGACCTTCCCACCACGTCCAGAACAGACAGGCTGTTCCGTAAGTGAGAACAATCACCGCAATCGTGAAGGCAATGGTCCATTCACGGGTCGGATTGCCCTCAACCTGCTTACTAATATCCTCCGTTACGTCGGCGTAGGTTTTGCCACCGGTAACGAGAGGGGTTCTTACAGCTGATGTAACATGCGACATAATACTTACTGTATTTACGATTTACGATGTACGAATTACGATATCAGACGTTGAACTTATCCATCGTAAGTCGTAATTGAGTTTATGCAGGCGTTTCCTGCTTCGCGTTTTTGTTATCTTTTGCCTCTTCGTCCTTATTCCGAATTTTCGTCAAGTACGAAATTTGCGGCCGCACGTTAATTTCTTCCAATACGTGGAAAGCTCGTCCTTCCTGCTCGGCCATAACCACTTTCGAAACGGTACTTTCTGGGTTATTCAAATCACCGAAGATAATAGCGTTGGTTGGGCAAGACTGTGCACAAGCGGTCTGAATTTCATCCGGCGCTAACCGACGACGCTCTTTTTTAGCAGTCAGTTTACCTTCCTGAATCCGTTGTACGCAGAATGAACACTTCTCGATAACCCCCCGCGAACGAACCGTTACGTCTGGGTTAATGACCATTTTGCCCAGATCATTGTTAAAATGATAATCGAAATTATCGTTATCGAAGTACTTGAACCAGTTGAACCGTCGCACTTTGTAAGGACAGTTGTTCGCACAGTAACGAGTACCGATACAACGGTTGTACGTCATCTGGTTCAGACCTTCCGTACTGTGCGTCGTTGCCAATACTGGACATACCGTTTCACAGGGAGCATTGCTACAGTGCTGGCAAAGCATTGGCTGAAAGGTTACTTCCGGGTTAGCCGAAGCCACTTCCAAAGCAGTGTAGTCTTCAACATCAGCATCGCTACTGTAGTATCGGTCGATCCGCATCCAGTGCATTTCACGACGACGGAGTACTTCTTTCCGGCCAACTACCTGAATATTATTTTCAGCATTGCAAGCAACTACGCAAGTGCCGCAACCAATACAGGAGTTCAGGTCAATAACCATACCCCATGAATGGTTCGGCTTACCATATCCATTCCAAAGAGTAATGTCGGTTGGATTAACCGGACCTTCGGAGGTTTGTACTTTGGGCTCGTACCGGCCAGCTTTCGGATTTTTTTGGTAAGCCGCTAAAACAGTCTCCTGCAAAACAGCCTTACGACCCATCACAGTCTCGTGCGTCTGCGTTTGGGCAATTTCATGCGAACCGCTGGCTTTTTCTACTTTCGCGCTGAAAGACGCATAGGTAGCATAACCGCCAGTCAGGCTAACCAATGGGAAAGCATTTTTACCAACGCCATTGGCTGATTTACCAGCTTTCTCACGACCATACCCAATCGCAATCGACACTGTATTGTCGGCTTGTCCGGGTTGCACCAGTACAGGCAATTCGACCGACTTACCGTTAACCGTTACGGTTACCATGTCATTTTGAGCAACGCCTATTTCTTTCGCCGTTTTCTGTGAAAGGCATGCGTAGTTATCCCAACAAGCTTTCGAAACGGGATCTGGTAACTCCTGTAGCCAAGGGTTGTTAGCCATAGCGCCGGAACCTACACCAACTTTCTCGTAGAGAGACAGCTCCATACCTGTAGTTGGCTTATACCGTTGTGCAATGGCAGCTGCAGCTTGGGCTATGTTTCCCGTGAAGGAGGCACCACCTGCTGAAGCGGCTCCAGCATTTGGCTCCAACACACCGTCGTTCAGACATTTTACCCAGAATGCGTCGAACGAACTAAAGCCCGATGCCTGAGAATAGTGATTAGCACGCCAGTAATTTTTCAGGTAAGCCTGATAATCGGCTGATTTGCCCGCCCATTTCAATAGGCTTGACTGATACTGACGAGTTTTGAAGATTAGTGTGATCGCTGGCTGCATCAGGCTAAAGTAGCCTTGTTTTGGCTCAGCATCGCCCCAGCATTCCAGATAGTGTGGAGCAGGGGTAATGTATTTGGCTAATGATGCAGTTTCGTCGGCCCGGTCAGCAAATGATACAGACAGTTGAACTTTGGGTAACGCTTCAGCCAATTCAGCACCACGAGGATGATCGTAAACAGGGTTAGCAGCAATGAAGAACGCTGCACCAACCCGTCCACCTTTGATTTCATCGATGAATGCATTCATCTGCTGATCGTCACCCTGGCGATAATTTACCGGCGTATTGATGTCAATCGTTGTGCCATAGCTGCCCAACAGATTATTCAGCGCATTGACAATGGTCTGAACGTTCGGATCGTTCGAACCTGAAACAACCAATGCTTTACCACGTGAATTGGCCAGATCCGTAGCGGCTTTGTCCAGATGAGCGACATCAACTGATGGTGTGCTCAATGCCCCCCCGCCTACTTTGGCCGCAACCTTATTATAAAGTGCTGCAACAACTAACCCTTCCTGCGATGGCTTAATAGCTGTACGATAGTCCGCATTAGCCCCCGTCATCGAAAGGCCGGTCTCAAATTGATAATGGCGCGACATGGTTTTCTTTCCACCTGCCATAGCACCAACCTGACGACCTTTTGCATAAGCCCCCATGTATTCGATAGGCGCAATCCATGTTCCTAAGAAATCCGCACCGACGCTAACGATGGTTTGCGCCTTACTGAAATCATACGATGGAATAACGGCCTTACCAAACGAAGCCTGATTAGCCTGTTTGATTCCGAATACTGAGTTTGCATCGTACATGATATGACGAGCGGTTGGGTATTTCGCTACGAAATCAGCGATAACGGCTTTGGTAGCCGGGCTAAGAATCGTAGACGAAACAATCCGAATAGCACCACCTTTCGCAGCTACTGAACTCAGTTGACTAAGGATTTCGCGGTCGGCTGTATCCCAGTCGATATCAGCGTCGCCACGTTTGGGACCTTTTAGTTTATCAATATCGTAGAGCGAAAGCACCGAAGCCTGAGCCCGTGCAGTTGTCCTCCCTTTCGATATAGTTGATGATGGATTACCTTCTATTTTGATAGGCCGACCTTCACGTGTTTCTACTAGAACAGAAACATAATCGCCACCCTCTACGAAGGTGGATGCGTAATAGTCAGAAATTGAAGGGAAGGTAAATTCCGGTTTGTTGATATACGGGATGGCTTTATGAACCGGCGTTTCACAGGCGGCCAGCGACACAGCAGCCATACCAAATCCCATTACTTTCAGAAAGTCACGGCGTTGGGTGTTTGAGCCACCGAGCAAACCTTCTTCCAGGTCATTCGACGATTCGCTCAGGTCGGGGTTAGCAAATTCGCTGTTGGCATTCTTAACAAATGTAGCGTCGTTGCGTAACTCCTCGAGCCCTTTCCAATACCGTTTAGATGTATTTTCCATGCGTGTTGTATGCGGTAAGTACCCTATTGGTTGAGCTGGCCTACACGGCCCGGTGGATTAATAGTGACATTTTGAACATTCAAGGCCGCCAATGTTAGCTACTTTGAGCGGCTCTTTGCTTTCTTTCCGGTGCAACGCCACCAGCTTGTCGTAGTAAGCGTTGTCTTTCGTGTTCACATCCGTCCGGCGGTGACAATCAATACACCAGCCCATGGTCAGTGATGAACGAGCTTCAACCACTTCCATCTTCTCAATTTCACCGTGGCAGGTCTGACAGGCTACATTCCCAACGTTTACGTGCTGTGCGTGGTTGAAGTAAGCCAGATCAGGCAGGTTATGAACCCGAACCCATTCAATTGGCCGATTTTCTTCAATAGCCGTATAAATCTTCTGAATTTCGGGCGACTCTTTTTTGATAACGCCGTGGCAGTTCATACAGATGTTGGCGGCCGGAATGGTAGCGTTCTTACCTTTTTGTGCACCCGTGTGGCAGTAGTTACAATCAATTTTGTACTGACCAGCGTGCAGTTTATGCGAATACGCAATAGGTTGTTTCGGCGCATAACCTTGCTGAATACCTACGCCATAAGCACCATCGATGGTTTCTTTAGCAACCACTAACAAAAACAACCAGATGACGATTGTACGAAGCGTAGGATTGTTGAACGCGTTCGACAGACCTGTCTTCAACCGTTGGCCGAAGTTCGAAGGCACTTCTACCCCTTCAACTGTAGCTGGTGCTACTGCTTTCGACAGAATGCTTACAATGGCCAGCAGAACACCAAGCACAAGGAGCATAACGATCAACAAGGCAACCAGTACAAACGTGAATAGTTCTGAGGGGCCACTTGTTGTACCACCTCCCTGCTGACCTACTGGATTTTCGCCTGGCTTTGCTGTTTGACCTTCAGGAGCTGTGTTAGCCTGATCAATGTAGGCTAAGATACCATCGATATCGGCATCGGTTAAGCTGGGGAAGCTCGACATCTGCACTTTACCATTGGCGTTGAAGACCTGATTGGCATACTGGTCACCCGAAGCAATCAGAGCTGATGAATTCCGAATCCACTTGTGTAACCAATCTTTACCAGGGGTACGAGACTCTACACCTTTAAGACCAGGGCCTACAACTTTCTCGTCTGTCACCGCGTGACACTGAGCGCAGTTGTTTGTAAATAAGGTCTTCCCTTTTTCAACATCAGCACCACCAGCAGGTGCAGCGTCCTGTGCTCTCAACTGACTATTGGAAACCAATAGCATGAGCGTTAGGATCAGGGCCCCGCCAAGCTTGTATAAACGACTCATTTTATGAACTATATTAATTGAGTGAATCAACATAATCACTACCGCTTTTTATTTAGCGCCCAAAAGTACGACACGATTGCTGGATAGGCAAAAGTTGGTGTTTAGTTATTTGAGCACTCTTTTTTATTTATATTCTTTCTAATTAAGAGCCTTTTATCAACTCCTACGCCCGTTTAACTAATTCTTACTTGGTTGGGAGAAAATAAAAAATACCATCCCGCACGAGTTCAATTGAAGTCGGACAAGATGGTAAAGTTGGCAATTTGCTTACTGATTTTGAAGAGGTTCCGAGCGGATTCGAACCGCTGTACGAGGTTTTGCAGACCACTGCCTAGCCACTCGGCCACGGAACCTTATTTCCCTTTCACTTGAAGAGCCATGCTTTCGGGACTGCAAATATACGATTTTATCTCGTTTTGTGAAAAGCGACTCTAAAAAAATACTCCTGACCATAACAGACAGGAGTATTTTTTAAACCAAAATTAATCCGTATTAGTTACGGCCTTCCATTTGTTCTTTCAGCGCTGCCAGTGCATCAAGGTCGCCCAGGGTAGCACCACGCTCAGGAGCTGACGTTGAACCTGCTTTCGAAGCAGAAGCTTTTGGTGCTTTTGGTTCTTTAACAGGCTCGTTTTTCTCCTGCCATGCTTTCGTGTGCGACAGCATGATACGCTTCTCTTCTTTCGAGAATTCGGTTACTTTGAAATCGAGCGTTTCACCAACTTCAGCAAACGTTCCATCTTCTTTCGCCAGATTCTTCAGCGATGAGAAGCCTTCGATACCGTATGGCAGTTCAAGAGTGGCCATCTTATCGTTTTTGCTCAGGATGGTGCAACGATGAATCGTACCTACTGCAAATACGGTTTCGAACGTATCCCATGGGTTCTCTTCAAGTTGCTTGTGACCCAGGGCCAGACGACGGTTATCAACATCCAGTTCCAGTACCACTACTTCGAGTTCGTCACCAACCTTGATGAAGTCTGAAGGATGTTTGATCTTCTTCGTCCACGACAGGTCAGATACGTGGACCAGACCATCGATACCTTCTTCTAGTTCAAGGAATAGACCGAAATTAGTTAGGTTACGGACCACCCCTTTGTGCTTCGTTCCGACGGCGTATTTTGTACGCAATTCTGGACGAGTCCAGGGATCTTCGGTCAGTTGTTTAATGCCTAACGACATTTTGCGATCAGCCCGATCGAGCGTCAGTACAACAGCCTCTACTTCGTCGCCCACTTTCAGGAACTCCTGTGGGTTACGCAGGTGCTGCGACCATGACATTTCCGATACGTGGATCAGACCTTCTACACCTGGCATGATTTCGAGGAATGCACCGTAATCGGCGACATTCACGATTTTGCCTTTTACTTTCGAGCCAACCTGGATATCTTCGGCCAGAGCGTCCCATGGGTGAGCCTGAAGTTGCTTCATACCCAGCGAAATCCGCTTTTTGTCTTCGTCGAAGTCCAGAACCACCACGTTGACTTTCTGGTCGAGGTGAAGTACTTCCGATGGATGGCTGATGCGGCCCCAAGAAATATCTGTGATGTGCAACAGACCATCGACGCCACCCAGATCGATGAATACACCGAAGTTGGTCATGTTCTTGATAACGCCTTCGAGTACCTGACCTTTTTCGAGGTTGTTCAGGATTTGAGCACGTTGTGCTTCGAGGTCTTTTTCGATCAGGACTTTGTGCGAAACGACTACGTTATCGTTTGCATAGTTGATCTTAACAACTTTAACCTCCATTTTCTTGCCCACAAAGATGTCGAAGTCACGAATTGGCTTCACATCGATTTGCGAACCTGGCAAGAACGCTTCTACACTATAAATATCGACAATCAGACCACCTTTGGTCCGGCGTTTTACGAAACCATCGATTACGAGGTCTTCGTCGAGCGCACGCTGAATTTTCTGCCATGCGGTAATGACTTTCGCTTTCTTGCGCGAGAGTACCAACTGGCCATTCGGGTCTTCCTGATTTTCTACGTAAACTTCAATTTCATCACCCATCTTCAGGTCGGGCATATCCCGGAATTCTGAAGCAGGCACCAAGCCATCCGACTTAAATCCAATGTTGAGTAATACTTCCCGGTCCGTTATCCCAACGACGGTTCCCATTACTACTTCTTTTTCTTTAACTTCCGACAGGGTATTGTCGTACAGTTCCATCATCCGGTTGCGCTCGGCATCCGAATAGCCACTCCCAAACCCTTTGTTGTCTGCGCGGTCCCAATCAAATGCCGGCAGTTCGCGTTGCTGCGTTTTGCTCATAAAAAATGTTTTCCTGACCCACTCAGTACATCAGCCCGTAGGTCAATGGCGAGCTGACTTTTGGTTATAAGTTGATTACCTGTAAAAAAGGCCTGCAAAGATAGCAATTGCTTTTAGAAAAAAGTTTCGGAAGGCGCAAAACTCTTTGAAAAAGAGGAGAAAAGCAGAAAGGGACGAACAGAATGTGGGAAATGCTTTGGCAAATCCGTTATTCTGTTCGTCCCTTTCTGCTTTTCTCTCCTCGATTATTGGAACGCCTTCTCTTTTTTCGCTAAGAAAGGCATCCAACTTTGTTCAATAGAGCCAGAAAATTCGCGTAAAAAAACCAGAAACGTAGGTTTGAACGGTTTCTGGCGCAGTTTCATGTTAGCTTCATCAGGCGTGTAGTCACCTTTCCTCGAGTTACAACGTTTACAGGCGGTAGTGAGGTTGTCCCAACTCGTTTTCCCTCCCCTCGACTTAGGCATTACATGATCCAGCGTCAGGTCTTCAGTGGTACCGCAGTACTGACAATGATTGCCATCTCGCTTGAAGATATTCTGGCGGGTGAGCATGACGCCTTTGTAAGGCAGATTGACATATCGGTGAAGCCGGATAACGGACGGCATTGGGAACTCAGCGGAGACAGTTCGCAGGGTGAACTGCTCAGATTCGGCAACAAGTTCAGCTTTGTCTAAATAAACCAGCAAAAATGCCTTGGGAACGGAGCAAATGCTGAGAGCACTGTAATCTTGATTTAAGACTAATACTTTCCTACCCATATCGCGTTTAGATGCCTCTGTACGGTAGCAAGTTACAGAGTTATCTACATAACGACAAGAGTTTAGAAAAATTTAGTTAACAGTAGGTTATCATCAGTCACCCGTCCAAACTAATAGCTGGAAAGGTACGCAATTGCCTGACGAATGGCTATGCTCAATACCGCTCCTGCTGCAAATCCCGCGTTACGTCGCGTTCTTTGATACTTTCACGTTTATCGAAAAGTTTTTTACCCTTCGCTAGAGCGATTTCGACCTTAGCAAACCCCCGCTCATTGGTGAACAAACGAACCGGCACGATAGTCAGTCCCTGATCTTTCAGTTTTTCGGTAAGCCGTTTTATTTCCCGCTTTGTTAGTAATAATTTACGGTCACGGAGGGGTTCATGGTTATAGTATGTACCTTCTGTGTAGACCGAAATGCTCATCTGCCGGATAAACAGCTCGTCGTTATGAATCAGGCAATAGGCGTCCTGCAAATTGACCTTGCCCTGTCGAATGGATTTTATCTCGGTACCTGTCAGGACAATACCCGCCGTATAGGTTTCTAAAAACGAATACTCGAACGAAGCCCGACGGTTTCGGATATCAACCTGTTTAACAATTGAAGCAGATGCCATTATTGATATAGGATGTAGGATATATGATGCATGAGCCTGCTAATGAGCGCACTGCCTCAAAATGACTCTAGTTTACCAGATTATTACTTAACCGGGTAAGAGCAACAACGTTGAAATTCCGCGAGAGGTTTACACACGCAGAAAATTTCAGATTTATATGCAAATAAACCCGGCTTACTGATGCACATGTCCAGTAAGCCGGGTTTATAGCCACAAAAGCACTAAATCTTACTTCTTTGTCTGTCTTGCCTGATATTCTTTGTTCAGACCGTCCAGAATGGCTTTGGTCTGATCAGCCTCAGGATTAGCAAACAGGATACCGCCCCCTTTTGTATAGCCAAGAACAAATTCGTATTTGTTCTGAGCATTTATCTTTTTAAGGTAATTGTAAATTTCGTCGTAAAGCTCTTTGTTTTTAGTTTGCTCTTCAAGCGCAAGATTTTGCGCAGCACGATCGCGGTAAGCCAGAATATCCTGCTGTTCTTTCTGCAAAGAGGCTTCTGTTGCCCGACCTTGCTCCTGCGTCATGGTGGCAGCTCGCTGCTGGAAGAAAGCAACTTTGTTTTGCAGGTTCCTGCCTTTGGAGGCTATGTCATTTTCCAACTGAAAGCGCTTACTTTCCAGCACTTTCTGGGTGTCTTTAAAGAAATCGTATTTATTCAATAGTGAATCAACATTGACATATACGATGGCTTTGCCTTTGGCTTCAGCAGGAGTAGAAATAGCCGGGGTACTTTCGGACTGGGGGCCTTTAAAATGCAAGTAGTACAATACAGCTACGGCAATCGTCAAAACGACGTTTAGAATTAACGAGGCATTCTTCACAGGAAATAATTCAGTTAGTTATCAGTTTATTCTACAAAGGTAGAGGGATTTACGATTTTACTAGCTACGGGCCGTGATTTGATTTTGAGTAGCCTGACGAACGAAATACCCTGACAGACCAGCTAGCCCACCAACCAATCCACCAATAATCGCCGTCACTAATCCGGGAAGAATAGGGCTATTTGTTTTGAAGAGTAATTCTCCCATGCGCCCAGTAAATATGCCATCGGTACGCAAATGGAGCATAACGGCATACGCCAGCCACACGAATGCTACGCCATAAAATCCAGCAAAAAACGCCTGTCCTGCGCTTGGGCTACGCCATAAACAAACTAGGAAGGCAACGACAGCCAAACTCCACCAGGGCAATATAAGCTGAGCCAGCAAACTCAAAATAGCAATAAGAATAATTTGAATCATGGTAGTAGGACGGCTGATAAGCCGCTTTTATGTGCTTTAATTGGCGGCTTTCCAGCCGCTTTACTTCAAAACAAGTTTCTGCTTAATACGAAGGCTTTTGTCGTGAGCGGTTTGCAGATAGAGCAACTCGTTAAGTTGGCCGGTTCGCCAGGTTTCCAGCAGATCCTGATAATGCGGACTACCGGGGTTACCTGACTGCCCACCTGGGAAAACGCCATAGGCTTTCGGCTGGTCGCCGAGTGCAACAACCATTCGCCAGGAAGGTCCTGCTCGCTCGCTGGTTGCGTTGACAATACCACTGCCACCACCAATCTGTACATTCAGCGCACTAAACGCATCGACACCGGGTAACAAATGTCGAATGGATGTGCTTTTGTGCGGCCCCCAAGCCCACGACGACCCAAAGGCTCCATGCTTTTTAGCCAGTGTATCACAGGCTGCCTGAAAACTTTGCGTCAACACATCGGTCATGCGTTCGTGAGCGGGTGTTTTTACATTATCGAACCAACGAGCTTCTGGGTCGCGCTGCATCATGGTCAACGTACGGTCAAAAGTAGGGTTACGCATGGGCAACGAATCGCCCATATCGAATTCATCAGCCCAAATTGCTTCGAGTAATCGCTGGGTCCATTCCGTAAAGACTGTTGCCCCCGTTTCGGCCACATCGTTATTCTTTTTCCATGCTTTCAGCGAAGCCAACGCTTTTTTCTGATCGGCATTTAATCGGCTGGCATCAATGTTCGTTAACATGACTGGCAACGCGTCGGCGGCTCGTAGATTAAAATTGTCGTTTTGCAGCATCCGAAGGCTATCAATTGTAGCATGCTGCATAGCCGTCAGCCGTTGGTTGATACGCCGTCCACGCTCGGCAGGTGCAAACTGCCAGTTTAGATAATACGGATAAGTACGGTCGGTTGAAAATTGGTTGGCCGAACTCACAAACCCTCTGGGCGGATTCTTGACCAATGGGTTCTGATCGGCTGGAATAAAACCATGCCAGTCATCAGCCGGGTCGGTGCCATCCAGCAGAAACTTACCCTGGTCCATCCATTTCAGCGGAAAACGCCCATTCGGTGATATGGCAATGTCATTTTGATTACTGGCAAAGATAAAATTCTGGGCTGGCGCAACGTAGAGAGCGAGTGCCTTCCGGTAATCATCAAAATTTTTAGCCCGATTCAACCCGTAAAAACAGGCCAGGTCATTCGATGGTTCATGCGCAATCCAGCGAGCAGCGTAACCAATCGGAATATTTTTCCGAAACGCTTTTGCACCGGGCATGTAAACAACCGGACCATGATGGGTATAGAATACTGTATCGACTACATCAGGCTTCCCTTTCACTTTAATGACTTCGATGCGGGCGCGGGTGGGCTTCCATTTATTATCATGCCAATATTCCCGGTGGGTAGCGTCCTTAAATTTTACCGTATAAAAATCCAGCACGTCAGCCCCTACATTTGTTACACCCCAGGCTACATCCTTGTTGAAGCCGATAATTACATTAGGTGCGCCCGGCAGGGTAGCCCCATACACATTAACTGTCGGTGAAACCAACTGCATCTGATACCAGATCGACGGTAAACTCAAGGTAAGGTGTGGATCATTGGCCAAGATAGGATGGCCGGTTGCCGATTTTGACGGACCAACCGCCCAGTTATTCGACCCGATTTCAGGGTTAGGCCGTCGAAAGCCGGTATCAAACCAGGCAATTATGTCGTTGATGGTGGTATCATTCGGAGGGGATGGCCGGGAAGATACTGGTTTAAAATCCCAGGGAGTACCGGGGGAATGATGGGGTCCTCAAGGGTTGGATAATCTGGGAACAGATCGGCGGTAACGATTGAGCCATATTTCCGTAATATATTGGTCATCAACAAATCATCAGCTCCACTAGCGAGGGTGCTGGTCATCTGCTTCAAAAGTAGCGCACATTTAAGCGGTGTCCAAGATTCGGGAGCGTAACCGAGAAGCTTATACTCAATGGGGTATTTCGCGGGCGACAACTGATCAATCCAGGCATTAACGCCAGCCGTATAGGCCTCAAGAGCGACCTTCGAAGCCGGGTCGGCCTGCATTCCTTTCAACGTCTGCTCGGCTCCATAGCCCATACCCATATGCCGATTGTAACGATCCAGCTCAAGTGCCCGATCACCAACTAACTCGGATACCCGCCCAGCGGCTGCATGTGTCTGAAACTCCATTTGCCAGAGCCGGTCACGGGCTGTCAGGTAACCCTGAGCAAAAAACAGGTCATGATCATTCTGGGCGAACACGTGCGGAACCCCTTTATCATCAATCAGAACAGTTACAGGAGCCTGGGTTCCCTGTATGGCTAACTCTTCATCGGAAACGTTTGCGGATTCTGCATTTTGCCAAAATCCCACAAACGGACTTAATAATGGGCCAAACGCCGGAATACTTCCCCATGGCCGGTTTAATCCCCAAATCAGCAGAACAGTTAGTATAGAAACAACAATAGCTTTTATATAGCGCATAGGTAAGTTAAGGAGCGTGGGCCTGTTTTTCTGCAAGTTTACTATTGCACTCAACAAATAAAAAGTATTCTTTTCTTTACCAGATTAAAAGGTTTATATTTGTACACTACAAGGCCTCGAACACCCATTTTAACGACCATTGTTTCCACTCATCTGGTGACAAAACGTATGGATCAGACCGATACAGCAGTAACGCATCGTTTACAAAAAGAAGACACAACGGCGTTCGATACCCTGTTTCGGAGTCATCAGCACTCATATGCAGACGACCTCTTCCAGGCCAACTACACATTTCCGCAGATGTGTTTACACGTAATGGACGTGAGCATACACAGCAGGTTCCATATAAATAATCCGTTAACAACTATTAAGCAACAGCCATGTATCAGGTAGTAGACACCATCAGCAACGACAACCGGGAGCTTTTAGCCACCGAAGAACCGCTTGCCCTGAGTGAGTATAGCTCAGTAGTTCGTGACGGGTTACGTCAGCTTTCCGTTCAGCGTCGGTTAGTATTTACCTTACGGTCAGAGCAAGGGCTCTCCAATGAAGAGGTGGCCGAAAAGCTCCAGATTCCGGTTAGCCTGGTAAAGACACAATATTACAATGCCTGCCGGTTTCTGCGCGACTATCTGCGCCAGCATGCGGGTGTAAAAGCCATGCTAGTCGTTATGACCACCTTCTGTAATTAATTTACGGCTCCGCCTTTACCAACCGCTGCGTCAATCGTTGGGCATTAAGGCTCTGCTGTCTTTCTAACTTGTTTTCCTTGTTACTTTATTACTGAGCGCCTGCTAGTTGTGGGCGCTTTACTTATGTGGCCACTGGTTAACTGAACAAACCACCCTTATAGTCGTTCTAAGAGCAGTTATGAATACACCTGCCAATTTGCTATTCGTCACTCTATTGATTGCTATGGTGGTCCCTGCTCCTTCCCCTTTCGATGTGCAGGGGCACCGGGGCTGCCGTGGACTAATGCCTGAAAACACGGTACCAGCTTTTCTGAAAGCATTGGATCTGGGAGTTACGACGCTGGAAATGGATGTGGTTATTAGTAAAGATAAGCAGGTAGTGGTTTCCCATGATCCGTATTTCAACGCCGATTTTAGTATCACACCTGATGGCAAACCCGTTAATAAGCGGAATCAGAAAAGTATACTGCTGTATCAGCTCAATTATGCCGACATTCAGCAATACGACGTTGGCTCCAATGGAAATCCGGCCTTTCCTGAACAGCAAAAACTAAAAACCTACAAACCCCTGTTGAGTGAAGTTATTGATGAAGCGGAAGCGCATCGGAAAGCAAAAAATCTCGCTCCATTCGCCTACAACATCGAACTCAAAAGCGAATCGTCGGAATATAACATAAGCCAGCCCGAACCAGCCGCCTTTTGCGAACTTGTTCAGGCCGTTCTCAAACAAGGCCTTACGCCAGATCGAGTAACTATACAAAGTTTTGACTTTGCCATATTACGACAGTGGAAACGGGGGGCCGATGCCGGAAAGTATCCTAAAGTAAAATTATCGGCGCTAGTCGAGAATCTCCGAAGCCCGGAGAAAAATATCGAGGAACTGGGCTTTAAACCAGATATTTATAGCCCTTATTTCCGGCTTATCAATCAGGATAAAATTGCCCGGATGCACGATCAGGGCATTCGGGTCATTCCCTGGACGGTAAATCAACGGGCCGATATGATTCGGCTGAAAGAATGGGGGGTTGATGGACTTATCACAGACTATCCCGATCGGGCCAAAGGATTATAAATCAAGCAGAATAGTTATATATTTGACACCTTAGCCTATTCACTAAAGTTGTATTGCTTATTTTAGCCCCATGACTTTACTCAATACCACGCTTAAATGGCTTCTTCAACGGCGCATTCCGCGTATTGAAGCAATGATGCAACAGCCCGGCGTGGTTCAGCAGCAGGTATTTCGGCAACTCATCCGTGCCGGTCGCCGGACCGAATGGGGTAAAAAGCATCACTACAAGTCGATCCAAACCATACAGGACTTTCAGCGGCAGGTTCCGGTTTCCAGCTACGAAGATTTGTTTCCCTATATCGAACGGGTGCTAAAGGGTGAAAATAAAGTGCTCTGGCCTTCGCCGGTTCGTTGGTTCTCGAAATCGTCCGGTACGACCAATGCCCGTAGTAAATTCATTCCCGTAACGATGGAATCGCTGGACGAAAGCCACTTTAAGGGGGGTAAGGATATGATGGCTATGTATATCGCCAATAATCCGAGTAGCCGGGCTTTTGAAGGAAAGGGGTTATCCATAGGCGGCAGTCTTCACCCAAACCCATACAGCACTAACAGCGCGGTAGGCGACGTATCGGCTGTTGTAATGAAGAATCTTCCCAGTTGGGCACAGTACATTCGTACACCATCCCTCTCCATTGCGCTGATGGATGAGTGGGAGTCCAAACTGGAGCGAATGGCCGAAATAACAGCCACCGAAAACGTAACCAGTATGCTGGGCGTACCTACCTGGGGGATGGTGCTAATCGATAAAGTGCTGGCCCGAACGGGAAAATCGAATATCCTGGAAGTATGGCCCAACTTTGAAGTGATGATGCACGGAGCTGTTAACTTCCAGCCTTATCGGGAGTTGTTCCAGCAGCAGGTTTTCCCTTCAGCCCAGGTTCGGTATCAGGAAATTTACAACGCTTCCGAAGGCTTTTTTGCTATTCAGGACGACTTAAGCCGTGTAGGAGAAATGCTTCTGATGCTGGATTATGGCATTTTTTACGAGTTCATGCCCGTTCACGAAGCCGACCAGCCTTTCCCAAAAGCATTGACCATTGAGGAAGTCGAACTGGATAAAAATTACGCGCTGATCGTATCGACTAATGGGGGTTTGTGGCGCTATAAGGTTGGCGATACGGTTCGGTTTACCTCACTCTGTCCCCATCGACTGAAAGTAAGCGGCCGAACAAAGCATTTTATCAATGCCTTTGGTGAGGAAGTAATTGTCGAAAATGCTGAAACAGCCATTACCAAAGCCTGTGAAGCGACGGGAGCCGTACTATCCGATTATACGGCTGGTCCGGTTTACATGGGTAACGGTAGCAATGGGTGCCATGAGTGGGTCATTGAGTTTACGCATGAGCCCAATAGCCAGCAAACGTTTGAGCAAATCCTTGACGAAACGCTACGACAAATCAATTCAGACTACGATGCCAAGCGCTACAACGATATGGTGCTCAAACGTCCGCGTATCCACGTTGTTCCACCGGGCACATTTTATGCCTGGATGAAACAACGCGGCAAATTAGGCGGTCAGCATAAAGTACCCCGGCTAGCCAATTCCCGCGAGTATCTGGACGACATTCTGGGCCAGGTTCTTGAATTATAGCTCTGCCCACATTAGCGATTAGCTTCTGAAAGCCAGTGAAATTGGCGCTCTGCCAACTGAAAATGACGATTCTGGCGTTTGAGGCCAACAATCACTGAATCAGTCCGGATTTTCCCTCGCAACAGAATATGATTCGTATCCGGCATGGTATAGTGCATGGTAAATAATGCTGTAGTATCAAACGAATTTTTCCTGAACGTAATGGTATTCGTTAGCGAGTCAAGCTTATAGTTGAAATACCCTCGCCGGTATCGCTGCCGAAATAGGGTATCTGACGTTAAAATACTGCCTGATGTACTAGGCTCAAATACGACATCTTTCCAGCGCAAACTATCAACAGAACTTCCTCGAAACTGCTCGACCGAGAAGAAGCCTGTGGCCAGCGTTTTTGGTTTCGACCCCTGAGTTGAACTCACTGCGAATTCATAAACAGGTATGACCAGAAAGAGCAGTACGAAAGCGGCTTTTAAGGCTAGCTGACCTCGCTTCGACCATGTTCCCGGCAAGGTATAGCGAACGGCTGGTTGTGTAGGTCGGTTAAACACGAAGAAATTGAGCAGTCGTTTGGCATCGCCCAGCAATAAAAAAGTACTAAACAGGAACAGATGAATTGAAAATAGCTTGACCGGAATATCGTAGCACAGGTTCATCATCATCACGTTGAGAAAAACGCTGGCTGCCACAAAAGCACCTAATGTGCTGGTTCGTCGAAAGATGAGCAGAACACCAGCCACGGCCTCTACAGCACCCGAAAAAAACTGATAAGGAGTAGAATAACCAATAAAATACCAGGAAAACCGCATAGGCAATAAATCGCCTAAAGGCGTAGCCAGTGCACTCAGTGGCGGAAAAATCATTTGCTGGCCAAACAACTTGATGATTCCATAGCGTAAGGCCACCATAGCCACATAGTAGCGAACAGCAACCAGTAGCCAGTAATAGGCAATTGCATAATTGGCCCGCTTATCGAAGATCGTCCAGACAACTGCTCCAACCAGTGCTGTCAGCAAAAAAAAGCATAGTTGTGCATAGCCGTAGGAGGTATCGCCACTGCCATTCAAGGGGACCAAAACATCTTTAATATGAAAGAGATTAGCGTTGGCTAAATTCACTAGCCAATTCTCTGCTTCCCCATAATAATCACTGAACCAGCTGAGAACCGGAATGCCACCCAGCCAACTTAGGGGCGACATATACAACAGTAGATAAATACAGCTAAATCGAAAGAGAACTTTACGCCACCAAGCCCAGTGGTTGGTAGCTTGCAAAGTCATTGTTGTCATAAATGATTACGTTTACAAACGGAGTTGAACTGTAATCAAATATAACAAAAGCTCCTGACCGTAAGCGGCTAAGTCTATCATTCCTGGTTACCTTTGCCCTGAACGAAGCTTCGGGCTCCACTGTTTTACATTAAACAACGCTTACGGACAAGTGACGAGCTTTTGGATGCACTCGCATTGCCGTTGCTTAGCTATTTTCGCTCCATGAAATCTTTCGACATCCCTGAATACTACCGCAGCCGAATCATTACTCCTCTCAAAGAATTTCGTCGGAAGCGAGATAAACTTAAACGTGACTTTACCCCTACTTTGCTCGATTTTGGCCCCATCCGGGTATTACTTGCCCGCCATTTCGGCTTTTGCTACGGGGTCGAAAACGCCGTTGAAATCGCCTATAAAGCCATTGCCGAAAATCCGGGCAAACGCATTTTTCTGCTGAGCGAGATGATCCATAATCCCGATGTAAATGGAGATTTACAAAGCCGTGGAGTGCGTTTTCTGATGGATACCAAAGGGCATCAGCTTATTCCTTTCTCGGAATTGCATCCAGACGATGTGGTCATTATCCCAGCTTTTGGCACTACTCTGGAAACCCAGCAGCAGTTGTCCTCACTTGGGCTGGACGTAGTTAAATACGACACCACCTGCCCTTTTGTCGAAAAGGTCTGGAACAAAGCCGGGCAAATTGGCCAGAAAAACTATTCGGTTATTGTTCATGGCAAACCCAGCCACGAAGAAACACGAGCCACCTTTTCGCACAGTAAAGAAATGGCCCCAACGGTTGTGGTAAAAGACATGGCTCAAACCCAGCGTCTGGCCCAGTATATTACCGGAGAACAACCTGCCGAACGCTTTTACGAAGAATTTGCCGGGCAGTATTCCCTAGGCTTCGACCCTACCCGCGATCTACAACGGATTGGCGTAGTCAACCAGACAACCATGCTGGCCTCCGATACGCAAAGTATAGCCGATTATCTGAAGCAGGTCATGATTCAGCATTACGGCTTGACGGACGACTCAGTGGACGCGCACTTCGCCAACACCCGCGACACACTCTGCTACGCCACCAATGATAATCAGGATGCTACGTATGCATTGCTGACTAATCCGGCTGATTTTGCCGTAGTAGCTGGTGGCTATAATTCGTCCAATACTTCCCACATTGTGGAGTTGTGCGAAGCCAAACTGCCAACCTACTTTATTGAATCGGAGCAAAAAATCTTATCCGACAAGCTGATTTACCATTTCGATCATCATACCAAGCAGGAGATAACCACCGAAAACTTTATCCCAGTGCATCGCCCCGTTACGGTTTTGCTAACCTGCGGAGCCTCGTGCCCGGACGCTGTTGTCGAAGGCATTTTACTGAAACTGGCTAGCTTTTTCCCAGACAGTAAATCGATTGATGAGGTACTGGAAACTATCATGCAGTAGTGAGCCATTTATCAGCCTCTGGCTACTGCACTTTTATGACCATTTCCCGGCTTTCATTCCGCAGTCGATCCAGCGCCGTAATAGCATACAAATATTTCTTCTTCGGATCGGCGGTTTTATCGACAAACCGGGTCGTGCCTTCACCAATACAATGAGCGACAATGTATCGAGGATCATCCAGCCGTAAGCGGGGTCGTCGTCCTTCAAAGCGATACACTAAGTAAGCTTCGGCTCCATCGCCATCACTGGCTTCGGGCGATTGCTCCCAAAAAAGTTCGACGCCCTCTGGCGTAATAGCTGCTTTCAGATCGCGGGGGGGCAACGGCGGAATACTATCGAGCCAAGGCATGGGCGGTACTAGAGCCAGATGCCGATAAAAGTTAGTTTGTAGTGAATCGCGAATGGCCAGCGGATTAAGCTTCAGGTTCTTGGCACTAAAGAGAACACTCCCCTGAACGGCCTTCTGCTGCCGATTGTACCGAAACTGATTCGGAAATTCGGTTGGCCGCCACCAGCCCGGATCGCGTTCTGAACCGCGCCCAACCCGATAGGCTCCGTGGCCAATATAGAGATGAACTTTGCCCGCATTCCGGCACCACCAGTCAACCAATGTTTTGTAAGGAACCCGCCCAAATTCTGAACTGAAATAGACCTGCGGCACGATGTAGTCGATCAGCCCTTCGCGCACCCATTTACGGGTGTCGGCATACTGATCATAATAGGCCTGCCCTCCGTTCGTAGCTGAACCTTCAGGATCGCTAGCCTGATTTTTCCAGATACCGAATGGACTCACGCCAAATTTTATCCAGGGCTTATTCTCCCGAATTGAATCCCGTAGCTCAACAATTAATTTGTTGACGTTATCGCGTCGCCAATCTGCTTTTGTCTGACCATTGTTATTGGCCTGATAAGTAGCATCATCGCGAATAACCTGCCCAGGTTCAGCATACGGATAAAAGTAATCGTCAAAATGAATCCCATCAACATCGTATTCACGCACCACATTGGCCACAATGCCAGCAATGTAGGTTCGAACGGCCGGTATACCCAGGTTAAACAGCTTCTTGCCGCCGTAGCTCAGGAGCCATTCGGGTTTCCGATGCATAATATTGGATGGGGCAATACTGGAGTATTTGCTGAATGACGCCCGATCAAGATTAAACCACGCATGAAATTCAAGTCCACGCTGATGCGCCTGTTCGATCATGAATTCCATGGGATCATAAAACGGGTTAGGCGCCAGGCCCTGCTGGCCCGTTAACCACTCCGACCACGGTTCTGAACTTTTAGCATAAAAGGCATCAGCCGCCGACCGTACCTGAACAATTACAGCATTTAGTCCCAGTTGCTGATACATGTCGAACATTTCCACGATCTCACGTTGCTGGTCAGCCACAGGCAGTCCTTTTTTACTGGGCCAGTCAATATTATCGACCGTTGCGATCCATACAGCTCGAAACTCCCGTTTGGGTGGGGCAGGTGTTTGGAACGTTACTTCATCATATCCGAGCGTATCGACTGGGGTCGTTATTACGGCCGTAGTTGGCTTGGGCGTCGTAGTTTTGGCAGGTACAGGTTGCTGAGCAGGTGGACGTGGCGTTGGCTGGGGCACCCGAACAGATGGCCTTCTGGTCGCCACTGGAACGGGTTTTGCCTGACGGCAACTTATCCAGACAAGAATCGCGAGGAATAGGGTTAATAAAGCAAGCGAACGCATTCGGAATAGTGGATTAACCAGCAAAAATAGCCATAGTCAACTATACTCAGACTTATAAAACAGCCTTTTTGATAAACATCTGACCTGTCATTACTACTAACGGTAAACTTTACGGAAGTCGATACATAAAGGCGTTCTTTTTTAAATACTTACCAGAAAATCACCACATAATAAAAAGGGCATTTGGCAACCAGGCCGATTCACTAAATTTTGTGCCGCTTATCAAGTCAATACACTATATTTGTTTCGCTTTTTGGAAAAATTCAGTATGTTTTAAGAATTTTCTATTGCAAAAGAGGTAGCTTTGCACCGTCTTGTCAACAAGTTTCAACAGACTACACTATTTATGTCGGCACAGAAATTAGATCAGATAGATCGTCACGTATTAGAAATACTACAAGCAAACGCTAAAATTACAAACGCACAACTCTCGAAGGAAATTGGCCTTTCGCCCGCTCCTACCCTTGAGCGCGTTAAAAAGCTGGAAACCTCAGGAATTATTCAGAGTTACCATGCCCAGTTGAATCGGGATAAGATCGGTCTTGGCGTTACCACATTCGTTATGGTTACGCTGGTTGGTCATAAAAAAGATACCACCATGTCGTTTGTTGAACGGGTCAATCAGATTCCCGAAATCATCGAATGCCATCACATCACCGGATCGGGCGACTTCCTGCTGAAAGTGATCGCCAAAGACATTTCATCGTATCAGGCTCTGATGCTCGATGTGATCAATGAAATTGACGAGGTAGCCAGCACGCAAACCATGGTTATCATGTCGACTTTCAAAGAAAGCAAGGTACTCCCTATCCCTTGATGGATGATATAGGATGTATGATGTATGAAAATCAACGATATACATCATACATCCTATATCATACCTACTACTCACCCGCGTTTTCTCCGCTCTTCTCGTCTGGCCTTTTTGGCGTCGTCCAGCGCTTTTTTCGCTTCTTTGTGTTGACTTGACTTTCGGTCGGCTTTGTCTAATACTTCTTTAAAATAAGTCTGGGCCAGGTCGTAATCTTTCTCGTCCGTGGCAATTTTGGCCAGCCCCAGTACTGACGACCAATAATAGCCCGCATTGGTTGCGTTTGTCTGCTTTGCAAAATCAATCGCCTGCTGGTAGTACTTCTTAGCCTCCGACGTATTTTTATAAAACAGGTGGTTGATATAGGCTAAAATATAGGCTGCCGTTCGTCCACCCACAGCCTCGTAACCCGACTGCGATCGGCTGATTTTCTCCAGCATATCCTTTGAAATACGTTCCGCTTCGTTCAACCGGCCCGTTACAAAAGCCGACCGCGCGTAGTAGCGTTCGAAAAAAGGATTGTCGGGATACTGCTCGTTCATGTACTTCGACAACTCGTATGCCTTATCGTACTGGTTCTCCATGCTGTAAATCTGAACCAGAAAATAGCGAGCCTCGACGCGCGTATAAAAAGCGGTATTGGCCGTTTTCTCCAACTCTTTGATCCCACTAGCCTTGTTACCCTTCGGGAAGAAGATCAGAATCGGTTTTAATAACGGATAGTTTTCAGGAATCCACTGGGCATAATAGTTATACATCCCATCGCCAAATAGGAGTTCAGGGCTAAAATCGGCATTTCCCTTACATTTTTCGAAGTATTTCAGCGCATTCTTCCCCGCAAAAGTCGCCTTTGCCCATTTCTTCCGCTCGGAATAAAGGCGACTTTTAAAGGCGTAGGATGCAGCCAGAAAAAACGCGGGTTCGAGCTTATTGTCACTCTCATCGTACAACTTCTCAGCCAGCGTAATGGTCGAATCCATATACATCAGGCAGCGATCGTCGTAGTCTGTTACATCCGTATTTGGCACAATTTTCCACCATTCGGCCAGCCCCATCAGGAAAGTTGGCATGGGGTGGTTCGGATAGCGGATACGCAACCACTTAAATTCTTTATCAGCCTCGTAGAACTTGTAGTTGTACATCTGATTGATAGCCTCTGCCGACTCAATCTGCACGCCAGGATGCTTCAACAGGCCATCATATTTTTTATCAAAAGCCGACGGATCGTAAAGCTGAGCCTGAACCAGAAGCGCCACGCTCGTCAGCCATACCGTCAACAGGAGTTTTTTCATTAGCCTTCTTTATTGTTTGGTATTGATTACCAGTCCTTAACGATCCTACCGGATTATTCTGTTGTAAGAAATCCTAAAAACGTTCATAGCATCGAAAAAGCCTGCGCATCTATTCTCCCTATATGAACGTAATCCAGGATGAGTCCGTTTGCAAACTGTTATTTTTACCTGCATTTTTTGTCTGCTACCAGCGTATGACCGTATCTTTGCGGCCCTTACAGACGCCAATGCAATGACCGTTAACGATAAAACGTTTGTCCCGTTTATCACTGCCGAATCGATTCAGAGCCGGATTCAGGAATTAGCCAGCCAGATCAATCAGGATTATGCCGACAAAAAGCCCCTTCTGGTGGTCATTCTGAACGGTGCCTTTCTGTTCGCTGCTGATCTGATGAAAAACCTGACAATACCTTGCGAAATAACGTTTCTGCGAGTATCGTCTTACAAAGGCACGTCATCGACCGGGCAACTAAAAGAAATTCTGGGCCTTACCGAGCCTATTGCCAACAGAGACCTTATTGTCATTGAAGATATTGTCGATACTGGCCGGACCCTCAATGATATTTGTGAGCAACTCCGCGCTTTGCAACCTTCGTCACTCGCCATTGCTACACTCCTCTTTAAACCAGAAGCATTACTGAAGCCAATGAAGCTGGACTATGTAGGTTTCGAAATCGAGAATCGCTTTGTATTGGGCTACGGCCTCGATTACGACGGCCTGGGCCGAAATAGCGCAGATATTTTAGTAATAGAGTAATAAGGAGCGAGGAGTTAGGACCGGGCCGCCGGTACGGTAAGAATAGCGGACGGATACTCTCTTTGGCTTTCGCCAGCATTCTCACTCCTAAATTCTTATCTATCCACTTCGCCCATCACCACATCAATCGACCCAATAATAGCGACTAAATCGGCCAGCATGGCTCCCCGACTGATTTCGCTGATAACAGAGAGGTTGTGGTAACAACACGACCTGGCCTTACAGCGAACGGGTATGTCTGATTTACCGTCCGTTCGGAAGAAAAATCCCAGTTCCCCTTTGGCACTCTCACCTCGAACGTAAAAGTCCATCGCTTTGGGGCGGATCTTCTTCGGAACCACTGCCTGTGGGTCATAATCACGAGTGCGCCGGAGATCGGAGGTTAGTTTATCAAGGCATTGCTCAATGATTCGGATGGATTCATAGCACTCCTGTACGCGAACGTAGTTGCGGTCCCAGCAGTCGCCCACCGTTCCCATTTTGCCTTCACCAGTTGGAATAGCAAAGTCTAGTTCGGGGTAGATCGAATAACCATCGACCCGACGTAGATCATAGCGAAGGCCTGAGCCACGTAGCATAGGCCCTGTACAGCCGTAATTAATAGCGACTGGCAAGGGCAAAACACCTACGTTAGCTGTCCGCTTTATAAAAATTTCATTTTCGATAACCAGTTGTTGCAGTTCTAGCAGTTTCGGTTTCAGGTAGGTCACAAATTCCCGGCAACGCTCCTCAAATCCGACGGGCAAATCGTAAAATAAGCCGCCTACCCAAATGTAGTTGTAGAGCATACGCGCCCCGCTTACCCACTCCAGCATCCGCAGAATATGCTCCCGATCGCGCATGAGCCAGAGAAAAGGCGTATAGGCCCCAATATCCAGCGCATAAGTCCCAATACCAACCATATGAGCGGCAATCCGATTCAGTTCCGCCACCAGCACCCGTATGTATTCTGTACGCTTCGGAATATCATTCTGAATACCCAGCATCCGCTCAACACCCATTACAAAAGCATGTTCGCAGTTCATAGCGGCCAGATAATCGAGTCGGTCAACGAACGGGATAGCCTGATTAAAGGGCAACGATTGGGCATGTTTCTCAAAACAACGGTGCAGATAACCCAGATGCGGTACAACATCCCTGATGATTTCGCCATCGGTTACTACTTCGAGCCGCAAAACGCCATGCGTTGATGGGTGCTGCGGTCCCATATTAAGCACCATCTCACCTTCGCCGAGCATATCTGACCGATATACATTTGGCTCAGAAGCCCGAAAATGGCCCGGTGCATACTCGTATTGAATTGTTGTTGTTATCATGTCTGGCTCAAAACACCCAAGGCGAAGCATGTAAGAACAGCTTCCTAACTAAATCTGCCATTGCCCGATTCTACATTTAGGAGGCCCGTATTTCCTCAAAGGTCGCCAGCCAACGACCGAAAGTCAAACCGGAACAAAAATTCCGACTTAATTCATTACAAATCATCTGTTTTTCTGAAAAACCTATTGGCAAAGTAAAAGTAATTCCGTACCTTTGCGCTCCTTATCGAGAAAACGAACGTTAGCAATGGCAAAGAAAGGCGCCAATAGAATCCAGGTTATTCTGGAATGCACCGAGCAGAAAGACAGCGGTGTACCCGGCATGTCCCGGTACATCACCACGAAAAACCGGAAAAATACGCCGGCTCGTATTGAGCGGAAGAAATACAATCCGTTCCTGAAAAAAGTAACGCTGCATAAAGAAATTAAATAAGTTTGACGTTTACAGTTTCAGATTATTATAGCTGACGTATGCTTCTTATCATATGTCAGCCATAGTAATCCCAAAATGGTAAACCGTAAACCATAAAAAGACATGGCAAAAAAGGTAGTTGCAACCCTGAAGACGAAGGATAACGGTAAGGCATTTGCCAAAATCATCAAAGCCGTCAAATCGCCAAAAACCGGCGCTTACACCTTCAAAGAAGAAATGGTCCCTATCGATGATGTACAGGCTGCGCTGAAAAGCTAGTTTGATACCTTCAACCGATACGGCGGAACGTTTCCAGAAAAGATGCTCGTCCCACAGCCTCTACCAGGCTCTGTGGGACTTTTTTTGTTAGAGTTTTGTTGAAAAGAGTCGTCAGTTAGTAGTCGCTAACCTTTACGTTACTTTTGTACCTATTATTACCGACTAAATGTGACGACCGCACCGGCGACCCGGCATCGACTAACGATTATTTTTTATGGCTCTATTCGGCTTATTCTCGAAAGAAAAGAAAGAAACCCTCGACAAAGGCTTAGAGAAAACGAAAGACAGCTTCTTCTCGAAACTAGGGCGGGCTGTTGTCGGGAAATCAACCGTTGACGAAGAAGTACTGGACGAATTGGAAAGTGTTTTGATCTCATCGGATGTAGGGGTTGAAACCACTGTGAAAATCATCCGCCGGATTGAAGAGCGGGTCGCTCGTGACAAATACCTGGGTACCGACGAACTCGACCGAATACTTCGCGAAGAAATTGCATCCCTGCTTTCTGACAATAGCACAGGCGAGGTTTCGGATGACTTTGAATTACCTGCCAACAAAAAACCGTATGTTATTATGGTGGTGGGCGTCAATGGTGTTGGTAAAACGACAACCATTGGCAAACTGGCCGCCCAATTTCATAAACGAGGCAAACAGGTTGTACTAGGCGCTGGCGACACGTTCCGGGCAGCTGCTGTCGACCAGCTCAAACTCTGGGGCGACCGGGTAGGTGTGCCAGTTATTTCGCATGGTATGAACACCGACCCATCGGCAGTAGCCTACGATGCCGTGAAAAAAGCAACGGATATGAACGCTGATGTCGTCATTATCGACACGGCTGGTCGGTTGCACACCAAAGTCAACCTGATGAACGAACTGACCAAAATTAAACGGGTTATGCAGAAAGTTACGCCCGATGCCCCGCATGAGGTACTGCTGGTTCTCGACGGTTCAACCGGTCAGAATGCATTTATCCAGGCTACCGAGTTTACAAAAGCCACTGAAGTTACGGCACTCGCTATTACAAAGCTGGATGGAACCGCGAAAGGTGGCGTAGTTATTGGCATCTCCGATCAATTCAAAATTCCGGTCAAATACATTGGCGTTGGCGAAAAGATAGAGGACCTGCAAACCTTCAACAAGATGGAGTTTGTCGATTCGTTTTTCAAGAAATGACTCTGAACGCTCTAATAATTCAATCAGGTGGCAAACCTGCTTTTGCAGTTCTTCCTTATGAGGAATATGAGACAATTCGGCAAAGCCTGGCTTCTTTTGATAGCCTTGAAGACTTTGTACATTATGTCCATGCTCTAAATGTAAAGAATGAAACAACTATCTGGCATTCGCTGGACACTGTTAAAAAAGAACTGCGCTTATGACATCTCTTTATTCTTTCTTGACAAACTCAGCGCTGATTCTTTTTATAGGTTTAACATTACTGGCTGCAAATCCAACTGTCGCCCAGAAAAAATGGTCGAAACATTCCGCCTTTCAGGGAATCTGTGGAATCGTTCTGATTAAAAAAGGCAATCAGATGCCAGGCCCAGGCAAGTCTACTTCTCCGGGAACACCTGTTGAACGCGAAGTCCTTATTTTTCCCTTGATCAATATGAATCAGGTTAAAATGGGCGATAATGGGTTTATTGATTCCGTGGGGAATATAAAACCAGTAAAAACGGTTCGATCAGATAAGTTAGGCAAGTTTTGTGTTAGCCTGCCTGTCGGTCACTATTCGGTAGTGATACGTGAGCCTAAGGGGCTCTACGCCAATCTGTCCGATGCTCACAATAATATTTTTCCGGTTAATGTTCGGAAGCAGAAACGTACGGATGTGAAGGTTGATATTACACATCAAGCTGTGTTTTAATGTAACATGGGCAGGATAGTAGCCAACATGTAGTGAAGCGAAATAAGTAAAGGCCAATTCCCTTTTCTTTATACTTAGACCCATGAAATACATTAAACTTATTTCAATAGCACTGATATTAACAATACTAACTGCCTATCTTTGCAACAATCAACTATTCAAAATATTAATATATAAAAAACCTACTACACAAACTTTCAAAGACTTTCCCATTAGAAAAACAGCAGCAAGTAAGCAACCTATTCATTTTCCCCAAAGTCCGAAAAACCTAAAGAATCTTGATACACTAAAAGTTGATTATAAAGATCAAGGTTCTATACCTTTTTCAGAGTATTTTGACAAAGGAAAACTACTAGCCTTTATCGTGATTCGGGATGACTCAATAGTTTATCAAAAATATAAGGGAGGGTTTCAAGAATCTACTATTAGTAATACCTTTTCGGTAGGTAAAACAATAATATCAATTTTATTAGGGAAAGCACTGGAAGATGGGTATATAAAAACTATAAATCAAAAAATTACGGATTTCATACCAGAGCTAAAAGAAAAAGAAAATTTTAAAAACATATCCATTAAAAACTTATTAGAAATGAAATCTGGCTTTCGGTTCAAACGAACTGGAGACGGGATATTATCTGACTTATTCAGTGATGAAGCAAAATTTTATTATTCTGATGATTTGAAACGGGATTTAGCAAACGTTATACCAGATACTGTTAATGGCACGAAATGGCATTACAGCAATGTTGATGTGCTGCTTCTAACTTGGGTAATTGAAAGGGCTTCAAAAAAATATGTCTCCGACTATTTTGGAGAAGAAATCTGGGAAAAAATTGGCGCGCAATACCCATGTAGTTGGGGTGTTGACAAGATTGGAGGCTTAGAAAATTCACCTAGTAGTTTTCAATGTACAGCAATTGATTTGGCAAAAGTCGGAAGGCTCTATCTAATGAAAGGAAAAAGAGATACCGTTTCAATAGTGCCTGAGAAGTGGATAAATGAAAGCCTACTTGTTTCACCGTCAAATAAAAACAATACAGCTAAAGGTTGGCAAAAAGCTACTCATCAAAACTACTGGTGGATCCCACAAGATAGCGCTAAAGAAGGCGATTATTATGCCGATGGTCTAAGAGGGCAACGGCTTTATATAAACCCTAAAACAAATACGATTATTGTTCAGTTGGCAGAAGCTGGATATGGCGGATTCCCATACAGAAAAATAAGTCATTATTTTTCTGGTTTTTAATAGAATTGTCAATTTACCAACCAAAAGGATTCTTAAAAAGAATTTAGCAACGATAAAGAAACGAGTTAAATATCTACTAAATTTTTCACTAGGGTTGATTAGATGTATTTCAAACTACTCTATTGTTGCAAAATCTTTATTGATTTCCGCGTTACAAATGAAAACCAAAGGATCACGTACCAATAAAATCAATATCGTCACGCTGGGTTGCTCGAAGAATCTTGTGGATTCGGAAGTGCTGTTTACGCAACTGAAGGGCAACGGCATGGACGTAACCCACGAATCGAAAAAAGACGACGCCAACATCGTCGTCATCAACACCTGTGGGTTTATCGATAATGCAAAAGAAGAATCTGTTAATACTATTCTTCGCTACGTCGATGCGAAAGATGCAGGCATGGTCGATAAAGTGTATGTAACGGGCTGCCTGTCGCATCGATATAAAGACGAGCTTGAAGTCGAAATTCCCGATGTCGATGCCTGGTTTGGTACCAACGAGATGCCCCGGTTGCTGAAAACCCTCCGCGCCGATTATAAACATGAACTCGTTGGTGAACGACTGCTGACCACACCAGCTCATTTTGCCTATCTGAAAATTGCCGAAGGCTGCGACCGCCCCTGCTCGTTCTGCGCTATCCCGCTCATGCGTGGCGGACACGTATCCCGCTCGATAGATGAACTGGTGACCGAAGCCCGTTCATTGGCTCGACGGGGCACAAAAGAACTGGTTCTGATTGCTCAGGACTTAACCTATTATGGGCTGGACCTATACAAAAAGCGCAATCTGGCTGACCTGATCAACCGACTGGCAGATGTAGAAGGCATAGACTGGTTACGACTGCAATATGCCTATCCATCGGGTTTTCCACTCGAAGTGCTTGATGTGATGCGTGACCGGCCGAACGTCTGCAATTACCTCGATATGCCATTGCAAACCGGCTCAACCGAGTTGCTGAAATTGATGCGTCGGGGTATTACCCGTGAAAAAACCGAAGCTCTGATTGAAACCATCCGGGCCAAAGTTCCCGACATTACCCTTCGGACTACGCTGATTGTGGGGCATCCGGGCGAAACGGAGGCTATGTTTGCCGAGACCTATGATTTCGTAGAACGGATGCGCTTCGACCGAATGGGCGTGTTTACCTATTCACATGAAGAAAATACGCATTCCTACTCTATGCCCGACGATGTTCCGGCCGAGATAAAGCAAGAGCGTGCCGACGAGCTGATGGAACTTCAGCAGGGCATTTCGCAGGAGTTGAACCAGCAAAAAGTAGGAAAAACATATAAAGTATTATTCGACCGGAAAGAGGGTGGCTATTTCATTGGCCGTACCGAAGCCGACTCCCCAGAGGTGGATAACGAAGTATTAGTTCCGGCGAGCCAATATGTCCGTATCGGCGACTTTGCCAGCGTCCGTATCGACCGGGCCGAAGATTTTGATTTATACGGTACGGTAATATAAGATACTACAAAATGGCTCCGTTTTTGTCATTCCGACAAAGGAGGAATCTCGAACTTTCGCAGTAATCAAATCTGCGATTCCTCTTTTGTCGGAATGCCACAAGCATTCAGTCGAACCTTGCGGGGCCTTCTGTTGTTGAGCCGATAAAATCCCAACCCTGCTCCGAATGGACTGTCAGTACCTGCCGCTTAGCTCTACCGGCCAGTTTTCGTCACTATTTCTCGATTACATTACTAAAACTGCTACTCTAGCCCCTTTTTATAATCGCTTTCCGGAACTGGATGCCTTTAGCGATCAGCTTAACGAGAAATCGTTCGATGAAGAAAAACGACGGGTTCTGGTCGATGCACTGGAACGGCAGTACAGCTCACTTGCTCACAAGCCTGACTTTTCGGTACTGCTTCAGCCGAATACCTACACAGTAACGACTGGCCACCAGCTAAACATTTTTACGGGTCCACTGTACATTATCTATAAGCTAATCACGACCATTAATCTGGCCCGAAAGCTTAAGGAGACCTATCCTGATTACAACTTCGTGCCGGTGTACTGGATGGCTACCGAAGACCACGACTTTGCCGAAATCAACCATTTTTCGATGTTTGGGCGAAGTTATACCTGGCAAACCGAACAGCGTGGTGCCGTTGGGCGGATGAATCCCCAGGAATTAGCGACCCTTTTCAAACAAATCCCCGAAAAACTAGCGCTGTTTGAAGAAGCCTATCTGAAGCACGATACGCTTGCCAATGCTGCTCGCTATTATGTCAACGAACTGTTTGGGGCCGAAGGGTTAATTTGCTTGGATGCCGACGACGCTGCACTCAAACGCATTTTTGCTCCTATCATGCGGGACGAACTGCTGCATCAGCACTCCGGCGAACTGGTACAGCAACGCACTGAGCAACTGGAAGAATTAGGCTATAAAACGGTTATTGCCCCCCGCGACATTAATCTGTTCTATCTGGACGATCAACTTCGCGAACGCATCGAGCGCAAAGAAGATGGCAGCTATCGGGTTGTCCATACCAAACTAAGTTTTTCGGAAACCGAACTTCTTAGCCTATTGGACGAGCACCCGGAGCAGTTCAGTCCAAATGTGGTGTTGCGACCACTGTATCAGGAAACCATTCTACCTAACCTGGCTTATATCGGCGGCCCGTCCGAAGTACCTTACTGGTTGCAGCTTAAAGGAGTTTTCGATCACTTCCAGACGACTTTCCCGATTCTGATGCCCCGGAATTTTGCGCTGTATGTTCCATCCGTGGCAAACAAACGCATTTGTAAACTGGGCCTGACTCCTGAAGAATTATTTCAGGACACGCTGAAACTCAAGCACGAGTATATCGAACACCACGCCCGGCATACCCTTAAGTTCGACAACGAAAACAAAGTCGTCAATAAAGCGCTGGATGCTATTCTGCACAAAGCACAGATGGTTGATCCTACGCTTGAAAAAGCCGTTCTGGCCGAAACCAAGCGGTTCGCCAACGCCATTGCCCGGCTGGAAAAGAAAATGCGACGGGCCGAAGAACGAAATCAGGAAACGGGCGTTCGGCAGCTATTGGCTGTCAAAGCAGAATTATTTCCTAATGATGGGCTACAGGAAAGGAGTGAAAACTTCCTGACATTCTACCTGAACGACAAATCGTTTTTACGGAAAATGCTCTCCGTTTTCGATCCATTCGATTATCGGATGCAGCTTTGTATGGAATAGCCGAATGACCAAAGCCGAGCTACGTCGCCAGTATCTGGCCGAACGAAAGAGCCTGACTGCGGATGAAGTTAATCATCGGAGTCAGGCCATAGCCCGGCTATTTCTCGACTTTCTATCGCAACTCGAAGAAACACCTTCCTCCATTCATTGCTTTCTTCCAATTCAGCGCCAGAATGAAGTGGATACCTGGCTGATTCTTCAACGGATTTGGGCGTTGTATCCAGCTATTGAATTGGCTGCTTCTGTGACAGACGTAGCCACTCATCAACTTCGGCATTATCCCTTATGGCCAACGACACCGTTGCAGCAAAATCGCTGGGGGATTCCAGAACCCATTGGTTCCGATCAGTCAGCCATCGAGAGCAACCGATTCGACCTGGTGTTGGTGCCATTACTGGCCTTTGATCGGAATGGCAACCGAATAGGCTACGGAAAAGGATTTTATGATCGTTTTCTGGCCAACTGTCGACCCGATTGTCAGAAAGTTGGCCTGTCCTTGTTCGAAAGCCTGGAACAGATTGATGATGTAGAACGAACCGACGTTCCACTGAACGCTTGCATCACCCCGTCGGGTATCTGTTTTTTTTCGTAATAATTCTCCTGTGCGTCAAAGTTTTGGCGTAATTTTGCACTCCAAATTTGTAATGCGGGTGGAAGCCCGCTTTTGTTAACTAATCAACTGCGGGTTTCCACCCGCATTACTACAATGAAAATCGCAGTCGTTGGAGCTACTGGCTTAGTCGGTAGCGAAATCCTGAAAGTGCTGGAAGAACGTAACTTCCCTGTGTCTGAACTTATTCCCGTTGCCTCCGAGCGCTCGGTTGGTAAACAGGTTGAGTTTAAGGGTAAACCCTACACGGTGGTTAGTTTCGAAGATGCCATCGCTGCCAAACCTGCCATTGCGATTTTCTCGGCGGGTGGCGGTACGTCGCTGGCCCTAGCTCCCAAATTTGCTGAAGCGGGTATTGTTGTTGTCGACAACTCGTCAGCCTGGCGGATGGACCCTACCAAAAAACTGGTTGTTCCAGAAGTCAACGCCGATGTACTGACCCCAGAAGATAAAATCATTGCCAATCCAAACTGTTCGACCATCCAGATGGTCGTAGCATTGAAACCCCTGCATGATCGTTATAAAATCAAACGGGTGGTCGTTTCAACCTATCAATCGGTAACGGGAACGGGCAAAGCGGCTGTCGATCAGTTGTTTGCCGAGCGTAAAGGTGACCACGAATCACCCAAAGTATACCCGCATCCGATTGACCTGAACGTACTCCCGCACATCGATGTGTTCCTCGACAATGGCTATACCAAAGAGGAAATGAAGATGGTGAACGAAACCAAGAAAATCATGGGTGACGATTCTATCAAGGTGACGGCTACCACCGTTCGAATCCCAACGATTGGCGGCCACTCCGAAGCGGTCAACATCGAATTTGAAAACGAATTCGAGGTAAGCGATGTAGTTGATATTCTGAGCAATACCGAAGGGGTTATCGTTCAGGACGATCCACAAAACAAAGTGTACCCAATGCCGCTGACGGCACATGGTAAAGATGAAGTGTTCGTAGGTCGGATTCGTCGCGACGAAAGCCAGCCTAAAACGCTGAATATGTGGATTGTAGCCGATAACCTCCGTAAAGGGGCGGCTACCAACGCTGTACAGATTGCCGAGTATCTGGTAAAACACAACCTGGTTGAAGCCGAAGCAACTGTGGCGTAACCGTTTTTTAGTGATTAATGTAATAAATCCCGTTCGGCTTGTAGCTGGGCGGGATTTTCTGTACTTTCGGATACACCGAATCCTTTTTTCGTGAATCCAACGCCAGTTATCCAGCTACAGAACCTGCAAAAGTCGTATGGTTCGTCCCTCGTTCTCAAAGGCATCAACCTCAGCGTATCGGCTGGTCAGGTAGTCGGCTATATTGGCCCCAACGGAGCCGGGAAGTCAACCACCATTAAAATTCTGATGGGTATGCTACCCGATTATTCGGGTGAAGCGACTGTATTGGATATGGATGTCAAAACCAATTCGCTCGCTATCAAACGGCGGGTTGGCTACGTGCCTGAAAACGCGGCACTGTATGATACGCTGACACCCATGGAATATTTGCAGTTCATCGGCCAGCTTTATGAACTAGAACCTACCCATATTGAACGTAAAGCCCTCGATCTGCTCCGACTCTTTCAACTGAGTGACCACACCAACGCCCGCATGACGACTTTTTCTAAGGGAATGCGTCAGAAAGTACTACTCATTTCGGGGCTGCTGCATAACCCGGATGTTATTTTTCTGGATGAACCGCTGTCGGGTCTGGATGCGAATGCCGTGGTACTGGTGAAGGAAATTATTCGGCAATTGGCCAACGATGGCAAAACGATTTTCTACAGTTCGCACCTGATGGATGTGGTTGAAAAGATTTCGGATCGCATCATTATCATTAATCAGGGACAGGTGATTGCCGACGGTACGTTTGCCGAGCTTCAGCACCAACGCCCTGAATCGCTGGAGCAGCTCTTTTCTCAGTTGACAGGCAATGAAGGACAAACGAGCGTGGCTGAGGAGTTTATTCATACCCTGAAAAACTAATCGGCATGGTTACCATTATAGTGTGGATTCTCGACCGGCTGAAACCGCTTTTCAAAGCATTGGATGCCGACTACGGCCAATTACGAGCCATTGTACAGGTCAAACTTACAATGGACAGCCGACGAAGCTTCGTCAGTTTGGGGCGTTACGGAAAGCAATCGGGTGAAAGCAATAGTAATTTCATCCGGATTCTAGCCATTTATGCCTTGATCGGCGGGCTAATTAGCTTCGCTATGCTGGGTATTGCGCCCAAAGAAAATCTGTTTCTTCCGTTAACCTTACAGTTTAGCTACATCATGGCCCTTTGCGCCATGACGCTCATCTCCGATTTTTCATCGGTTATTCTCGACTCATCCGACAATCAGATTATTCTGCCCCGGCCTGTCAGTAGCCGAACTCTATGGCTGGCTCGTGTGGTGCATATCACCAGCTATTTGTTTGCCATTACGCTATCGCTAACGGTGGTCAGCATTTTCATTCTGGCAAGTCGATTTGGCGCGGCTTCGGGCCTGTTGTTTCTAGTACTGAGTCTGCTTTCGGCCATCCTGATGGTGTTTCTGACGAACATTTTCTATCTGGTGCTGATGAAATTTACCAGTGAGGAAAAGCTTCGGGAAGTGATCAATTACTTTCAGATCGTGATGGCGATTCTGTTTTACGGAAGCTACCAGGTTTTGCCCCGGCTCATCGGTTCCGAACGAATGTTACAGGAGCCACTGGCCCATCAAAGCTGGCATTACCTGGTACCACCGATGTGGATGGCGGGAGCGACTGAAAGTTTTATTCAACCTGTATTCGACCAAACGCATCTGATTTTTCTGGCGCTGGCACTGCTTACCCCATTTACCGGTTTGTGGTTTATGAATCGGTTTTTAACTACCGATTTTACCCAGAAAATCAGTAGTATCGATCAGGACGGGCGAACAACACCCGTTCCAGTTGCAACTACATCGACCCATCGGCAAAGCTGGATGGAGCAAGTAGCTGATTGGTTTACCAGCAACTCACTTGAACGGGCGGCTTTTGCTTTCACCTGGCGAATAACCAGCCGGGATCGAAAATTCAAGCTCAAAACCTATCCTCAGTTGGGCTTTGGGTTAGCCTATGTCATCGCCATATCGTTTCAGAGCGGGAGCTTTAGTTCGGGAAGTTTCTTTTATCTGTTCGCGCTTTATTTCGGCGGTATATATGTGATGGTTGCCCAATACCAGCTCCGCGTTTCAGACAATTATCGGGCGTCATGGGTATATGGCAGTGCGCCTATTCAGGAGCCAGGTAGGATCTTGTCGGGGTCACTGAAAGCCATTATTATAAAACTGCTGGTACCTTTTTACACGTTGCTATCGTCCTATGTCCTGTTCCGATACGGACTTGACAAAATCAGCGATGTCCTGCTGGCATTCAGTAATTCGCTGGTCATGCTCTTGAGTGCGGCCCTGCTTTCGACACGCTCTATGCCCTTTTCAATTGAGCAGGATGCCATGAAGCAAAACAATACGGCTCGTGGACTACTCATCAGCCTGGTGCTGGCACTGGTTGGTTTTTCACATTACGGTCTGACACGCATTCCGTTCGGCGTCTGGATAGCCCTACCGTTTTCGATAATCCTTTGCTGGTACCTGCTCCAACAATATAAAAAGACCGGTTGGGAGTCGGTTGACATGAGCTAGAAAAGCGAAAGCCTACTCACAACAGCAAGCAGGCTTTCTTTACGTTAGTTGTCAGGCATTATTAATCAATTTACGATCCGAACGCGAACAGGTTCGGGAATAATCTGTGTGCCATCGTCCAGCGTTATCAGAAACAGAAATTGTATCTCGGTGTAGTTAGGCAACGCAACCGGAGCGGTAGCTACACTCGGATATTTCTTCTTAAAATCGGCGATTGTCGTCGTAAATACGGCTGTAGTCCCACTGCCTGCAATTGGGGCCGAGTTCAGCAGGGTAGTCGCGTACGTTCCTGAATTCAGGTTGCCGATAGTGATGCCCGTACCACCACCCAGTACCTTGGTGATCTCCTTGATGGTACGACCACTGCTGGCCGGAATCGACAAGGTAAATTGAATGGGCCCACCCGCTGCCAGCGAACTGATGATGAAGGGATTAAAACCATAGGTGGTCGTTCCTGGAAACGTTACGGGAATGGCCGGACGATTGTCCCGCACCAGATCGCTGTAGACCAGATCGTCTTTGCAGGAGAAGCTGCCACCAGCCACTACGGCCAGCAACAACAGGTTTAAAAGTATCTTTTTCATGAAAATGCGTATGTCAGTTCAGTTAACCATTAATCCACATCCCACCACACCCGTACGTTCGACTGGGGAGCGGGGTTCGGGAAATTAGGATTCCGTTGAATTTCGGTATTGATATACACGGCCCGAACGGGTCGGGTACCATCGATACCGGCCGCATTCTGGGAAGGTTGCAGAACGGGGTATCCAGTCCGACGGTAATCATTCCAGGCTTCGAGTCCATTTCCGGTCCAGGCGATGTACTTCTGGGTGATGATCTGGGCGATTTTCTGTTCGTTGGTACCCGAAAGAGTCGCTACAGTTGGGTTGGCAGCCAAATAGGTAGTGATCTGATCGGCAGACAGGCCAGCCAACGACAAGGATGCGGTGATGCCTTCAGTATAGAGAGCCTGTGGATCGCCGGGTGTGCCTAAACGCAGGGCCGCTTCAGCCAGGATGAACGCCCGTTCAAAATTGGTGGTCATCCGTACGGGGCCTTCACCCGAATTGCCCGTAATGAACTTATTATATCGCGACCAGTTGGTTACGGGCGCGGGCAATGTCCCCCGAAACCCATTGTCGATGGTTACGTAGTCGGCACCGGGCTTGGTGAAGAAGATCGGCAACCGAGGGTCGTTCAGGCTTTTCAGCAGGTTCAGGTACCGCGTACTGAGAATAATATCGTCTTTAAACGTGCTGACATTGGTGTAGCTGTAACGCGGGTCCTGGCTACCGACTGTCGATCCAAACGTAAAGTTCATGTCGTTGGCGTTGGTCGTAATGTAGTTATTACCCGCCAGTACCTCGTTAATGACGCTGGTGGCTAGTGCCGGTTCTTTACGGCTGATTACGGTCGCAAACTTGAGGAGTAGGTTATTGCCAGCCCGCTTCCACTTTGCCAGATCACCTCCATAAATCAAATCTTCACCACCGGGTTTTAACGCCGAAGGCGCATCCAGGTCTTTGATGCCTTCGCGTACCAAATCGAACAGGCTCTGAATACCCTGCGATGAGTTCCCTTTATAGATATCCTCCTGCTTATCGATACGGGGAGCCGTGAACGCTTCGCCCTGTAGTGCCTGCGAATATGGGACATCACCCCACATATTTGTCGCAATCGAGAAGGTATACGCCTTCATGATTTTGGCAATACCCGTATAAGCCTTTGAGTTAGTCGCATCGCCCAGTTCGATCAGCTTCTGGAAATTGATAAGGCCACCGTTATAAATTTCAAAACGCCACTGGTTTTCCATATCGGCTCCATTTGTCTGAAACACATCATAATTGGCAGGGCTATTGTTCGCTCCGGCCAGATGCTGAACCAGTGTTTCGGCAAACCGATTGATCTCGTTGGATTCCGCGAAGGCCGTACCCGCCTGCGCTCCCGGCAACAATACAGCGGGTGTTACGGCTGTTGGGTTGTTGGGCGTAACATTTATATCCAGAAAATTGCTACAGGCACCCATTCCCAGAAATAGGGGCAGCAACAGGTAGCGTCTATAATTCAGTGAGTTCATGAGCTTCTTTGTTGAATAGAATAATTAGAACGTTAGTCGGATATTGCCACCGAAATTGCGGGTGTTTGGTGGACCGTTCAGATCAAGGCCTTGAATGTTACCGGCTCCCTGCGTGTTGATTTCAGGATCGGCCGGGAAATTCGGCGCATAGAAATACAGGTTCCGACCACTGACACCCACCGAGATCGAGCCGAAGGGTGTTTTCCCTAACAAGCCTTTTGGTAAGGTGTAATTCAAGGCCACTTCACGCAGACGATATACTGTAGCATCGAAGACGGCTGCTTCGGAAGCCAGTCCACCCAATCCAGTAAAGCCCGTTCCGCCCCAGTACGCCTGTGAACTCAGCTGAATGTTGTTGGGTCGGAAAGTCCCGTCGGCATTCTGAATCACACCGGGTAAAATGCGGGGTTGATCCCGATCCTGCCCAGTCACGTACAGCGAACCATTACCCCGTAGATCGACCATCGGGAATGAGTACAGTTGGCCCCCCTGACGCGTATCGATCAGCACCGACAGTGCTATTCCCTTATACGAAAACGTGTTGGTCAGACCGGCGATGTAGTTTGGTTGCGGATTGGAAATGACCGAATTGGCAATACCGGGGGCAAACTGACCCGAGGTGCCATTGACCACATATTGACCTACGTATTGCCCGGTTGGGTCATAATACAAGCCGTTCGGATCGGTATTCTGTACACGGGCATTGGCTGTACCGACAACGACACCATACGGATAGCCTTCGTAGATAGAAGGGGTAATACCTGTAAACGCATTGGCCCCCGACCCAACCAGGTTGGTGGCTGAGCTACCCACCGACGAAGATTTAACACCCGGCGCAATCGAGATGACTTTATTGCGGATTAAGGTGTAGTTGAGCGAAAGATCCCATTTAAAACCACTGAACCGCACGGGTGTAGCATTCAGAACAACCTCAACTCCTTGATTCCGTAGCTCACCGACGTTGGTAGTACGCGTATCGAAGCCCGTTGTATTCGCAATCGCTACGTTAAAAATCTGGTTAGTACTCCGGGTATCGAAGTAGGATGCATCAATGCTAAACCGATTCTTGAATAAACCCAGATTCAGACCCACTTCATACGACGTGACAAACTCGGGCGTCAGGTTATTGTTCCCGATTCGGCCGCTTACCACAAAACCCGGAATACTCCCGTTACTGACCTGAAGCGGGAAAGTAATATTCGCTGTGTTGTTTCCATAGGCAGCTCCGGTATATACTGATGTAAGCAAATACGGATCGGCATCGCGACCTACGCGAGCGATACTAGCCCGAACTTTCGCGTAGGAGAGAATATCCGAATTGAGCTTAAACGCATCCGTTGGCACAAAGCTGAGGGCTACCGATGGATAGAAGTACGTGTTATTGGCCTGTGGTAATGTCGACGATTTATCAGCCCGGCCCGATAGTTCGAGGAAGAGGTAATTGTTATAATTCAGCGATAACTGCCCATAGTACCCTATGAGCCGACGGGCGGTACTAAACTCACCCGTGCCAGTCCCAGCCGTAAATACAGTACCGTTGCCCACATTGTAGAAACCGGGAATGGTCAGCGACGAGGCATCGACCAGTACTTCCTGCGTTTTGCGCTGGTTAACATTGTTCCCTAACAACAGATTCGCATTCAGTCCTTCCACAAACAGATTGTCTTTACGGGCCGATATCAATAGATCGCCGTTGAGTTCATTGCGGAAGAAGTTGTCCTGCTGAATTTCTCCGGCTGGCGAACGTCCGGCCCCAATGGGCAGGGTGAGTTTACGTCGGTCGGTATACGTGTCGCCCGTTACGCGGTAGGCTACATTCAGCCAGCTTGTGATGTCATAACCAATCTGAAAATTGCCAAAGAAACGGTCTACCTGACTATCCAGCTTTTCATTATTTACGCTCCATTGCGGGTTATTGTTGGTCGTAGAATAATAAATACTCCGGCCATTAGCATCCTGATAGGGCTCATTCGCCAGATCGTAACTACGTGGTATCCGGGTTATTTGCCCAAAAGCGCTGGCTCCATTCCCACCTGGAATCCCGGTCGATACCGTCTGTACATAGGTTCCGGTCCCGCTAATGCGTAGCCCGTTTTGCAGCTTTGATTCCCCACCTAGCTGCACATTGGTTCGATTAAACTTTGAATTCTGGATGATACCGTTCTGTAAAGTATTACCAATGGCAATAATGTAATTTCGGTTAGCGTCGCCCGAGGCAATGTTGACCGAATTCTGAAGGATGCTTCCCTGCCGATAAAAATCCTTTACGTTGTTGGGATATGCCTGATACGGCACTGTATTGCCCTGCGTATTGGTTACCGACGTAGGCCCACCCGCAAACGGTAGTCCCCAGGAGTTGGTCGAATTCGACACAAACAGGTTATTGGCCCCCTGACCGTACTCGTTCTGGAAACGAGGCAGGCCATATACATTCTGCACATTGAACGATGAGTTGACGGTCACCTCCGTCTTGTTATTCTGGTTTCGGCCCGATTTGGTCGTAATCACAATTGCTCCGGCCGATGCACGCGAACCGTATAGAACCGCAGCCGCCGGACCTTTCAGCACGTTGACCGACTCAATACTTTCGGGGTTAATATCGGCCAGCCGATTGGCAGGCTGCGTACCGAACAGCGTGTTCTGGGTCAGGTTAACATCGTTGCTGAAGATAATTCCATCCACAACAATGAGTGGCTGGTTGCTTCCCGTAAATGAGGTAATACCCCGAATGTTGATGTTGGTCGAGGCTCCGGGTGCGCCACTGGCTGCGGTTATGTTAACCCCCGCCAGCTTGCCCTGTAAGGCATTGAGCAGGTTTGGCTCCGATCGCTGCGCCAGAATATTACCACTAACCTCCTGAGTTGCGTATCCCAGCGAACGCTTGTCGCGCTCAATCCCCTGAGCTGTTACGACAATTTCGTCCAGGCTTTGCGCGCCAGTGACTAAAGCGATATTAATGGTCGATTGATTGCCAACGGCAACTTCCTGACTAGCATAGCCGATAAAGCTAAAAATCAGCCGACCATTGGCTGGCGCACTGATCTGATACTGACCATTGGCATCTGTGGTAGTACCTTTTGTGGTTCCTTTTACCTGAATGCTTACACCGGGCAGCGTTTGGCCATCGTCGGATGACGTAACACGACCACTGACGTTAACATCCTGCGCTGATACTGTACAACAAACGAACAGGACCAGCAACCAGCTTGTGATGAACGTGAACTTCATGTTTTGAGTAAAGATTGAAACATAGAAAAATCAATAAAATGGCGGCTATCCGAACGGGAAGCTCACGAATCCGTAGGTAAATCTCTGAACCCATGCGTCGGACAGCAGCCCTACAATCCATCCAAAGGACGCGCGTAAGCAGGTGGCCCAGGGTAATCCCGATAAAGGTTATCGCTTTTATGATTGACTGACCGTTTGTGCAAAAAACCAAGGAGGGCTATTTCCAAACCAGCCACTGCTGTTTCGAAAATAACCCTCCACCTAATTCCATTTTTCAACCCTACTTCAACGGGGATACCTCTAAAAAATCACTCTTTTTAAGAGATTAAATGGATATGCTTCAATCCTGCTTTTGAATGGATGCTGCTTTGTGGTGTCGGATGTGAGCATCTGACAACGTTAGGTTTGTCAAGTTTTAGACGTTGTTTGAGTTAGTTCAATGACAGCGTTTTGTCCAGTTAGAGTGAGGTGTGGCTAGATGCTCAAATCTGGCCTTGGTAAGGTTTCTCAAAACCGAACGGTTTGTCTGGTTCGGTTATTAGTAACCGACACCACATTCCCCTCTACCGTTCTATATCCATGTATAGTTTATGAGCGTGGTTGCCAGGATGTGTCATGCATGCGGGTGACAAGCCGATTTGGCTGATCACTATGTACATACCGTTCTACACTACCGAAGCCACGAGACACGCCTTTGCCTAAGCCAAGTCCATTGGGTAGGACAACATTGGCTAGAAAACGGCCGGAAAAGGCTACCATACGCTGGTTTTTAAATTGAGTGGCCCGCTCGTCCAGCGACAAATGCACCCTCAATCGCTCGTGGAGGGATAGCCATAACCCAAATGTCCGAAAGGTGGCCAGTATCTGACTGGTAAAGACGCGCTTTAGCTGTGCCGCCCGGCCAGCATCCGAATATCGTCGATAATCGCGGTAATTCGCCTGGTTGAGTGCCATCCACAACGTTACAAAGTTGTATTCAAGCAACTCATCGGCCATACCGATGGGAACCTGTTCGCAACGGATATGCCTGGTATGAACCGGGATAAGTTTGCCATTGATCGACAATGTAGAAACCTGAAGAAAAAGCTGGGCAAGTAACTTAGCCCCCTCCCCAAATCCAACCAGTGTCGGTATATGTCTCAACACCTTGTACTGAACCAATGGATACGCATAGCGAAACCGAATGGCATCTGTTGCTGACTCATCATCGGTCTGAAGATGATTATGCAGCAGGGGCGAATAGTCTCGAAACAGTTCCCCGAAATACCCACGCAGTTTATGGGCATCATGTGTATGGAGCGTAATTTCCGGGAAGGTGATTGTCGTTTGCGGAATCAATGTCTGGGTGGCCATAATCAGCGAAGTCAGAAAAGAATAACATTAGCTTCCTTAACCGGATAATACTCGGTAACCCGCGCCCAAATCGGCCTTCCTTTACGATCCAGCAGTATATCGTCGCGTTCGGTAACCTCCCGATCGGTATTCATTTCGATGGCAAACAAGCTCTGTTCAATGAGTTCATTCCTGCCTTCCAGCAAAGCGGTTTCCTCCAGACCCAGCAGATATTTCCGTGGAATGACTGAATGAATCGCAACGGTGTCTGCCGATCGGTGCGCCTTTACCGTGACCTCTCCTATCCATTCGAAATTGGACGGCAAATCCGCCAGACCAAGCGAAGGCGTATAGACACAAGTATGGGATTTGATTGCCTTTTTCAATGTCTGCAGAACGGTTTCGTCCTGATGCCATACGAACAACCGATAACGGGGCTTATACACATATTCGACCAGCGAAGGCTTGGCACTATCGTCGACGCGTTTGAGCGTCGATCTCAAGTTGACGCCTAACCGCTTCATCACGATTGGATTACGTACTGAAATGCCCAGCAGGCATTGCTTATTGGCAAATGTATTCAGGTAGGCGCTGTCAATTTTTGATAATCCGAGCACAGCCCCCAGATAGCCATACAGAGACGTTTTTGGCGGAATGGCATAGGAAACAGCGGAGGTAGTCGCGTAAATTTTCTTAAAATGAGCGTAATCACCCCAAATGTCAAAAATCAGGATTTGCCGACTCATCATGGTTTGGTCAGAATTGGGTCGGAGAGTTGAATACGGTCGTCCTGCAACACGGATATGCGTTCGATCCGGTCGGCATATTTTGTCAGAACGGCCACTAGCTGTGAGCTATCGACTGTAAAATCGGTAATATCACCATAGGAATCCTCCCGTTTACCGGCTTTAGGAATCAGTTGGAGTCGTTCAATAAGGTCCCCGATAAAGAAGCCGCCTTTATAATCGATCTTGACCAGCAAGCGGGGCATATGTCCTTTTTTAGAACGTGTAAGCAGACTTTTAGTGCCGTACCAGATGGCCTCGGTTAATTGAGCAACATCCTCATCTGTAGTTCCGACATATTTGGCAGCCTGTTCATTGATCACCCCATGAAAGGCAATCAGGCCATAGGTGATGATGTATTCCTCCCGAAACGTTTTCTGGATCGACTCTTCCTTGGTAGCAAACGCTCCGGTCCCTTTCATAAACGTTTCCTGAACGCGATTCAGCGACCGCCCCATACCAAACTGCACCGGGCCGGTAAAATGAAACAGTTTGTGTGCGTCGACAGGTTCTTCGGGCTCCCCGCCTTCCGGGTCGATGCCTGCTTCAGCCAGAAACACTTCCCTGACCTGCTTCCCAACTTTCGGGCTGGCCTTCGGTGCCGATACTCCGCCAAACAACCGGACATCAATGAACTTTTGCAGATATTCTTCCCGGTTACTATACGACTTTGCCCGCTCGGTCCCTGTTACCGCCTTCCCCCCCACCGACCGCACAAAAATATCACCTTTGCTGCCTGCTTCGCCATCAAAACCATGATCGAGCAGGTAATCACGAATGGTGCGTTTTAGCCGTACATCGGTCACCAGACAACAGCCCGACTCTTCGTCGATACGAGGGCGGTTAGCATCCAGCGGATCGCCGTTCGGGTTACAGCGTTTGGCATCATATAAAAACAGAATCTCACTGCGATTTTGAATTGTACTCATACCTTATGCCGTTGGCCCAGACACTGTCTTTTTCAGTCGATTACTCCGAATCTGCTCTATTGTAAATGCTTTTTGCATTGCCATACCCACCGCAAACGAATACGATATTTCGGTTTTCGACAGGCTGTTATCGGCTAGCAGAAGCGCAGGGCCAATATGTGTATCCAACTCGGCCAGCCGGGCTAGTTCGGCTGGATAGAAATGTCGCTTATCGTTTATTCCTGTATTCATATACTCCCCAATTTTAGCCGTCAGTTTGAGGTGAATTTTTCGAAGTTGGTCAACGTCCAGATTCAGTCCATTCAGATACTGGCGAAACGGCTGATTTCGGTAAAAGCTTTTTTGCTTGGCCAGCAGTAGCTCAACCTCACAACCCAGGTAAAAAGCTGCTCGCCGAAGGGGATGAGCCAGCAGATCGGGGTGTTGACGTTCGAACGTTTCGGGAATCAGCCCAACGGATTGTGGCATAGCAGGTTTCATGTTAGAAAAAGAAAAAAGATTGAGTTGATAGAAAAATTGAAGCAATACAAACGAATGCCGGATCTGTCGATTAACCAGATAAGCACTGGCATCATTGCCCTTGAAAGCTGCCCGAATCGGAGTCATAAAAGCGCGAAGAAGCTGCTCCCGGTTTAGCGGTTGGTTGTAGAAAATAGCGTCAACGACGTGAAAAAAGCCCGAGTGAAAGAGCCATTTGTCTTTTCCTTTTACCTTAACCTGTTCGGCAAAATAATCCTTGATCGAAGCCAGGGAAATCCTGAGCGGTTCAGGGTTTGCCTGCATCAGACTAACTGGCCCTGTTAAGCCTTGATAACTTAGTTCAACAGAATTTTTGACGGCAATGATCTGTCTGAAACGGGCGGGCAGAATATTCGCCACCTGCAATTTGATTGCGAACTGAGCCTGTTTCTCCTCGTAAAAGAAAATGTCATAATATACCGGCTCATTATCGACGAAACGAGTGACTGTGTGAGTATCGGCTAACTCTACCTGGTCGATAAAGGCATACATCGACTGAACGCTGGCTGTTACGGTACCTGACGACCGCAGGAAACTGGCTAAAAACTGCGATGCCTGTTCATCGGGAACGGAATCGAAAAAGCGGGGCATGATCAGATACTTCATGCCGAAAAAGGGGCGGGCCAGTCGTTCAAGTATCAGTCGTTTAGCCCCTTCCAGCCGTTTCACCGCATCGGGCGATACCGGAAACATCTTATACGAATATTCGCCATCGAATCCGTTCCGTGAAAATGCAGGTTTTTCGACCGTAAACCCCAACGTATTTACCCGCCCCCACACTTCGGAAACCGGTTCGTAGCTAACGGCACATACCTTGTTGTTAGCCCTCGACTTCCGCCAGTAGGTAGCATAGGGCATCCGGTCGTTCAAAAAAAGAGCCCGGTATTTTTCATCATCTCCAAAGTAGCGCCCGTTGAGCCGGATCGTAAATAGATATTTAACTGTATCATCGAATGGAAGCAACCGTAGCCTCTGTTCAATGTCGTCAATCTGACTTTCACGGATAAAATCGTGCTGATAGTTTTTAACAGATTGCCGGATTTTTTTTACCATCGTACGGATGCTTTCCAATTGCTTCTCCGTAGTTGGTTGCGTATGCAGGTACAAGGTCGGAACCAGGTTTGTCGCATTGGCTTTTGCTTCCCGGAACAGATACCGATCAACCCAGTCAGGATTAAACGCTTCTACCGACAATTCGGGCAGTAACTGACCATCGTGAATATCAGCAACAATCACCTGCGCGACGCCTTGCCAGGTCGGAAATGGATTGGCCCAGGGTCGAAAATAGTCTTTATAATCGTCCAACTGAGCAAGCAATTTTCCGGCTATGTACAATGATTTAATCATACTGTCTCAAGCGATAGAACGCGGATTGTTATGATCCGTATGATTGGTTAAGATCGGTGTAAACCCTATGAATCATAACAACCTATAGGCTATAAAACCTTGCTAAATCAACCGAATTATGGAGTAGTAAACGGTAACTCTGATAAACATTACCACATTTAGGCATCCTCAAGCTGGTCGTGCGGATCGCATCTAGGCTTCGCCTGCATCGTTTGTCGAAATTCGCTGGGTGTTCGGCCAGTAGCCCGTTTGAAGGCTTTGTTAAACGATACTTTATTGTTAAAACCAACCTGATAGGCCACTTCAATCACGTTCAATTCCCGTCGTGATACCTGAGCCAGCAACGTTTTTGCCTCTTCGACCCGCAACGAATTGACGTACTCAAAAAAACTCATACCCAGTTGCTCGTTGATTACCTGCGATAAATGATGGCGACTGATGGATAGTCGATCGGCCAGCGTATCCAGACGTAACTCATTCTGTTGATATAGCTTTTCGGTATGCATCAGCAATTGAAGCTGATTGGCAAAATGACGGGCCAGATGGGGCGGCAATCCAGAATGACGGTATCGGGCGTCGGGTTCTTCTTTAGGCTCTGCTTCAAAAACCGGGAATTCATTGGTCTGAAAGATATGCGGCTGCACATAGGCCAGCACAACAACCAGGGCAATAAACCCCGACATACTGAACGAGATCCCATAATCCCAGGCCCGGTTAAAGAATGGAAGTCTGACTAGTAAGAAATAAGACCAGTTCGCCAATACAAACCCCAGATAACACAAGCTTACCCACAACGCCCATCGACCCACTTTTTGTAAACTACTGAACGATTGCTGTAGTCGTAGGATAGCCATAGCATACAAACCCAGTTGAACTAAATACAACCAGGGCAGTACTTTAAAATAAGCTCCCCAGACAGGTATTCGGGCAGGGCGACCCCACAATTCCGGATACTGCATACGAGCCACCAGCACGGTCAGGTCGGCGGCTAGCCCAATGAAAAACGGCAAAAAATGAAGCATCCGCTTTCGACCTGTTATGGGCTGGTTCACCAAGTCTTTAAGATATAGGTAGAATAAAGGCCCAAACAGGAAAAAGAATAGATCAACCGTGCCGATCAGGTAGGGGAATAGACGGATATACTCACTCCAGAACAGAACGTAGTAAATCAGCATGATCGAAAACAGGACAACAATACCCACAATATACTGAACCTGACTCTTACGCTGTCCAGCCTGAATCAGTAGCAAAGGCGCTACAAACAAGCCCAGAAAAGCAATAACAGCAAACGCAGTTGTCCAATGATCAAGATTTGGTTCTTTCATTAGAAATAGTAACTGATTAACCGATGATAGACTAAACCGGAAATACGGATGAGAAGAAGACTGGCAACCATGCTGATTGCGGTATACAGGTTACATGCCTAGTATACCGCAATCAGCATGGGCTGCTTCCTGACGTTGGTTAAGCAGAGAATTTTATAAGACGGTTAACTTGCGGGCCTGAACCACAGGCTCTTTTGCGCTGATTTTAATATCCCGGACTTCCATTTCCAGCCCATTCGATATTTTTAGCTGGTACTCTCCTTCGTTCAGATCGCTCAGATCCAGGCTCAGCCGGGCTATGGTATCAACAGCTGTGAGTGTATGAGCGTAATACAGGGTTCCTTTGGCGTCGGTCAGTTTGATGGATACTTCGCCCCCCAACTGCTTATCGATGTTGACGCGAAGCTTCTGCATAACCGTAATGTACGTCCCAACCTGATAGCGAGCCAGTTTGGTAGGGTGATCTTTTTTACCGGACGTTTTGCCAGGATCGGCCAATGCAGTAGAGCTGACAAGAAACGTCAGAAGCAGGGTCTTGAGTAACGTGTTCATAGTAGTATTTGGCGTTGTAAACTGACTGGTTGAGAACCGTTTTTTAGCCAAAAGACAAGACCCTAAAGCCAAATAGTCGTCTATTCAGACGAAAGGTTATTTTTATCCATAAGCGGATAAGGGAAAATAGTATGTAACTATCAGCTACGTTAAGAAAATTATCAATTACTCACCAAATAAAAAGACAACCGTCTAACTATCAAACAGTTAAATTATCATTTAACCTAAGACTTAATCCATATGAGATTTCCGTTTGAGTCGATAAATTCCATACGCCAGCGAGACGGCATCGCCTTACGGTCGGTAAACTGCCACAGTCGTCCTGTTTTAGCCAGAATGAGCAAACCATAATCATTACCAATAGCAGAGAAATCAGGCATTGATTTACTTTTAGAAAACTGAGTCAGCCCGTACCCCCAATTGCTGGGAATAGAATTGATCTTTAGCACCTAATTGATTCGTTTCCAGTTCGAGTCGAGCAATTCTCATCGCTAACGCTATCTATATACGTTTATTGATAACTAGCTGATTCTATGTATTAAACTAAACCCTAGTCGATGACACAAAAATTACCTCAAAAAGTGGGTGAGCCATACAGGAATTGGCTGAATTGGAAAACCCGTCAATGAACCGTATAGATGAGCGCTCAGGCGTAGGAATGAATGTGGTTATACACCAGAAGGTGACAGCTTAAACCGATATAGATATGGTGCCTTATGCGGGGTTCCGGCTCGTCGTTCGGCAAGGCGTTCCAGATTGTCCTGCGCCATAATTTTCTTGTAAAAATTTCGGGCGTCCAATGAATGTCCCAGAATAGTTTCGTACAACCGTTGGAGTTCGGGAATAGTAAATGTTTCGGGCAATAGATGACCAATGGGTTGATCGCTTACATTTTTTCGTAACGACTGCAAGGCCACGTCAACAATATGGTTGTGGTCAAAAAGTAAATTCGGAATGGCCTCCAAACTCCACCAGCGGCATTCTTCGGTCAGAAAGTCGGGAGTAGGAACAACCTCAGCGTATTCAACCAGGGCATAATAGCCGATAGAGATAGTCCGTTCTGACCAGTTGATGCCCTGAACGGGTAAATTTATTTTCCGCCAGGTTTCCTCCTGATCATACCGAATCGTTTCGCCAAACACATGAAACTGTTGCAGATAAAGTGTCTGCAGACCCGTCCGTTCGCGAATGATTCGCTGAGCAGCCAGATCGACCGATTCCGCTTTCAGAATGAAGCCTCCCGGCAGGCTCCACTCATCCGTACCTTTCCAACGTAACAGCAAAACCTTGAGCTGGTTCTGGTGAAACCCAAAGATGACCCCATCGATCGACAGGTAATGAATGCATTGTTCCGATACATTCTGATAATACTGAAACGCCGGATGGTTATAATCGATCATAAAATTTTACAACAAAAATACAGTTACTCTGCTGATGTAATCCATCTTTGCGTACTTTTGACATAAAGATACTATTATTTGCGAGCCTACCTCAAAGCCTGTTCAAATTGAACCCATGTGTCCTATCAAATGATGTCCATGCGCGTAATTCATTTCTTCATTTATCTTAGTCTACTCGCCTTACCAGGGCTGGCTTTCAGCGCTAAAGTCGATACGCTGGAGGTACCAAGCACAGCTATGAATCGGGCCATGCGGGCAGCCGTTGTGCTTCCCGAATCATATGCGAAGAGTAAAACTCCGTATCCAGTTCTGTACCTATTGCATGGCGGAGGTGGGCAGTTTAGCGACTGGCTCAAGCAAACGCCCGACAAAATGCTGATCCACAAACTGGCCGATCAGTATAACCTCATTATTGTAATGCCGGAAGGTGATCGACTCAGTGGTTATCTGGACAGTCCGACCCAGAAAGACAACCTGTTTGAAACCTACCTGACCAAAGAAGTAATCGGCAAAATTGACAATACCTACCGAACCATCCGCGATAGCAAAGGACGGGTCATTTCGGGTCTGAGTATGGGCGGACATGGGGCATTGTATTTAGCTACGCGCCACCCTGAATTATATTGTGCGGCTGGTAGCATGAGTGGTGCTGTCGATCTGAATTACAAAACATGGCGCATCGATCCAACTTTCGAGAAACGGGTAGAAGAAGGATTCACCCGGATTTTAGGCCCGCTGGGGGCAACACCCGACCAGTACGCAGCCAATTCAGTCGTTTACATGACCGATAAAATCAAAGCCAATGGTCAGAAGATTATTATTGACTGTGGTGTCGATGATTTTTTGATCGAGCCAAACCGTGAACTGCACCGTCGATTGGTCTACAGCAAAGTAGAGCACGATTATACCGAGCATCCGGGCGGCCATACCTGGGAGTACTGGCAAAACTCGCTCCCTTATCATCTGCTGTTTTTTCAGAAGGTTTTGAAAGCGAATGGCACAATAGCTCAGTAAATTTCACGGAAACATATGATCAAAACGCTTCTTTTCGGCCTTAGCCTTTTTGCAACATTGTCTGCCTGGGCGGCTAAAGTCGATTCGCTGGATGTGCCGAGTGCTGTTATGCAAAAGTCCATGCGGGCGGTAGTCGTATTGCCCGAAAGCTACGCGAAAAGCAAGGCGAATTATCCAGTGCTTTACCTGCTTCATGGCGGATATGGTCATTTCAATGATTGGCTCACCAAAACGCCCGATAAGAATCTGATTCAGCGATTAGCCGATCAATATAACCTCATCATTGCGATGCCGGAAGGGGAAGTTTTCAGTTACTATCTGGATAGCCCGGTTCGAAAAGACAGCCAGTTCGAAACCTATCTGACTAAAGAGGTAATTGGCAAGATCGATAATACCTATCGAACCATCCGCGACCGCAAAGGCCGGGTCATTACGGGCCTGAGTATGGGGGGCTACGGGTCGCTTTTGCTGGCTGCCCGTCATCCAGACCTTTACTGTGCAGCCGGTAGCATGAGTGGCGCCCTCAACCCCGATATGCAAAGCTGGAAACTTCCCCCAGATATGATGAATGGTATTAAACTGGAATTCGAGAAAATACTAGGGCCTATTGAGCAGGTGCCGCAAACCTACGCGGCTTTCTCGGTCATTAACCTGGCCGACAAACTAAAAGCCAATAATCAGAAATTAATTGTTGATTGTGGTGTTGATGATTTCCTGATTGAGCCAAATCGGGAACTTCACCGAAGGCTGGTTTTCAATCAGACACCCCACGATTATAGCGAACGCCCAGGTGGCCATAGTTGGGACTACTGGCAAAATTCATTACCCAATCACGTCTTGTTTTTCAGCAATGCATTGAAAGCAAACGGATCGATAGCTCCATAAGCCAACCTATCATGTACAATAAAATTCTTATCAGCGCATTGGGTTGCCTTCTGGCTATGCAGGTTCGAGCCGCCAGGGTCGATACCTTGGATGTTCCCAGCGCCAGCATGAACCGAACTCTTCGGGCAGCCGTCGTACTACCAGAACGGTACATACACGCAAAGAAACGCGATACAACACCTTTTCCAGTACTTTACCTGCTTCATGGGGGTAAAGGCAGTTTTCGCGACTGGCTAACCAAACCGGCAGATAAAGAACTATTACAAAGGCTAGCTGACCAGTACAACCTAATCATTGTTACACCCGATGGCGACCCTGGCAGCTACTATTTCGATAGCCCACTCGTCAAAACCAGCCAGTTCGAGACCTTCATTTCCAAAGAGCTGATCGACCGGATCGACAATACCTACCGCACCATCCGCGACCGCAAAGGTCGGGTTATTGCGGGCCTAAGCATGGGTGGCCACGGAGCCATGTTCATATCCAGCCGCCACCCTGATCTGTATTCGGCTGCGGGTAGCATGAGCGGGGTCATGAACATTAATACGGCTACCTGGAAAGTTGAAGCTGATTTTGCTAAGTCTCGCTCCGAAAACTTTGCCAAGTTACTGGGCCCACCGAAGGAAGGCGACACACCTTATCCGGGCTACACGATGGTTACACTGGCTGATCAGCTCAAGAAAAATGGGTTACCACTCATTTTCGATATTGGTGTGGATGATTTTCTGATTGTGGGCAACCGGGATTTACACCGTCAACTTATGGAAAACAAAACACCACACGATTATACCGAACGGCCCGGTGCCCATACCTGGGAGTACTGGGAGAATGCCCTACCCTATCAGGTATTGTTTTTCAGTAAAGTCCTCAAAGCGAATCAGGTTGCTATTCCATGATAGAACGCAGATTTATTATATGAAAACGACTCTCTTTTTACTCTGTCTGGCTTTACCAGTCGCCTTTACTATTGCTACAAAGGATTTCGATACGGTGAAGGTAGAAGGCGGTATGATTTCCGGGACACTCAATCAGGATGGCGATATCCATATTTTTCGGGGCATTCCGTTTGCCGCACCACCCGTTGGTGACCTACGCTGGAAAGCACCCCAGCCCGTAAAACCCTGGTCGGGCGTTCGTAAGTGCGATGCCTTTGGCCCAAGTCCAATGCAGGGTACGCCCAATCCGTTTGGGCCGTGGAGTGCTGAATTCCTGATTCCGAAAGAGCCGATCAGTGAAGATTGCCTATATCTAAATGTATGGTCGGGGGCTAAATCGTCTAGCGAAAAACGGCCTGTGCTGGTCTGGATCTATGGCGGAGGATTTAACAGCGGTGGTGCTGGCTGTGCTATTTACGACGGTGAGGCCACGGCTAAAAAAGGCATCATTTTCGTCAGTGCCAACTACCGCGTTGGGCCATTTGGTTTCTTTGCCCACCCTGAACTGACGAAAGAATCTCCGCATCAGGCATCGGGCAATTATGGGCTGATGGACCAGGTAGCGGCTTTGCAGTGGGTCCGGAAAAACATCGCTCAATTTGGGGGCGATCCGAATAATGTAACCCTTGCCGGACAGTCGGCCGGGTCCATGAGTGTCAACTGCATGGTAGCCACGCCACTCGCAAAAGGGTTGTTCACAAAAGCCATTGCCGAAAGTGGAGCCAGCTTTGCAAACCCTCACCCAACGCTTCAACAGGGCGAAGAAGCTGGTCTGAAAATGGCTCAGGCATTGGGGGCATCCTCATTGGCAGAGTTGCGCGCCAAACCAGCTGAAGAAATCCTGAAAAAAGCCCAGGGTCGCGGCCCAATCATCGACGGTTATGTATTGCCAGCGTCCATTCCGGCCATTTTTGCGGCTGGTAAAGAAAACAATGTGGCCTTGCTAACAGGCTGGAACGAAGACGAAGGCATGTCGTTTGGACCGCCGAAAAATGCAGAAGCCTATCGAAAGCAGATTGAGCAACAATATGGTGATAAAGCAGAGCAGTTTCTGAAATACTATCCGGGCGGAACCGATGCGGAAGCGGCCAGTTCACAGATGAAAATCTCCAGAGACATGATTTTTGGGGCGCAGAACTACACCTGGGCCAACATTGCCAGCAAACAGGGGAAGCCCGTTTACGTTTACCGATTTATGCGAAAGATTCCGGCAACGGGCGAATATGCCCGCTATGGTGCCTTCCATACCGGAGAAGTTGCCTACATCTACGACAACTTAAAATTCATCGACCGTAAGCTCCGTCCACTAGAACCGACCGATAGTGAACTGGCCCGAAATATGTCAGGCTTTATTGCCAATTTCATCAAAACGGGCAACCCAAATGGCAAAGGGCTTCCGCAGTGGCCTTCCTATTCAATAAAAGAAAAACAGGTTATGGTCTTTGGCGATAAAACTGTGGCTGCACAACTACCCGACGGACCAGCCCTCGACTTTCTGTTTTCGACCATTAGCAAGCGATAATTCATCAATAAACAAGCTCCCGAAAGCACGAACCTCGCTGTAGATTGAGTTGTGGCATTGTCATTCCGACGATAGGAGGAATCTCAAGCCTGAGTAATAGTCACGTTTGAGATTCCTCCTATCGTCGGAATGACAATGTCAGGCCAACTCTCTATTGAAAATCAAACAATTAACCAACCTACAAGTACCCAAACTCCAATGAAAACCAACACAATTCTATTCGCGTTAGCAGCGCTGAGCCTTCCGTTGCTAACCGTAGCGCAAGCCCCAAAAGCAGCGCCCACGCCAATCATGGCTGGTAAAGACATCGCCGTGGCGCCTACGGCATCCGGTAAAGTACGTGGCTATATTCACAACGGCACATTTACGTTTAAGGGCATTCCGTATGCCAAAGCCGAGCGATTCATGGGCCCCTCTAAACCCGATTCGTGGACAGGTGTGCGCTCGTCGATGACCTACGGCCCGGTTTGCCCAATGGACCCAACCACATCTACCTACGACGAAATCGAGTTTCCATTTCACCACGACTGGGGCTACACCAACGAAAATTGCCTGAGTCTGAACGTCTGGACACCCCAACTGACCGAAGCGAAGAAACGTCCGGTAATGGTATGGTTTCACGGGGGCGGATTCACGGCGGGCTCGTCGGTTGAGCTGCCCTCCTACGATGGGGAAAATCTGTCGAAAAAGGGCGACGTGGTGGTAGTAACGATCAATCACCGGCTGAACATTCTGGGTTTCCTCGATTTGTCGGCCTATGGTGAGAAATACAAAAATTCGCCCAACGCTGGCCTGATGGATCTGGTCGCGTCGCTGCAATGGGTGAAAGAAAACATTGCCCAGTTTGGTGGCGATCCGAACAACGTAACCATTTTCGGTCAGTCGGGAGGTGGCGGCAAAGTCACAAGCCTGATGAATGCGCCTTCGGCAAAAGGGTTGTTCCACAAAGCCATTGTACAGAGTGGTAGCTACCTAACCAGCTTCACCGAAAGCGATCTGGCCCGAAAAGTCAGTGCTGCGTTGCTGGAAGAATTGCATTTTCAACCTAACCAGGTCGATTCGCTGCAAAAAATCTCCTACGAGCGCCTGAACGCTGCCGGAAAACGCGCCCTACGCAAAGTAAATGAAAGTTTGAAAGGGCAAAATCAAGGCGGTTTTGGCCTGGGCTGGGGACCGATCCACGACGGCAATTTCCTCCCCTATCAGATTTCGGAACCCGCAGCGATGGAGTTGGCTAAAAACGTCCCATTGCTGGTTGGTTCCACCAAAACCGAGTTTGGCCCTTTCAATCCGGGCAACCGCGTAACCGATATGGAAGCGGCCAAAGCAGCCATGCAGAAACGAATTGGCGACAAAACTGATGCCTACATGGCAGCCGTAAAAAAAGCCTATCCTGAAACCTCCAGCCCCGCCGATTACATCAACATCGACATCAATTTCCGGGCGGGTGTTATCCGGCAGGCAAACCAGAAAGCCGTTGCAGGTGCCGCTCCGGTATATATGTACCTCTTCACCTGGAATTCGCCCGTAAACGATGGACTATATAAATCAATGCACTGCATGGAAATTCCGTTTGCGTTCAACAACATTGCCCGTTGCGAAGAGATGACCGGCGGTGGCAAAGATGCCTACGCGCTGGCCGATAAAATGAGCAACGCCTGGATCGCCTTCGCCCGCACTGGAAATCCAAACAATAAAAGCTTACCCAACTGGCCGCAGTATAATGCCCAAAACGGCGCTACAATGCTGTTTGATAATACCTGCCAGGTGAAAAATCACCCCGACAAAGAACTGCTGGAAATTGCAAGCGGCAAGTCGATGTAGGTCTATAATTGATAACGGTGGAGCAAATTCGCGATTAAACAGCCGAGTTTGCTCCACCGCTGTATTTTATGAATAGTTCTTGCTCTGGTATGCTTAACGCAAATGCACCATACATAGTAGCCGTGTGATTTTGATCGCCCTAATGAGCTGTTTGCGTTTTAGAAGGCCGGGTAATCAACTTAAACAGGGTAAGAAGACCGACAATCAACAACCCAACAATTAGCCCAATACCAAATTCCTTTACGAACGCAGGAAGACTAGGCAACAACGTATGCAGGAAGTGTAGGTTATGCACAAATATTCCACCGGATACCAGCAAAAGGGCAATGGTACCTACCACACTTAAGAGCCTGATGACAATAGGCAGTGCTCCGACCAGCCCATGACCAAGCTTACTCAAGATTCCTTTATCATCCGACCAACTGATCAACTGGCGTCCGGCATCATCCATTCGGACGAGGAGGGCTACCAGACCATACACCCCAACCGTAGCGAGCAAGGCCACTGCCGATACCGTCATAATCTGAATTAGTGATGGCTGATCGGTTACTGATCCCAAGGCAATAATGACAATTTCAACCGACAGAATGAAGTCGGTGGTAATAGCGGCTTTTACTTTGGTTTTTTCATTATCGGCGGCCGACTGTTGCTGAGCGCCTTCCGTTGTTGCAGGATGGACACTCTTTTTCGATTTACTAATGGATTCTAGTATTTTCTCGGCTCCCTCGTAGGCCAGATAACAGCCGCCCAGCAATAGAACGATAGGAATGGCAACCGGAAAGAAGGCGTTCAGGAGTAGCGCAATCGGAACAATAATGAGCTTATTGAGTAGAGAACCTTTAGTAATGGCCCAGAGTATAGGTAACTCTCTGTCTGCCACGAATCCTGTAGCCTTTTCCGCATTGACAGCCAGATCGTCTCCCAGTATGCCCGCCGTCTTTCGCGTTGCTACTTTTGTAGCTAAAGCCATGTCGTCCATTAAAGCGGCTATATCATCTAAAACTGCAAAAATGCCAGATGCCATTGTTCTTAATTACGTTAACTGAATCGGTCTGAATGGTGATGCTGGAGAAATCGCCCAGTCGCTGACGTTTATTTACAGTAAGCCAGCTTTTTTTCGGATAGGCCGGGCACAATCTACTAAGCGTTTAGAGGAAAACCATTTGTTGGCAAGATCGTTTAGGAATAATGCAAAGAAAAATACATTTTCCTGAGGTCATTTTAATTGGGCTCTGCACCAGTCTACTATTTCTTGCAGGACACTCAACTCAGGCCCAACTACGGATCGATCTGGAATCAGGATTGGTTTTGGGAACTCCTTACAATGAAATCAGAATTCCTAATCAGGGTGGAACTTACGTCAATCTGCCTGACAACCTAACAGCAAAACCAACGGTATTCTATAGGGCCCGACTGAGTTATACAATAGCGAATCGGCATACCTTGTCGCTGTTATACGCTCCCCTGACCGTGCACTATAACGGGGAATTAAGCCAGGATGTAAATTTCAACAACCAGCTTTTTTCCGCCAACCGACCGCTACATGTTGATTATACGTTCAACTCCTACCGCCTGACGTATCGCTATGAATTTATCAATCGCGAGAAATGGCAGGCAGGCGTGGGCCTAACCGCCAAAATTCGTGATGCGAACGTCCAGTTTGCCAACGAGTCGGTCCGTACAAATTTTCCTAATCTGGGATTTGTACCCCTTATTAATGTCAACGTTGTATACAAGCCAGATGAGCATTGGCGCCTGTGGTTGGAAGGCGATGCACTAGGCTCGCGCTTTGGCCGGGCAGAAGATATTTTTTTGGGTAGCGCTTATGCCATTAATCGAACAGTTGGCATAAAGGCAGGTTATCGCGTGGTCGAAGGCGGAGCAGACGTTGATGAAGTGTATAATTTTACCTGGATCAACTATGCGTCGGTGGGCTTATTACTAACGCTTTAGGCAATTTGAGACTTCTTATCTGGCAACTGCGTTGCCAGATATACAATTGACCTGCCGGTAGAGTACTCTATCGTTTGTTAACTGAATTACACGCACATGAAACCGCAATCGCATGAACTGAGTGAAAACGACCTGGATCGATTGATTGAAATGGCCTGGGAAGATCGCACTCCTTTTGACGCAATAGAGGCCCAGTTTGGTTTACCAGAGTCAGCAGTCATCAAATTATTGCGCGAACATTTGACACCCGCTTCCTGGCGTCGGTGGCGGGCTCGCGTGCAGGGGCGGTCCACCAAACACGCGGCTTTGTCGGCAGGCGTTGGTGAACGCTTCAAGTCTGATCAACAGCGCTCTATAACGCACAATCGAATCAGTAAACGATAAGTAACCAGGCAGAATTAAACTTGAAAAACCCTGTAGCCTTCGACTTACCTCCTCAATTGGGGTACATACATCATAGGGTTGATAAATAAACCGTGACGTAAGTTTAGATATCGATAACAGCTTTCCAAAAGTTTTGCCCTTACGGAAAGTTAAAAACAAACCCAAATTCACTTTTTCAATTGGTCGTCAGGAATGCGTAAACAACCTGACTCTGGCTCATTTAATCTGCCTGACGCACCGATCCTTTGCATGAAAAATATAACCCGTTTTTCGCTCCGGCAATCGCTGCTTCCAGTGGCCGCCGTTGGGCTAACGACCTGGCTAGGTCTTACCGGATTCATGGACGATCCGATTACCCAACGCATTAAAAAGCTGGCTCCGGCCAAAGCGGCTGAAATGGCCCACGCCGTTGAAGCCCTGGTTAAGCCGCAACTGGCCGACGGGCTTACACTAAAGCTTTGGGGCGTCGACTCACTGGTATCCGATCCCATTGGTATCGACATCGACGATTTTGGGCGGCTGTATTACACCCGAACTAATCGGCAGAAAAATTCGGAATTCGATATCCGGGGGCATCAGGATTGGGAAATTGAATCGAACCGGCTCCAGACAGTTGAGGACAAACGAGCATTTCTGCATCAGGTTCTATCCCCAGCCAATAGTAAGAAAAACGAATGGCTTAAGGACGTAAACGGCGATGGTTCGCACGACTGGCGCGATATGACCGTAGAACGTGAGCAGGTGTTCCGGCTCGAAGATACCAACGGCGACGGCGTGGCCGACCTGTCGAAAATGGTTGTGAACGATTTCCACGACGAAACAACGGATGTGATGGGTGGCGTTTTGTCGGATGGCAACGATCTGTACGTAACCGTAGCCCCCGACCTCTGGCGGCTTCGTGATAAGAACGGCGATGGAATTGCCGATGAGAAAAAATCGATCTCACACGGCTATGGCGTTCATATCGGATTCAGCGGCCACGGCCTGTCGGGCGTAGAAATGGGTCCCGATGGGCGTATCTACTGGCAGATTGGCGATATTGGGTTCAATGGGGTTGGTCCCGATGGTAAAAAATGGTCGCATCCTAACAGTGGTGTCGTTGTACGATCGAACCCGGATGGCAGCGATTTTGAAGTCTTTGCTTATGGCGTTCGGAACACCCATGAGTTTGTATTCGACGAATACGGCAACCTAATTAGTGAAGACAACGATGGCGACCATCCCGGTGAAAAGGAACGGTTAGTCTACATCGTCAACGGCTCAGATACGGGCTGGCGCAGCAACTGGCAATACGGCAAATACCGCGATCCGTTGAACAATACCTACAAGGTATGGATGGACGAGCAGATGTTTAAACCCCGTTTCAACGGGCAGGCGGCTTACATCCTTCCTCCACTGGCCAACTTTGTGAGCGGTCCGGCGGGTATGCTTTATAATCCCGGCACGGCGTTGAGCCCAAAGTATAAAAACACGTTTTTCATTGCTGAATTTGTGGGCAACCCAGCGGCATCGGGTGTTCACTCGTTTACGCTCAAACCCAAAGGGGCTTCGTTCGAACTGGATAAGTCGAAGAAAATTCTGGGGAATGTACTGGCTACCGGGCTCGATTTTGGCCCGGATGGTGCCATGTACGTTGCCGACTGGATCAACGGCTGGGATACCAAAGATTACGGGCGTATCTGGAAACTCGACGATAAAGATGGTGCCAACTGGGCTGAGCGAGCGTTGACCAAACGATTACTGGCGCAGAATTTCAGCAAAACCCCGGTAAATGAATTGAGTGGCTACCTCAAAAATGCCGATATGCGTGTTCGGCAGAAAGCTCAGTTTGAACTTGTAAAGCGGGGCGAAGCCGGGGCTACAGCCTTCGGGCAAATGCTTCAGCAAAAAGACCATCAACTGGCGCGGGTACATAGCATTTGGGGCATAAGCCAACTGGCGCGTAAAGATGCCAAATATGCCCAACGACTGATGCCGTACCTGAAAGATGAGGATGCCGAAATTCGGGCGCAGGCTGCTCGCTGGCTGGGTGACATTCGCTACGCAGCCGCAGGTTCGGCACTGGTTCCAATGCTGAACGATGAGAATGCACGTACACGTTTCTTTGCCGCCGAAGCTCTAGGACGAATTGCTTATGCACCAGCCATCCAACCGTTGATTTCACTGCTCGAAGCCAACAAAGACGAAGACACCTACATCCGCCATGCGGGTAGTCTGGCGCTGGCCCGTATCGGTAAGGCCGAACCAATCATTGCTTTGTCGAGTCATCCGTCGAAAGCGGTTCGTATTGCGGCCGTCGTAGCCCTACGCCGAATGCAGAATCCGGGCATCGCCAACTTCCTGAACGACAGCGATGAATTTGTCGTAACTGAAGCCGCGCGTGGTATCAATGACGATCTATCGATTCCGCAGGCACTACCGGCATTGGGTAACGTACTGACCAAAACGAAGTTCTCCAACGAACCACTTATTCGCCGGGCTATTAACGCTAATCTGCGAGTCGGAACGGCCGATGCCATGCAGAACCTGATTGGTTATGCCAATGGCGAAGGAAACCCTGTTGCCTTACGTGCCGAAGCTATGGATGCTTTGAGCACCTGGGCAAAACCATCGCTGCTCGACCGAGTCGATGGTCGCTATAGAGGCCCAATAACCCGTGATCTGTCTGTTTTGAAGACCCAATCAGCGAGTTTATACACCGCAATGGCCACGAATTCAGCCGCTCCTATTCGTAAAAGCGCTATTCGGGCTATCAGCAAATTATCGTTAAACACGGCAAGTCCGGTGCTATTGGATCGTTTGAAAAACGACGGTGATGCTGAGATTCGCGAGGAGGCTCTTCGGGCACTGGCAGCTCTGAACGATAAACAAATCGGCACCGCTATCGAAACGGCTCTGGCCGATAAGGACAAACGGGTACGCGTTGCGGCCCTGGATCTCATTGGTAAAACGAGCATGCCTAAAGAGCAAATGGTAGCCCAATTGAAGGATGTTCTGCAAACGCACTCGACCGAAGAGAAACAGGCTGCGCTGGTAACGCTGGGCAAATTACCCGTTGCCAATACAAAACCAATTTTCGATCAACTGTTAGCGGACTTATCATCTGGCAAGCTTCCGGTCGATCTGAGTCTGGAACTGGAAGAAGCCATTGCCGAAACCAAATCGCCCCAACTCATTGCACAGCATAAAGCAATTATGGCAAAGCTATCGCCTGATGCTATTTTAGCCTCGTACCAAGGTAGTTTATACGGTGGTGAACCCGATAAAGGACGGCGGATATTCTTCCGACATCAAACGGCTCAGTGTATCCGCTGCCATTCGTACGATGATCTGGGTGGGAATGCCGGCCCCCGGCTCAATGGGGTAGCTAGTCGCCTGACGCGGGAGCAGTTACTCGAAGCGGTTGTCAATCCAAGTGCGCGGCTGGCTCCAGGCTTCGGCACGGCTACCATTGAACTGAAGGACGGCAAAACGCTCAGTGGCATTGTACAGAAAGAAACCGATTCGGAACTGGTACTGAAGAGTGGGGATGAACCTGATCTGACAATCAAGAAAGACAGGATCGCTAAAACTACCTATGCACCATCGAGCATGCCCGATATGAAATACCTGCTCACCAAGCGGGAAATCCGGGATGTCGTGAGCTTTCTGGCAACGCTAAAGACGAATTAACCTGAATACATGGAACGCTGATTTTTATGATACTTATGATTAATACAGATCATAAGTATCATAAAAATCAGCGTTCTGTTTTCTAGCTTTCTATTTAATCATGATAGATAACGCCGTCTGGCTGTAGCTACCGAAACACCCAAGTCCTCCCTGAATATTGGTTGGAATCGTAACTGGTTCAGCAAATGGATTACTATTCGCCTGTAACTGCTGATCCAGCCTTACATGATAGGCATAATAAGCCGCATCGACATGGAGTAAATTCATAGTAATCTGGGTAGAACGATACAGCTTTTTAAATGATCCATCTCCCAATGATGCAGAAGCCAGTAAGCTTGCTGCTTTAGCCGGGCATTCGACCAAACCTAAGGAATTGGTCGCCATCAGAAAGGGGATTATTTGAGGACTCTCGTACGATGCATTGACAGGAGCCCCATAGCGAATGCCCCGGAATGAACCTTTCACCCGGAAATAGGTGTCGGCCCCAGCCTGCCAGTTCCCAATTAGCCGGAAATCTTTCTGTACAGCGCCAGCCTGAAGCGATGAGTCAATCTGTATCGATTTAAGAGCTACCGCTTTGGGAACCGTTGTTGTGGCCAGTACCTGTTTGCCATCGGGTGTCGAAACCGTTAATGTATATGTTCCCCCCTCCCGGATAACCAGTTTTTGGGCTTTTATACTATAAATCCCCTGTTGTGCATTATAAACCAGTTTTACGGAGTTGCTTCCGTCCGACAGGAGAACGGTCGCATTAGAGATATCGACTGTTTTTGCCGACTGATCGTCCAGAATTGGGCGTGAGCGACTCACTTTTGCCGTTAGCAAAGAATCCTGCGGAGAAATAAAACAGTCAACAACCAATTTGGTCGACTGCGAGGATAGCTCTTGGGGCACAACCTCTTCACGCATCGAATTACAGGAAAATAAGGCAATTGACAGAAACAGCCATAGCCATTTCCTGATAAAAGAAATCATGAGTACAATGAGGTTAACTGGTTGCTGACGTGTTTATCAAAACCGGATCGTGTAGCTTAACGAGGGGATTGCCGGAAAGAGCGAATATTTATATAAAACAGTTTTTGAGGGGAGGCCTTTTTCCTGAGCTTTGCCTTCCAGCGAATACAAAAACGGATTGTGCCGATTATAGGCATTATAGACACTTATCTCCCACACCCGCTCGGTACGAGCACGTTTTTTTGTGAAACGCGCACTTAGATCAAGACGATGGTAAGCTTCGGACTGAAAACTATTCCGTTCCCCATATTCCTTTACATTCGAACCAGATCCGTACAGGGCATTTGAAGTAATCGGACTCCCAACCGCTTTCTGATCATAGTATCCTGAAAAACGGGACAAGGGCAATGTCAGCGAATTGCCGGTACCATATACCCAGCTAGCCGACAGAGTGATAGCAGGCGTTAGTTCATACATTCCTACTATAGAGGCATCGTGCCGTCGGTCATAACGCGGATGAAATGTCTTACCTCCGTTCAGTTCAGCAAATTGCCAGTCAGTCCATGAAAGTGTATAGCCAATCCAGCCTGATAGCCGGCCTGCCTGCTTCTGAAGCAGAATTTCGGCTCCATAGGATCGCCCCTGACCACTGGTTACATTATCGACCCACTTCGCAGAATTGACATTACCCTGTGCATCAGCCGACAGAAAGCTGGCCCCCTCCCGATAGCTGAGCAGGTTGCTCATTTTCTTGTAGTAGCCCTCAATCGTCAACGACAGACCCGACTGCGAAAAATCTTTCGCCATACCCAACGCGACCTGCTGCGACTGCTGCGGCTTGATCGACTTAACCGTTGGTACCCATAGATCGGTAGAAAGACCTACACCCGTACTGGATAGCAGATGCAGGTACTGATTCATCAGGGCATACGATCCTTTGATCGAGAACGAAGGCGTAACCCGGTAGGCAATCGACAACCGAGGCTCAGGGCGTATGTACACCGCAGTTGCTGACGAGTCGGGACGCGTTTTGGTTTCTGCGGTCGTACTTGAACCGCCCAAAACGGAATAAGCGCTAAGTCGAAGGCCGCTGGTAAAGCGCCACTTATTGGCCGGACTCCAGCTATGTTCAATATAGGCTCCGGCTTCCGCTGCGGTAACCATCTGGTCAGAAGTCTGATTAGGCAGCTCGTTTACATTCAGGCTCACATAAGCTTGTGGATTGAATGTATGGTGGGTAAGCTGTCCTCCAAAACGAATCTGGTGAGTCGCATTCAGATAATGCGTACGGTCATACTTAAGGCCGACATCCTGAATGGACGACTGATAATTAAGCGTATAAAAGGTGTTCTGGCTACTTTGCTCCAGCGCTTTCTGGTCCTGCACACCCATCTGGTAGCGACTGTAGATCAGCGACAGATCGGATACCGTTCCTTTGCGGCCCTGATGATTCCAGCGGATACTTCCGGCTCCATTCGTCCAGCGTAGGTTCGATTGTAAGGCCGAGCCATTTGTAAACTTATCCTGACTGGTGTAGCCACTAATATATACCTTATCGGCCGGTCCAGCATGGATGGTCAACTTGGCATTGAGATCAAAGAAAGCCGTTTTAAGCACAGGTTGATCCGCCGTATTTTGGCCTAAAAGGCCCGTAAGCAGATCTAAGTACGTACGTCGTCCAGCCACCATAAATGATGCATACTTACCGATTGGCGCACTTAGGGTCAATCTTGAGGCTACTAACCCTGCAGAAGCCTCCCCACGAAAGCGATCCGTCTGCCCGTCTTTTGTGGTTAATTCAATTACCGATGACAACCGTCCACCAAATCGTGCCGGAAACCCACCTTTGGTCATATCAACACATTTTAAAGCATCGCCATTAAAGGCCGAAAAGAAGCCGAGCAAGTGGTTTGGATTATAAATAGGTGCATTGTCTAGCAAAATCAGGTTTTGGTCAGGAGCCCCACCACGAACATAAAGTCCGGCATTCCCTTCAGAGCCTTTTTGTACACCAGGCATTAATTGCAGTAATTTCATGACGTCTTTCTCGCCAAGCAATGCTGGTACTTTTCCAAGTTGCTCCATCGAAAGACTGATGGCGCTCATCTGTGGATTATTGCTGATCGATGAACCAGAAGTAGCTTTAACAACCTGCTCAGCTAACTGCTGCCCATAGGTCAAAAATACAGTAATCTCTGCCTGTTGTTTAGGTAGGATGGTCTGGATTTTCGGCACAAAGCCAACCGACGAGAAAGTAAGGGATACAATCGACTCGGCTGCAACCGACATAGCGAAGTGGCCTTCAGAATTAGTTACAGTACCTGCCTTATTATCAGCTACATATACATTTACACCCGCCAGTGGAGTTCCCGTTTGCTGATCAAAAACGTAGCCTGATATACGTCGGTAAGCTGGCTCGGCAGTTACAGAGAGGCTGTATAGGTATACAAATAGAATTGAGATTAAACGAAACATTTAAGTACAAGTCGTCAAAAAGCAGATAAACCATATAAGTAGTTTTACTATTCTCTACTATATACCTTTGACCATGCTTTTTGCAAATTGTCACATAATTAACAGTATCTACATGAAAAATAATTGACTATTTTAATTTATACGTATTTTGAACTTTTACAATATTCGTAACTTACAATATACTTTATCAAGTAAAGGTCAACAAAAAAGTTACCTATATTGATAATTATGAACATTGCCTATTTTTCGCTTCTTTTTCAGCGCTTTGGCCAAATCACCGAAAACTCGTAAACTCAAAGCTTGGTCATACCAGCTAATTTATTCCATATGCCAGCACGTATGCGTATACTTTATTTATTACTCTTTCTAGGGGTTGTGTTCGTTCTATATTTAAGCTGGCAGCCCAATTATGACTTTAGGCATCTTTGGTTCATGCCCGCCTGGTTGACTCGCTGGACCGATGACCATGCCAATGGCAACCTGCGAACAGCCGTGCCCTTCGTTTTTATGGGCTTCACCGGCGGCATATTACCAACGTCTCATCCCCGACCTATCTACCGCTGGTTTATGATCTGGCTTATTTTGGTCGCTGTAGTAGTAATAGCCGAGGCCGGTCAGCTATTAATTCCAACACGATTCTTTAGCTTTGAAGATATTGGCTGGGGGGCCGTAGGTGCGTTTGCTGGCCTTTGTACTGGCGTTTTGACCCGACTTATCCTAGAGAAAACCCGCCTTCTGAATAAATGAGACCTTATTAACAGACTCTGCTCTTTCTTCTTCAGCTACTTAAGTGGATACTTCAACCTATTGGCTGCAAACCTCTTGCTGGTCCAATCACCTTTTTAATCAGTTGAACCAGTCAAAATACCACTTCACCTGAGACGTAAGTACGCGATCTGGGAGCATCATCTAATTTCGAATCGAAAACAACGAAAACGAATGAACGATGAAGAATCATTTCTGGATAATCGCTCTGGCTATCCTGCCCCTCAGTCTGTCAGCACAACCGAAACCAGCCGTGCGTAAGCCGGTTGCCTCCGCTTCCCGGACTACAGCTACCCGACCAAACGGTATGCATACAGTCGCACCGACGGAGAAGAAACCTATTACCGCTTCAAAAGCAACGCCTGCTCCGGCAACTACCGAAACGACAGCCCCGGTTGTTGTTCAGTCAACGTATTCAGAGCCAGTTAGACCGGCTTCTGCCCAACCTGTAACCAGTCATCAGGAAACGGCTGCGGCTGCGCCTGCACGTCCAGCTTACACTCGCCAGAGTAATTTTCATGTAGGCTTACGGTTTGGCGGCAATTCGAGCACAATAGGCGGAGCCGACCCTACAGCTGTAGGCCAGGGCGTACAGTTAGCGCGTGTTATGGGATTCCACGGCGGAGTTGTGTTCAATATTGGAGGCCCAACCTTTTCAGTGCAGCCAGAAGTGCTGTTCAGCCAGTATGGCGTCCGTTTTGCTTTAGGCTCTGATTATCTGCAATTGAAATATAATCTGGTAGAAGTACCTGTGTTATTGAAAGTAGCCTTTGGCCAACCTAACCTGCGGTTTTTTGTCAATGCAGGGCCAGTTGGTACGTATGTACTAAGCGGAGCTATATCGGTTCGGGAGGGTGGTCAGAGCGAATCGCAGGCCATTGATATGAGCGACCAGGGACGGTTCTCTTACGGCGTAGCTGGTGGTGTTGGCGTTGCAATACAGGCAGGTACTGGCAAAGTACTCCTTGAGGGACGTTATAATTATCTGATGGCCGACCATGAAGATGGTAGCACGACAAAGCCACAAAACGCGATGCTATCTGTAGGTTATTTATTCCCACTGGGTGGCCGCTAATCAATCAACCGTGTTGCTAATACCATAACAGCCAGATAGTCAATACGATAATGTTACTGATTGGTATGATTATTGTCCTTAATATTAACAATTACAAAGTTTTAACAATAGTGTAGTAAAGTAGACATATAGTTCAAAACGCTGATTCTGCTAGGGTCAGCGTTTTTTTATTCGTTCAACAAGCTAAAATTCTAATAAACAATGCATTACCTAACCATATTTAATCTTATATCTGAATAACCTTCCAAATAGATTAAGCCAATAAATATATATATATAGTATTTACATAAGATCGTTTTATACGGTTTGGCATGATTCGTGAAGTATACGTATTACAATCATGCCCATATGCTTCTGAGCCAGAATTCCATCCGAATTTACGCCTGTATCAGCCAGCCACTTATCTGCTTCTGGAATGCCAGTGCAGACCAATTAGATGAAGTTTGTAATGCTTACACCAGCCTTTGGTCGTCGGTATCGTGCGAGGCTCAGGCCCGGGATATTTATGATTCGCTGGTAGCGATTGCTCTAGCCGACGATAAACCATCTCCAACAAGTTGGCTTGCCACCGAACTCCGATTCGAAGCCTTTGCAGCAGCAACAAGCGATCGACAATGGGCCGCGTTAATGGAATTAGAGCACAACTCAACCGCCATCACCGATACCGAACTCGATTTATACAACGAACGAATCAGTCGGGAGTTGTAGGCCAGCCGGACCTTTTCAGACTTAGTGAACCGCATGCTTGTATACCTACCAACAAGCAGAGCTATTCATGCCTTATGGTGCTAACCTACTTCAGGTAGTATCAATTTTCACTGTAATTTATAATCGACGCAACTCTTTGAACTTCAATCACGTACTGTTGATTGAAAGTTACTCAAAGGTGCTTTCCGAAATGCCAACCTAACTTAGTAAGCCTCATCAACATCGGTGGGGCTTATTTGTTGATAAACCAGTCTTCGGTACAGGCTTAAAGATAGCATCATCAAACGGCAAAAGGAGTACTCAAACCATATATAGCCCTTTCTAATTTTATGGTTCAGGCTGGTAAGTACACACTAAATACCGATCCCTGCCCTACCTGGCTACTTGCCGTAATGGCTCCTCCATGATTGGTCACTACCTTTTCACAAATCGCCAATCCGATTCCAGTTCCAGAAAATTCATTTCGGCCATGCAATCGCTGGAATACCTGAAAGATGCGGTCCAGGTATTTTTCGTCAAAACCGATACCATTGTCTAAAACATCAATGCGGTAATATGCCTGAGCCACACCAGTAGGGGTTATGGAAGCGGGCAAATCGGTAGTCGCTATTCGGCTGGCCTCCAAACGGATTAAGGGCGGAACAGCCGCATCATCGGGCTGACGAAATTTTAAGGCGTTGCTCAACAAATTCATAAATAACTGCCCCAGTTGAGAAGCATCGCCCACAACCATCGGCAGCGAACCTACCTCAATCCGGGCATTGGTTTCCTGGATGCGTAACTCCAGATCAGTCAACGCCAGATTAACTACTTCGTTAAGCGAAACGGGCTGGAGGGCTTCTGGTTTGGTGGAAATACGCGAATAACTGAGCAGATCCTTAATCAGCGTCGACATTCGACTTGCCGCCAACTGCATCCGATCCAGATAATTTACCCCATCGCCTAGCTGGCTGCTATAATGCTCTTTCAACAGATCGCCAAATTGCTGCACTTTACGCAAAGGTTCCTGCAAGTCGTGGCTGGCGATGTAAGTAAACTGTTTAAGGTTCAGATTCAATCGATTCAGCGACTGGTTGGCCAACACCAGCGTTGCATTCAGATTGACCAGTTGCTGATTACTGATTTTTAGCTGAGCCTGCATTTGTTTCTGGAGCGTCAGGTCGGTCAGAATCAGGCTCAGGCAAGGACCCTCATCCAGCACCAGGGGCGTGGCAGATACGAAGCAAATAAGTTCGCTGTCACTGTCGCCCTGCTTCAAACTCATTTCCTGCTTCGTGGAATTTTGCCAGCTCTGCTCAAAAAAATCGTTGTACATGGACAGATAATCGGGAGCAATGCAGTTGATAAACGGAATCCCGATCACGCTGGAGAGCGGCTGGCCGACCATAGCCGCAAAGGTAGAATTACTATAGAGAATGAGTCCCTGCCTGTCGAGCGTTACAGCACCTTCGTGCATGGTTTCGATGAACACCCGGTATGTCTGATCAGCGGTTTTCAGCGTGTAGAGTTCATGTCCCTGACTGCCTTCCACCACCAATGCATCGATCTGCCCCGTACGAATTGCCAGAATCGTTTCCATCGCTTCTTCTAGCTGGATACGCAACAGATCATTTTCCGCAACTAATTGCTCGTATGTTTTGGGTGGATTCATCAACTGATAATACCTAATCCTTTGATTACCTTAGCTGCATCAGACAAATCACCGACGAACCGGCGTTCTGGCAAGGGAGCCTGTTTGATCAATAAAGGCAACGCAATCAATTGTACCGATTCGGCCAACTGTTTTTGCTGATAAACATCAATTATTTCCAGCGAGTATCGGCCTGTCAGGTGCGTATCGCAAATGCGTTTGATATTGGCAATGGCCCGAACGGAATGGCTCGATGCGCCAGCGACAAACAAACGTAGTTGATACGTATCATTGCGATCCTCCAACTCAAGATCAGCAGCCTCTGATGGTTCACTCATAGCCTTCTTACTTCGCCGAGCGAATATCTAAACCCACCAGCACTTTCTCTTCATTGGATAAGTCTCCAATAATCTTTCGGATAGGCTCAGGCACTTTTTTTACCAGTGTAGGTACGGCCAGAATCTGATCGCCAGCAGCTAGCTGTGGTTGCACTAACAGATCGATTACTTCAATAACATACTTCCCCGGCAAATGTTCTTCGCAGTATTTCTTCAAATTGTTCAGGGCTGTTACTGATTTAGCCGTTTTGCCGGCTACATAGAGCCGTAATTCCCAAACATCTTCTGGCTGATCCATTCATTAAGTAAGACTAAAGGATACGCTTTACTGGCCACTATGCCGATTACGGGTGAGCTGCTCCCGGTTCTGCTCCATGATTTCCTTGCGCAGTTCCTCCTCCGTAAACGATTTATTGAGTTCCTCCTGAAGCGACTCAAACTCTTCTTTCAGGCCGGCAATTTTCGATTCCAGCACCAGCCGTTTTCGTTCAATTTCCCGATCTTTTCGCGAAACCGCATGATCGCGCAGGGCAACCCCCGTAACTTCCTGCAACTGCTGCGCTTCCCGCGCCGATCCCACCAATACCCCTTCGGCACCCAGATACACATCGATCAGAGTCAGTCCCTCGTCGGTAATGACAAACTCGCGCACCTGATTTGAATGCTTCATACCCCTGGATTTCATGACATACAGCCCTCGGTTCCGCTCGCCGTTCGACTCTATATCCCGTACCAGTAACCAGGCATCTACCAGCGATGAAACTCCCTCGTCGGTCTGTTCGTTGATAACTGTGTTCAGCGAAAGCGCCGTAAAGACAACGGTAATCTGTTCGGCCTGTAAGAAATCAATCAACCGAATCAGCATAGCCCTCACTTCACGCATGGAGCCAACCGTAACCAGATTTGTGATCGGATCCAGTACAACGATCTGCGGCTTAAACCTGGTTACGAGTTTATGAATCGTTACCAGATGCATTTCCAATCCATTCAGCGTGGGACGCGATGCCTGAAAAGTCAATAGACCCGTATCAATATATCCCTGAAGATCCATTCCAATAGACCGCATATTACGGCAAATCTGCTGGGGCGACTCTTCAAAGGCCAGATAAAGCGCCCGTTCTCCACGCTGACAGGCCGCATGAACGAAGGAGGCTGCCAGGCTGGTTTTACCCGTTCCGGCCGTTCCCGAAATCAGAATGCTGCTTCCTCTGAAAAACCCTTTGCCTTCCAGCATTTGATCCAACGCTGGTATACCCGACGAAAGCCGTTCGCTGGATACCGGATGATCCAGCGTGAGGGAGGTAATGGGCAGTACCGAAATTCCATCACTATCAATCAAAAAGGGATATTCGTTGGTACCATGTACTGATCCTCGGTATTTGACGATTCGTAGTAACCGAGTCGAAATCTGATTGTCGATCCGGTGATCCAACAGAATAACGCAGTCAGAAACGTACTCCTCCAGACCATGCCGAGTTAATTTACCGTTGCCTTTTTCGGCCGTAATAATAGTAGTTACCCCCTTATCTTTCAGCCAGGTGAAGAGCCGTCGAAGTTCACTCCGCAGCACCCCTTCATTGGTCAGGTTTGAAAACAGGTTTTCGATGGTGTCCAGCACTACCCGTTTAGCCCCAATAGTATCGATGGCGTAACCTAAGCGAATGAATAAGCCGTTGAGGTCATATTCGCCGGTTTCCTCAATTTCGCTCCGGTCGATGTGTACGTGATCAATTTTAAGGAGTTGATCTGCCTGAAGCTGGCGAAGGTCGAAGCCCAGGGAAGCCACGTTAGCAGCCAGTTCCTCGGCTTTTTCTTCAAACGCCATGAATACCCCCGGCTCGTTGAATTCCAGCGCTCCCCGAGCAATAAACTCCAGTGAGAAGAGGGTTTTGCCGCAGCCTGCCTCCCCACAGATCAGGGTTGGCCTTCCTTTGGGCAGGCCACCATGGGTGATTTGATCCAGGCCAATTATACCTGTAGGTGCTTTAGGCAGAAGGGGGAGCTGATGTGTATTGAGGTTGTAGGAACTCATTCGTACGGTTGAGATACAACAAACATATCAAAAATTGACGCAAAAGTACACTAGCATATGTAGAGGTAATGATTTAATCTAACGGGCTCACAGCCAACCAAACTTCCTGGAAGTGATAGCCTTATCGGTATTAATTGCGGCTAGGCCATTTTTAGTCTACCAAGCGCAAACGCCTGCTCTGGTAGAGCCTATAAGTCAATAATATCAGCCTGCCCCCCGCTAACGCCAGAAATTATCCCTAAATAACCAAATAAATGGCTGGATGTTTTCGAGTGAGAGATCAACCTTGTGAAAAAAGATAGTGTGAGTAAACTAAGCAATGGACTTGCTACATTTGACTGGAGACGGATTTTAGGCACATTTGGGAACAACCCCAAAAGTACTCATGAAGAAAAGAACGCAACGGCGGACCGTGTGTATTTGACCAGGCATTCAAACAAATGGCCGTTGAGTTATCTCGCGCAAAAGGCTCGATCTTACTAGCCATCAAACCTAAAGGCCGAAGCGGCCGCTTGAAAGCGGAACTATTAGAAGGGGGAACGTTCTTGAATGTGGATAATGCGCGAACCGAAATCTTCGACAGAGCCGCCTGAGCGGTATATTGAAATGCACTACAATCGAGTGCGCAGGCATTCATCGCTGGGCTACCAAAGCCCTGAACAGTTTGAGCAGGAATATTACACAAAACTTGCCAGTTCAGTGTGCCGCTAAACTGGACCACCCCAAACCATCAAATCCTTGGTCTGTTTGTTTGCCAATAACCTTTGCTACATAATATGCAGAAAAAAAGGTGACAATTCCAGAAAATATGTCACCTAAATCAATGGTTTGACCAATTGAAAAGAATGGAAAATTAATATACTTAACTCAAGTGCATGAGGCAACCTTAATGTAACGAAACAAAAAAGACATAGTCGCGAGCAAATGTACTTTTGAAGTGCGAAAACAAAATAACCTGCTCTTGCTATGTCCGAAAAAGTACTGGTAATTTACTACTTTCTCGATGAGTTCTTTCTGGAAACTAACCATCCTGGCTCCTGTAAACCTCAGACCAGCCCAAAAGTACCCGATAGTATTGTGCTGACGACCGCTATCATATCGACCCGCTTCTTCGGCGGCAATCAAGCTTCAGCTATGCTCTAAATATCTGATAGTCATGATTTTATAATACTAAAAAAAGCCTGCTTTCAATCGACGGCTACATCGACTGGCTCATACCTTGAGTATACTGTTCTACTATCTGGCCGACTTGTTCAAAGCCCTGAATGTGTCGGACCAGTATGTGATTGATTCGTTGCCGGTGGCTGTTTGTGACAACATCCAGATTGGGCGTTGCCGTCTGGTAAAGGGAGAAGAGTACCGGGGCAAAATTGCCTCCAAACGGCGATTCTTTTTTGGTTTTCAGCCGGGCCACCGGGCGGTTCAGCTCATTATTACCTTCTATAAAGAACCGGTGCAATTTTTCCTGCTGCCGGGTTCGGTGGCCGATGTAACAGCTTTGCAAATGATGCATTTGGAGTTGCCCACGGGTAGCGAGGTGTTTGGTGATGCCGGCCACACGGATTATGAACAGGAAGCCTTGTATGCGGAGTGTGAGCATATCTATGTTCAAATTCAACGCAGGAGCAATAACAAGCGGGCTGATCAGCCTTGGCAAGCAGGCTACAAAAAGAGGGTTCGCCAGCGGATTGAGCAGGCGTTTAGTCAGATCACGCTGCGCATTCCTAAGAAGATTCATGCCATTACGGAAGCCGGTTTTCTAATCAAGATCGTATTGTTCCTCTTAGCGTATGCCCTCGAAACGAGCTTATGACATACAACTTAAGTTAATTAGGCCGTAGAATCAATTAAAGATAAATTTGAAATCCACTTCCAGCATTCATACGTATGTACGTATGAATGCTGGAAGTCCAGTAATACCTGATTCACTATTGCCTGCTCAAAAGCGGATGAATCACATCAGTCTTTACGCTCAGTCCCTAGTGTACATTGTTGCCGGGCTCAATCATTTTCTGAACCCCAGAACGTATCTGGCGATTATGCCTCCTTATATTCCAGCGCATCAGTTTATGGTTACTATAAGTGGTATAGCGGAGATCATTTTGGGGATCGGTTTACTCTTTAGAGCCACGCAATCGGTATCGGCATGGGGCCTTATTTTCCTATTGATTGCTATTTTTCCAGCGAATGTCTATATGGCAACATCAGCTAAGTTTATCAAATTTCCAGCTTGGCTCCGCTGGCTACGGCTCCCTTTACAGGCTGTGTTGATCTGGTGGGCATATCGATACACCTGACGTGAGGAGTGTATACGAGGGTTGTTAATTCACTGATGAACCCGTACTGGTAAATAATTTCAAACTAGTACTAATCTTATAGCCATTTTGTGCTAATTTGTTACCATATAATACAATTTATTAATCAATAATTAGTTATATTTGAAAATAGCTTCGCTTGAATAAATTTTTCAACAAGTAAGATCCTATAATAATCAGCCAAATTATATGGAAAAGGAAAAAGAAAACAAGGACTATTCCTGACTGAAAAAACCTTAAATAATTAGCTCTATATTTTTAAAGCCATACACCAAGTTATTACATAATTATAGGCTTTTAACAGTCTTAGTTTACCATTTTAGTCAGCAAAATTGAATATTTTACTAATTAATCGGCAGATATTGGTTTACTAAAGTGACTTTCGCAGTTGATTTTAGTCAAAGGGGGTGACATGTATGTGAATTACAGATGAATACTGATACTATGGAGAAAGATGAAAAAATTAGACGGAACCGCGCCAAAACAACTCAGCGCATCGTTGAAGCGTTAGAGGATGTTATCGCGGAGTACGGTTTAGAAGGCGTTGGCGTCAATCGGGTAGCCGAAAAAGCTAATGTCAGTAAGGTATTAATTTACCGGTATTTTGGTGGTATGGAAGGGCTACTTGAATATTATGTAAAGATGGGAAAACTATTTCCGGTCTTTACCCCTGCTGTATTAGACCAAATCCGTCCATTACATGAATCAGATGTTGCTCGAATCTGGTATCGTCAAGTAATTCAAACCTACCGTTACTTTCGTACCTTCAAAGCTGCTCGTGAAATTCTGAAAGCCAGCGTGATTGAGAATGACTCAATTGCCTCGACTACTACACGGGCCCAGGATGAAGAAATGACCCGACTGGTTAGTCAACTGTCTTTTGTCAAAGGCGCAGATACTCAGGCCGTTTCGGCTGTTATTCTTGGTGCTATGAACTATCTGACCATTATGGCGCAGAATGACAATACCATGATTAGTATCGATTTACGGAGCGAAGAAGGATGGCAGCGTATAGAAAATGCCGTTAAAACCATCTATATCGCTTTAAATAAAATGGCAATTGGTTCAAAAGATGTTCAGCTCGAACTGCAGTCGTCCCACCTGCCTATGGCACAGTGGTAAGCAACATGAACAATGAATAATGCAAATTGAATAATGCTATCGCTCTGACCGAGAAAATACCATTATTTAATTTGCATTATTCATTGTTCATTTTCTTACCGAACCTGTACTGTTTTTAGTTGCGGGCCAACTCCTTTAATGGTCAACGACTTCCATTTCTTCGGAAGCTTTGTCTTGAGCTGTACAATACCTGCATCCGTTATATCCAGCCCCCCAAAACCGTTTAGCACGGCCTGTAACATCCCTCCTGCCCCGGTTGCAAAATAAGGGTTCGTTCCGCCTGCCGTTTCGGACAGGACACCGAACGGAGGCACTTCGTTGGGTTTATAACTTTTCACGAACCAGTCATAGGCTTTGTCGGGTTGGCCCAGGCGAGCGTACAACGTCGACAAGACCGACCAACCCATAGCCGGCCCTTCGGGCGAGTACCGAGGTTCATAGTACGCTAAATCTTTTCGAATAGCGGCTTCGTCTTTGACAATCGTAAGCGGATAGGCCAGCAGGTTCACGTCAGCCTGTTTGATCGGCACCCCATCGTAGGTCCGATTTTCCTTTGTCGTACCATCCGGAAATTTCAGAATCGGGATATTGTCAGCTACCTGCTTCCAGTCAGGATTAGGCGTTATCCCCAAATCCTGAGCCGCTTGTATGGCAAACTGTAGCGAAGTACGGGCCATGCCGTTGGTAAAGGCGTTATCATCGATATTTTCCTGCCATTCATTAGCCCCGATCACATTGTTGATATGGTATTTACCCGGTCCTTCCCGCTCTACCCGGCTGGCCCAGAAATCTGCTACTTCTTTGAGCATAGGATACCCCCGTGTCCGAAGCCATTCCTTATCCTTCGTAACCTGATAGTATTTCCAGAACGCCCAGCCGACGCAACCCGTAATGTGATGCTGGAACGGGCCTGTTAATGCCCAGACAGGTGTAGCTTCCTGCCCATCGGCATCCGATTCCCATGGAAACATAACCCCGGCATAGCCATGACTAAAGGCATTCTGTTTGGCCATCGGTATCCGTTCGAACCGATACTCAAGGATCGACCGGGCGATTTCGGGTTTTAACTCCAGAATAGCCGGGTACATCCAGAGTTCAGTATCCCAGAACACGTGACCGTTATAACCCAGCCCGGAAAGACCCATTGGTGACAGACTATAGCCTGTTCCTTCGCGTACAAACGAATACAAATGATAAAGTGCTGACCGAACGGCTCGTTGGGCATCAGGATCGCCTTCAATAACAATATCACTTTGCCAGAGTTTTACCCACTCGGCATTATGACGCATAAGTAGCCGTTCGGTGCGTTCGAGGGCAGCAAAGAGCGTCAATCGCTCGGCTTCATTGTGCGGATCGGCGGTATGGGCTGTTGACGACACAGAGCCCACTACGCTAAATTTATAGGTTTCGCCCGCTTTCAACCGTTTCTTAAACTTGGCCAGATGCATGTTGTAATCCCAATCTTCATGAATTACGTCGGGCTCCTGACCATGAGGCTCTTCAAAGATAAAGCTGGTAGAAGCAGCTACCGTATGACGTCCGGTCGGGCTTTTGGCTACAGAAGTCAGTAATCGAATGGTAACGTGCGAGCGATCAATCTCTGAATAGAAATTTTTGACTTCTTTCAGATTTTCAGGCGTTTCGATCACACTCATCGGAATAATCTCACAATCCTTTTTAGCGGTTATCTCAACCATTGTCAATTCTGAAAACGGCAGGTGTCGTAGGGCCATCATGGTTTGCCGTACACTGACTTTATCCTTGTAATCGAAGGTGGTGGTGAGAGTGGCTTTCTGCATGTCGAGCGTCTGCCGATAATTGGCAATCTCTTTGGGTGTCAGGCGCTGCCCATCCACATCCAGATTCATGTTGGCGAAGTTGAACACTTTCAGGATGTTTGACACCCGTCCACGCCCATACGTATCAAAAGCTCCGTTCAGCACCACATCTTTCACCTTCATGGGTTCGGGCGATGACACCAGGCCGATCATACCATTACCTACTGTGATTCCGTAATAATTGGCAGGATTAATGTTCTGACCAACAAGTTGCCAGGCAGCCTGATCGGATTGAGCCTTCACAACGGGCAACAATCCGCTTGACGCCAGCAGAGCGCTAAATAGTAGTTGTTTGTTAATCATAAGTCTATCATAGGTGAAATAAGGGCTAAAAATAATACTATTTACAGAGTCAAAATAGCCCTTATCCGTTTTTATCGTCCGTGTCGGTGCGGACGCCCAACGCGCACTGGACGGCTACGGCCTCGCATAATCCCGCCTAACAAACTACCTGAGTCGGTGCGCAGTAAGCCAAATCGTAGATAAATCCCATAGAATGTTTTCGAACTGTCGGTCTGTTCGTTACTGAAGTCATAATAGCCTGTTGTAAGGCCAATGCCTACTTTAGGGGCGATCTGAGCAATAATGCTGTAGGTCAGCTCAAGCATCAGGCTACCTTGTTTGTCAAAAACCCATCCTGCCCCAATGGTCATTTCGTTGGCGAAAATGCCGTAGTTCGCTACATCCATCGTCACACGTCCTTCCAGAAACAGTGTAGTGTCGGGGCGTAACGAGTTTCTCCCGAAGGCAATACCTAAATCAATCACGTTGAACGACTTTCCAATTTCAATATTCTGTGCGATTCGATCTTTGGGGCTGCCAGCTCCCGTATAAATTGAAAAAGGAGTGGTACGGACGTAGATCGGTGCCGCCTTAAAATTGAAAATCGATCGGGTCGAATCTTCCGACGACCGACTTAGCGAATGGTAAGTTTGCAGGGGCGTAGATAGCTTTCGTGTCGTGTCAGCTTGAGCTAATGTATTTGACCTTAAGCCCAATGTGGTAACGATCAACAATAAAAATCGCAGCATGTGAATCGAAAAGATTAGGAATACGGTTACATATCACCAATTTCCAAAAAAAATCCCCACTTTTCAGAAGCGGGGATTTTTTAATAGACTTTTAACTGTCATCGGCTGGCTATGGCAGACTTACGGGTATGAATTTTTTGCATGACCCACTTCCCTACATTTTCGCCTTCGACCTGTCCATTTACTAACGCAGCGCGGTAATGGATACCTCCATACATACGACTGATTGAGGCTTCATCGGCTGCTTGCCGGATGGAAGAAAACGAACGAACACCATGGCCGTATTGAAATTCTGTTGAATCGGTAAAAGCAATGTGATCGCCCATCAGACTAGTCAAAACGGTAGCAGCTGCTGTCGAAATAACGCTGTGTCCACTCGGATATTCAGGAAATGGTGGAGTCTGAAGAAAGGGCGTCCATTTAGGGTCGATGTATTTGTTGATGACCGTCTCGGGACGAACGGTTTTGCTCCGGTACTTCTCGTCCCAGCATGAAATAAAACCGTCGCTGACGGCAAAAGAGGTCAGTGTATACGCTTCAACGGTTTGCATCATGTTCAGCTTTTTCTGCTTAGCGACCGTTTGGGCAATGGCCAGCCAGTGACCACCCGGCGTCATTTTTTTACTGGCAAACATGACATGGCCCGCTACGTTCATCACAAAGGCATTATCGTCCCAGAAGTAAGCAATATCCTGCTTCTCTTTATCCAGATTTTGACCAGTTTTATAAACCTCTTCAAGCTCTTTTTGGTAGGGGCTTCCCTTGGTCAGGTTGTATGGCAATGGACGGGGAGGCATAAATTGACTACAGGTATCCATAGCCCAACAGCGAAGTTTGTTCCACTGAGGCTCAGCCGCATCCATATAAGCCGGTGGGGTTGGGACCCAACTCCCTTCTTCATTTGTAACGGTATGCTTGAAACCCCGCGTTTGCTTGTAACTATCTTTAGCGGCATAATCCAGAACGTGCTTGGCTACGGCTTCACCATAGGCCATCGACCGTTCGTACACATCATCTGGTACACCGTCTTTTTTGTACTGCTCGTAAAAGTCCTTTTCGAATTGATCGTAGAAATCGACCGAAAACGTTAAGGCTCTCGCTACGGTCAGAAAAGCCCGCGTGCTGGCCAGTGGAAAGCAATACTCTTTTCCTGCCTCTGGCTTTGGCGGGGCCTGAAATCGCTTCAACTGACCACCCAGCGACTCATAATGCGGATCGAAGGGAACCAGCGCTTCATAACCAGCCAGATTGGCGTAGGAGTAAATTCGGCTGGCAACCGGGGGCGAAAAAATATCGTGAATAACGACTTCGGTCAACTTGTTCAACGCCGAGTTGTAATACACGACATTTGAGGCTTTGGCATTGTATTCGGCTGGCGAAGCAGGTTTTTGACAACCGGCAAATCCAACTAGTAAACATACCAGTAGGCAGCCAACGTTCAACAGAGATTTCATAGGATAAATAACAAGTTAAAAAAGCACCAGCCGCTCTTGACAGCGAATGCTTATCTACAAAATTAACAGAAAATAAGGCGAAAAATACAATACCTGATTCGTCTCATTTTAACAACAGCGATTTAAAAAGCTGTATTCCGTTACCATTTCGGGCAACGGCGATGAGTGATCCCTGCGACGTTCGGATCAAGCGAATATCCCGGATCTCGCCGTTCAACAGGAAACCGCTATCTATCGGCGACAAAGCGGCAAAATTACCTTTGCCGTCATTGCGTAATACAAGTCCATAACTGCCGTCGTAACGCCCCTGATACGTACTGACGCTATAGAAATTACCCCCTCCCAATACGTCGAGATCACCGTCCTGATCAAAATCAATTACCTGAAAAGCAAACAGCTTGGATACCTGTGCCATCATGGGCAGTTGATGAACAACAAATTTACCATTCTGATTTTCCAGATAAACTGATGCGAACTGATTTACCGTAAACTCATCGGCATCCTTCAACTCATTATCGGTAATCACTTCATGCAGCGGCTTTCCGGCAAATGATACGTAATCGGTAAATCGTTTGTTGATAATGCTGGGCATCTGCTTACCAAGCTCGTCTTTAAAGGCCAGCGGATACCAGTCTTTGCCCCGGTTGTAAGCGATGATTTGTTCAGTACTTTGGTTATTATCCACATCCTTTACCCACATACGTAGCTGTGATTCGGGCGCTTTCTGCAGTTTCGTATTGGTCCCCAGATTGCCAGCGATAAGGTCCATATCCCCATCTTTGTCGAAATCAGCCGCTACAATACGTTGATAAAAACCACTTAGCGGGGTTTCGTCGGCTGTAATTGATTTGATCTCCTCAAACTTGCCATCGGTATTGGCAAAAATACGGACAGGCATCCAGTCGCCTGCTACAATCAGGTCGGCATCTTTATCGCCATCGTAATCGGTCCAAACTGCATCGGTTATCATGCCGGCTTTACGGAGCCCGACCGATAATCGTTCGGTTTGATCGGAGAAATGGCCTTTGCCATCGTTAATGAGCAGATAGGAGTTCGGCAATTTTCCATAGCCAAATCCAACGACGCGCCCACCGACAAACAAATCCAGATCACCATCCTTGTCGATATCATAGGGCCGAACGCAGCTCTTATTATCGTACATGGGAGGTAGGGCATTTACCGAGCGACTGAAATGGCCCTGACCATCATTCAGATACAAGCGATCGAACTGTTCCGGCATTTTGTCGTAAAACTCGTTCCCACCCGACACGACGTACAGGTCCAGGTCTTTATCGCCATCGGCATCAAAGAAGGCCGCGTCTACATCTTCGTACGTTGAGTCTTTAACGAAATCAGGTTGTGCCATTGGGACGAATCGGCCGTTAGGCTGCTGAATCAATAAGCTTCCCGGCTGCCATTTGGCCCCTCCGGCATAAATATCGTCCAGCCCATCGCCATTGACATCCCCAACGGCCAGATGAGGGCCTTCGGTAGACACCTGGAACGGAATCAATGGTTCCCGGACGTAATCGAAATATTCTTTGTTTTCTTTATGCTGGTAGGGAATGGAATCGGCCGTCGTTATATCGGCAAAAAGAGGCTGTGTAGCCGACATTGTGTAGCGATAGCGAGTACCATCGAGCCGGGCATCCGACTGGTTTAGGGTTAGTAACTGATTGGTTTTTACGTTCGTTCGCACTTCCATCTGCTGGTTCGGCCAGATCACAATGAGCGAGTCGATCAAATCATGGCTGCCTACACCAAAGAGCAGTTCTGGAGCTACGGACGATTCGAAGCCACGCGTTGGCATCAGTTGCTGTACCTGGATCGTATCGCCGTGCGCTTGGCCGCCATATTTCAGAATTACCTTGCCACCAACCCCGAATGTATTTGGAGCAGTCCCCTTTAATCGAACTGTCAGATGCTTATTGTCCGGGAAAATGGTGCTCGCATCGTTGCGATAGATTCCGGCAGGATCATCAATATTATTGGTAATCAGATCCAGATCACCATCGTTATCCAGGTCGGCATAGGCGGCTCCATTCGAGTAGGTTGGTGCTTCGAACCCCCAATCTTTCGATTTATCATCGAACCGCAGCGACGACGTTCCCCGATACAGGTAGTTATGCACCTTACCGTCCGGCATCAGTTTGATAGCCCGTTCGTCCAGCGACCGCGAGGTTTCCATCGCATACCGCAGCGAATCGTCGGCGGCAAATTTTACATAATCAAGGTTATTGGGTCGGTGAACAATCCCATTACTGATGAATAGGTCTTTGATGCCATCATTATCGTAATCGGCCAGCAATGGCGACCAGCTCCAATCAGTAGCAGCAATACCAGCCATAGCCCCCACTTCCATAAACTTCCTGCCCGACAGATTGAGCTGCAAACAGTTCCGGCTGTACTGGTTCATGTAGCCATAAGCCAGTTTATAGAGGTAAATATCAATAGGGTCTTCGCCCAGAGATGATTTTTCGACGGTTTCGTCTTCGGGATACATATCGAGCGTTACCACATCGGCAAACCCATCATTGTTGACATCGCCAATGTCGTTACCCATCGAAAACCGACTGACGTGCTGAAACGACTTTTTAACGCTTTCAGTAAATGTACCGTTCTGATTGTTGATGTAGTAATAATCGTCTTCGTGAAAATCGTTGGAAACATACAGATCTTCCCATCCATCGTTGTTCATGTCGGCTACCGAAATCCCCAGCCCATAGCCCATGGCAGCGCCATAAATACCCGCCTGCTCACTTACGTTTATGAAGCGGGGTGCACCGCCAGTTTTTTGCTCCTTGCGCCGTGCGCCCTGCTCCACGCTCAAGTTTCTATACAGGTAATCACCCGACTCGTTGTGTCGGAGATTTCGAGCTGATACACGGTCGTAGCTACGGGAAGTATGTACGGCATGGTTAAGCAGGTAACAGTCCAGGTCGCCGTCGTGGTCGTAGTCAAAGAAAGCTGCCTGAGTCGAAAAACCCGTAAAATCGAGACCATAATCGGCTGCTTTCTCGGTAAACGTACCATCGCCATTGTTGATGTACAGTTCGTTTGAACCCTCCAGCCCACGGAAATTACCAACAGCACAAACGTAAATATCCAGAAACCCATCGCCGTTCACATCGGCCATCGTCGAGCCCGTCTGCCAGTCGGAAAACCCTTCTACACCTGCTTTTTCGGTAATATCCTCGAACTTCAAATTGCCCTTGTTCAGATACAGCTTATTCTTTCCCTGATTGGATACAAAATACAGATCGGTCAGACCATCGTTGTTGATATCACCTGCCGATACGCCCCCGCCATTGTAGAAGTACAGATAATCCAGAATGTTGAGCTTCTCCGTAGGAACGAGGTGATTGACAAAGTCGACGCCCGTTTGCGTAGAATCGAGGGATTGAAATAACGTCTTCTCGGATTGAAAGGAATGACAACCGGCCAGCGCTAATGCACCTGCCGTCAGAAATAAAGCTATACATTTCATCTTGTTAGGAGCGAGGAGCGAGGAGCGAGGAGTGAGCATGCGGACGCGAAAAAAGCTTGCGTCCGCATGCTCACTCCTCGCTCCTCACTTCTAATTACTTCATTAAAAATATTTGTGCCCGGTCGTTATTTTTAGCCAGGATGAGTTGGCCTTGCGTCAGTCGGGCCATATGCCGGACCTGCCCACGCACAAAAAATCCTGATTGGGCCGGATTAATAAAATCGTAGCTGATTGTCCCGTTGGCGGCTTTACCTTTATTTTTTAATACCACACCAAAGTTGGCATCATAGCGGCCGATTTCAGGGAGTACGTCCAGAAAATTGCCCGTTAGCACTAAATCGGTTCGGCCATCATGGTCATAGTCTGCAAAGACCACACCACACACAGGCGAAAACTGCGCTTCGTTTGGTAAAACCTGGGCCATAAGTTTACCTTTTCCATCATTGATCAACAACATCGTTTGGGCCGTAAATGCCTGCTTGACGAGAGCCTGTTTTAACTGGTCTTCATCCAGAATCTCAGTTATCTTTTTGCCTGCGTAATCGCCAAACTTCACAAATTTCTTTTTGATGGTAGGCATTTCTTTCTGCAAATCGCCCTTAAGCACCATTGGGTATAGCTCGCCGGTTTCGTCGGCGCAGTTGATGATTTGCTCCAGCGTTCCGTTGTGGTCGAAATCACCGACGTAAATTTCTGCCGGGGTCGTTTGTGTCGCTTTAATGCGGGAGTTTAAACCCAAATTGCCCACAACCAGATCCAGGTCGCCATCGCCATCGGCATCGCCAGCGGTGACGCAATTCCACCATCCATTCGTTTTTATCGGCTCTCCCTGCTCATTTTTGATTGCCATCTCCTGATTTTGAGCAAGTTTCCCCCGTTTGTTTTCAAAAACCCGAACCGGTTCCCAATCGCCCACAACGATCAGCTCGGGATATTTATCGCCATTTAGATCGGCCCAGGTAGCCGAGGTTACCATACCTAACCGCTCGGCATCGGGCAAAAACCGTTTTGTATAATTTTTGAAATTTCCGGTCCCATCGTTTGTGAGTAGATAGCTGGCCGGATCACGTCCATACTGGCCCGGAATTAGCCGGGAGCCGACAAACAAATCGATATCACCATCCTGATCAAAATCGGCTGCGGCTACGCAGGAACCACTGGCTTTCAGATTTGGCAATCCTGATTCGGAGCGTGTAAACCCACCTTTTCCATCATTTAGATACAAGCGATCTACTAACTCTTCGGCTTCGTTGTCAAATTCATTACTGCCCGACACTACGTATAAATCCAGATCCTTATCTCCATCGGCATCGAACAAAACAGCATCGACAGCCTCATACGTTGTATCCTGACGCATCACCGCCGGAGTTTTATCAACGAACTTACCAATAGGCTGTTGCAGAAACAATTGTGCTGAGTGTCCACTAGCCCCGCCCAAAAAAACATCATCGAGGCCATCACCGTTCACATCGCCAGTGGCTAAAGCTGGCCCCTGAGTCGACTGCTGTTGCTTTAAAAGCGCATCGCGGTTATAATCAACAAAATTGCTTTCAGTATGCACGAAATTCAGGCCTGAAGCGGCTGTATTATCTCGGAAAACAGGATTTGGCGTAATCGGTGAGGGTTTCCAGGTTTGAGAAGCCTCCTGCTGACGAAGGGTAAGTAACTGATTAACCTTTGGCTGGCGAATAACCTGCATTCGGTCATCTGGCCAAATCACTTTCACTGAGTCAATCTTGTCCTTATTCCCGAATCCAAATAGCATATTCAAATCGACCGACGACTCAAAGCCCCGGTTGGGCATCTGTTGCAGCAATTGCTCCTGTCCACCCTGATACGCATAAACTCTTGTCCCAATGGCATTTCGATTAAATCCTATACCTTCCAGTTTTACCTTCAGGTAGTTGGTTTTATGTTTTTCAATGGACAGGTTCTGGTAGATGGCAACGGGCGCATTCACATTATTGACAATCAGATCCAGATCTCCGTCATTATCCAAATCACCATAGGCAGCCCCGTTCGAAAAATCAGGCTCCGAAAGTCCCCAATCGAAGGCTTTATTAGTGAAGTGCAGATTACCGTCGTTATGGAACGCATAGTTTGGAACAGCTTCGGAGGGTGCCTTGTCCAGAAAATCTTTGAAATTGAAGGCACGTTGCCGGGCAATCTGCGCCATATTTTCGCGGTCGGCCAGGAAGTTGACGAAATCCTGATCGGTTACGTCTTTGGCTATTCCATTAGCGACAAACACATCTTTCAGGCCATCATTGTCCATGTCGAAAATCAGAGCGCCCCAGCTCCAGTCGGTGGCATGAACGCCCGCAAACCGGGCCACTTCACTGAACGTAGGCAGACCGTTGTTGGCAGATTGGTTTCCCTGATTCAGATGTAGCATGTTTTGCATGAACTGATAATGGAAATCACGGCCTACTTTTATCTGTTCCAGATCATGCCCTTCGAACGTCGATGTTTTCTTAAGCCGACGATCATTACCCGGCAGCATATCCGTAATGAAAATATCCAGCCTGCCATCGTTATTTACATCGGCAATATCGGCTCCCATTGAGGACAGGCTCGTATGGGGCATGGTTTCCTTAATCGACTCCCGAAATGTGCCGTCGTGGTTATTGATATAGAGGTAATCGCGCTCGTAAAAGTCGTTGGATATATAAATGTCCAGCCAGTTATCATCGTTTACGTCACCAATGGTAATTCCCAGCCCAAAACCAATCAAGCTACCATAAATACCCGCCTTCTCGGAAACATCGATAAAGTTGGGGGCAGTATGCAAGGTGTTAACATCATGTTCCGTGCTCCGCGCTCCCTGCTCCACCATCATATTCCTGAATAGCTTGTGCCCGCCCAACGAATCGCGCTGTGCCCGCAGGTTTGCATACGCCAGCTTCCCTACGGGCATAAAGCTGTTGTTGAGCAGGTACATATCCAGATCGCCATCGCGATCGTAGTCGAAAAAGGCCGCGTGTGTCGAAAAACCTTTATCAGCTAACCCGTACTGAACGGCTTGCTCCGTAAACGTAGGAACGCCATTCGCATCATTCCCATTGTTGATAAAGAGTTCGTTGGCCCGGTCGTCACCATCGCGGATACCCGCATTGCATACGTATAGATCCAGGCGGCCGTCGCCATTGACATCGGCAAAGGTAGCTCCTGTACTCCAGGCTCTTTTTCCGGCTACACCCGCCTTGGCCGTTACATCCTCAAATTGAATTCCCCCTGTGCTCTTGTTACCTTTATTGAGGTACAGTTTATTATCACCCATGTTCGCAATCAGGAACACGTCTGAAAAGCCATCGTTATTTATATCGCCAATCGCCACGCCCCCGCCATTGTAGAAATTGCGGTAATTGAAGATGTTAAAATCCTTGTCGTCCGTAACTGTATTGGCAAAGTTGACCTGCGTTTGGTCGGCGGTCAACTTTTGAAAGAGCGGATCTGAGGGTGTTTGCTGACCTGAACGGCAACTGGCAAACAGACCAGCTACCATGATGAATAGACTAATGCGACTTAGCACAAGCACGGAATTTAAAGAACGTATTTTTACCAAAAACAAGAAGTATGAACAACGGTAAACCTTCTCTAAAAATGGACTGCAAATGTAACGAATTATGTGCGTAGATTAAGCATAGAAGCCCAATTAAAAGGCTTTTAATCAGTCAATAAAAACAAAAAAGCAAGCCCAGAAAGCTTGCTTTTTTGTTTCAATCAAACTAGTGATTAATACCCTGGATTTTGCTTCAGATTCGGGTTCAGCGACAACTGATCTTTTGGAATCGGGAACAATTGACGGTAATCCTGCGACGCAGGTTTAAAGCGCCATGCCTTCGTAAACTGACCGAAACGAATCAGGTCCTGGCGACGGTGTTGCTCCCACGCCAATTCACGGCCACGTTCAGCCAGAATTTCGTCGAGGGTCAACGTCGTGTAGTTAGGCATGCCGGCCCGAGCACGGATGATGTTGAAATCGGCAAGCGCGTCGGCCGTTTGACCTAACCGGAATTTCGCTTCACCACGCATCATATACACGTCAGCCAGACGGTAGATAACAAAGTCATTATCCTGATCGGTGAACGTATTATTTGCCTGAATCTGGTATTTCTGGCTACGAGCACCTGCCAGACGACCATTTGCGCCTGCATCGAACACAAATGATTCAACTTCCGGACGGAATACCATGGGTAGTGCATCATCCATTAGTGGCTTACCAGCGGCATCATACTGCTGACCAACAATCCATTGCTTTTTCCGGATGTCTTTATCATCAAATGAATTATAAAACTCCGTTACCGTTGCCCAACCATTCCAGGGAGCTGTTCCCAGGTTATAGGTCAACTGATTCAGGTAGTGAAGGGTCTTCATTTGCACGTTAAATCCAGTCCGCTTCGATTTGTCAAAGGGAGTTGCCAGAATGGTTTCCGTAGAGTTTTGATTCTGGGTCACGAAGTTGCTGAAGTAATCACCAGCAATCTGGAATTTACCTGATTTGATGATGTTATCGCAACGGGTAATCGCGTCGGCCCAGCGAGCTGTACCTGTATACACTTGCGCGTTCAGATACAGTTTAGCCAGAATCATATCGGCTACCCATTTGTTCATACGGCCATAATACGAACCACGAGGCTCATCGCTCAGGGTTGGATATACAGCCAGTAACTCTTTCTCAACCCAGGCGAACACTTCAGCCCGTGTACTTTGCTTCGGTGAAGCCGATGTAACAGCATCAGAGATAATTACATTCCCAAACAAATCCATCGCCTGATAGTGGAAGAACGCCCGCAAAGCCCGTAACTCAGCCTTGGTATTAGCATCCGTAATTGTCCCCAACTGTTGGTTGATAGACGTGATGTTGTTATAACACCAGGACCAGGGTCCATTGAACTGGCCGTTATCTGTAACAGGATCCCAGGTGTGTTGATATAACCGTTTCCAGTTGTCACCGTCTTTCCAGTCGCCACCCCGGGTTGGAACAATCTGCTCGTCTGTGGTCGTGTTCAGGTTCGACATGTTCCCATAATAGTCACCCAGACCATTATAGAGTGGCCCAATAAGCGCGGCCTGTTGAGCGGCCGTGCTTCCAAAGCTTCCACTGGTTGGGATAACATCATAGGTAGTCTCACTAAGGTCTGTGCAGGATTGTCCTACCAGCATCAATGCCGAGCAGCCCAAAAGCACTTTTATAGTTATTTGTTTCATCGAAGTTTTTGATAATTAACTAGTTACAGTGTTAGTCACAGGATGTGATTCTAACGATTTGTCAACTAAAAAATTTACCAAATCGACTATTCTTTGACGAATAGTCGATTTGTGAACCAAAAGCAATTTAGAAGGTCAGATTAAGGCCCAACTGGAACGAACGGGTTTTAGGATAAACGGTATTACCATATCCACCTCCATCTACACCAATCGTATTAGGTGCTTGTGATCCCGCTTGTAAATCAGCCTTTACCTGTAGTTCAGGGTCGACACCTTTGTATTTGGTAATAACAAACAGGTTATTACCACCAACATAAATGCGGGCGTTTGAAATGTACTTGCTGGTAGGCAACGGAATGTTGTAGCCAACCTGCCAGTTATCGAACCGAACAAATGAACCGCTTTCCAGCCAGTTGGTCGACAGTACGTTTACACCGTAGTTTTTAGGCAGATCCGTTACACCTTTCAGCATATTGGTTTCCAGAATTGACCCTGGAATTAACAGGTTCGACCGGATAGCATTCAGGATGGTGTTACCAAACGTTCCGCGCAATTGGAAATACACATCGAACCCTTTGTAGCGGAATGTGTTAATATACGACGCATTCAGGAAGGGCTGTGGATTACCCTGCATTAATGGACTTCCAGCATTGACAGCTGCAGCCGCATCTGAATTTTTATAATCCACCACTGGTGTATCGCCAGTTGCCGGTTTCAATAATGGCTGACCATCTGCTGAGTAGCTCCCTGTAAACGTAGGTACGTTATTGAACTCACCCAATGGCTGACCAGGTGCCAAATAAGAAGCAAACACATCGGACAGGCCCCGACCATTAAAGGGGTTAAACCGCACCAGCCCAGTACTAAACTGATCATTTGACAGCGAAACAACTGTGTTTTTGTTATAGGCACCTACAACCCGTGCATTCCAGGAGAAATCACCTTTCTGGATTATATCGCCCCCAAACGATAATTCAAACCCACTGTTCCGCATCGAGCCTACATTGGCCAGAATTTGGTTGGTAAAATACGTAATACCATCAGCAGGTACAGAATAGAGGTACAACATGTCTTTGGTTAACTTATTGTAATATTCTACTGTACCCGAAAAACGGCCACCGATTAGTTGAAAATCCAAACCAACATTTGCTGTCGTCAGTACTTCCCATTTCAGGTTTGGGTTAGCGTTCTGTGTGATACCATAGCCTGGCAGAAAATCACCCAATTTCCCATCATAGTAAGTACCTTTCTGACCATACAACTGGATCGAATTATAGGCAGCAACCCCTTCTGAGTTACCTGTTTGTCCCCAACCAGCACGAAGTTTCAGGAAGTTAAGTGTGTTGCTCTTTGGGAAGAACGACTCGTTGGTAATGGTCCAGCCTAAACCCACCGAAGGAAACATACCCCATTTGTTGTTCGCACCGAATTTAGAACTGCCGTCCCGACGAAGAGTTGCCGTAAGGTTGTACCGGTCATTCATATTCAGCGTGGCCCGACCAAAGAAGGAAATCAATTTCGAGTTATTATGGTATGAGGTAGCATAGTTGTTAGCAGGACTAACCAGCGTACCAGAGCCTAAGCCCAGGTTATTATACGTGATATCGCTCGTTACGAAACCCGAGTTGGCTGCCTGAAAGCCATCGTTATCAAAATTCTGGTATGAATAACCTGCCAATAACGAGTAGTTGCTATTCTGACTGCCAAATCCTTTGGTGTAGTTAGCCGTGAGTTCCAACAATTTCGTGTTTGACTCGGTGTAAGACCGGCCTGCACGACCATTGTTAGCGGCAAATGCTTTGATGGCTGGATTTGTGTAGAAGTTACCGACGGTGTTATCCCGCTGGATCTGGCCACTAACGCCCAATGTTAATCCATCCAGTACCTCGTAGCGCAAATTCATACCGCCCTGCAAATACCGCTGAACGCCGTTGTTGACAACGTTCTCCATCATGGCAACCGGGTTGAAGAGGTCAAAACTACCCCCTACTTCATAATAAGATCCATCTGGGTTGCGAACCGGCAATGTTGGCAGGAAAGTTAGGGCACGGCCAAAGAAGCCATTATCATAATTCTTGTTCGTTTCAGTATAGGACAGATTGTACTGGACGTTCAGTCGGTTGTCAAACGATTTCTGATCGAGATTGATACGGCCGGTTAGGCGATCCAGCCCCGTTTTTCTGATGATCCCGTTCTGATTGATATAGCTGAGCGAACCCCGATAGCTGAAGGCTGGCGAACCACCCGCAATAGCGAGATCGTGGTTGTTAATGAATGCATTCTGTGTAACTTCCTTCGTCCAGTTCGTATTGTAATTTCCATCTGGAAAACGCTGCTTATCATTTAATGAGGCCGCGCCTTTGATCTGCGTAACGGCATCCCGATAGCCTTGAGCATCCAGCATGTCATACGTTTTCGAAATCGTAGATACACCTACATAGTTATTGAACGTAACCGTTGTTTTACCCGACTTCCCACGCTTGGTGGTGATGAGGATGACGCCGTTAGCCGCCCGCGAACCATAAATAGCAGCAGCAGAGGCATCTTTTAATACATCCATCGACTCGATATCGGCAGGAGAAATGGTAGTGATGGGAACCCCAATCATACCATCCACTACATACAGTGGGTCGGAACCACCAGCCAATGAAGTATAACCACGCAAACGAACCGTTGGTGACTGGGTCGGATCGCCAGAGGGCGATGTAATAACCAAACCCGCTACTTTACCCTGAATAGCCTGTAGTGGGTTGGGGTTTACACCGGCATTGAAATCTTTGGAAGTGACCTGCGTAACAGAACCCGTCAAATCTTTCCGCTTGGCGGTACCATACCCTACAACCACAACTTCTTCAAGTGCTTTTGTGTCGTCCGACAATTTGATGTCTACCGTCGAGCGGGCACCAACAGCTACTTCCTGGCTAGTATAGCCAATAAAGCTCATCACGAGCGTAGCATTATCAGGCACGTTCGCCAGCGAATACTTCCCATCGGCGTCCGTATTCGTACCACGTTGTGTGCCTTTAATTTGCACACTTACTCCAGGCAAGCCACTGCCTGAAGGATCTGTAACTCTTCCCGTTACGGTGCGCCCTTGCGCCCAGGCTGCTGAGTTACCCAACAGCAGCAGCATTACCAGCACCGACAAAAACCCCAACAGGGAATTCTGTCTGACTAACTGGGGTTGGGGTTTCCCAACCTGACCTACGTACTCACCGAAGCGGTTAATTTTGTAGGATTTGTCCATCATAGGTTTACAGTAAAATTTAGAGATAGGTAATTTATTAGGTTTTAGTTAAGATTCTACAATGTCGCCTACCTTAAGGTAACGAATTTACAAGATAAATATACTTATTCTGCAAAATTTAGAAACCTGGCAGGATTTTTTAGAATTAAACCTGAACCATTTGGCGAATTACATAAGGTTAAGCATAAAATACAAATTGTAGCCGGTTAAAATTTAGGAGATTGCCGTCAATATTGTATCATAAAATTCCTTAAACACAGGATTACATGTTATACTTTCCCTGCATCAAAGCGCTTGTCGACTTAAAGTTACTTTCTATAAATCAGCACGTTAGCAAAGGAATATTCGAAGTTATATTTTACTTTTTCCGGCAAATACCTGGTCGATATTTTTTAAAAGCGATGGCCCGATTATGCATTATTTACAGTTAATTTTGCCTAAGTTTTTTAGTGCCTGATTCCTCTAAGTAGTTTTTACGCGTTTATGAGTGCCGAACCTCTCAAAAATCTAGCCAGCCAGCTAACCGGCGACCTTTTCGATGACTTTACGCATAGAACTTTATATGCTACGGATGCTTCGGCCTATCGGGAGATGCCTACAGCCGTTGCTGTCCCTAAAACCATTGAGGACTTAAAGGCACTTATTGCGTATGCCCGGCAGAACAAAATACCCTTAATTCCCCGCACGGCGGGTACATCATTAGCAGGTCAGGTAGTCGGTAACGGGATTGTTGTTGACGTCTCCAAACATTTTACCAAAATATTGGAAGTCAACCCAGAAGAGCGTTGGGTACGGGTTCAGCCGGGCGTGGTCAGGGATGAGTTGAACCTGTTTTTAAAACCATACGGGCTTTATTTTGGCCCCGAAACCTCAACGGCCAACCGGGCTATGATTGGGGGTATGGTCGGCAATAATTCCTGTGGTTCTAACTCGGTCGTTTATCGGGCCACCCGCGAACACACACTAGCTGTAAAGGCATTGCTGGCCGATGGGTCTGAGGTTGAGTTTGGTCCAGTGAGTGGTTGGGAACTTACCAAGCAAGTTAGTGAAGCAAGTCGTAAAAATGGGTCGGCAACACTGCTTGATAAAATTCTGCTCAAAACGAACACGATTCTATCAAACCCTGAAAATAAGGAGGAAATCAGGCGTAACTTCCCCAAAAAAACCATCGAACGGCGAAATACGGGCTATGCATTGGATGCGCTGTTGGACATGGAACCATACACAGAAGGTGGGGAGCCGTTTAATCTGGCCAAGTTTATTGCTGGCTCCGAAGGAACGCTGTGCTTTCTGACCGAAATCAAGCTTAATCTGGTTCCGCTACCTCCGAAAGAAAGCGGTTTGGTATGCGTCCATTGTCACTCCATCGACGAATCGCTACGAGCTACGCTGATTGCGCTGAAGTATAAACCCTACGCTGTTGAACTGATCGACGACATCATTCTCGAACGGGCAGACTCCAACCCTGAACAGCGGAAAAACAGCTTCTTTGTTCAGAAAACACCAACCGATCACTTCCCGATTATCCTGGTTGTTGACCTGTCGCGCGATACCAAAGCCGAAGTTGAAGCAATAGCAGCTGCCATGATTGCAGAAATGCAGGAGGCAGGCATGGGCTACCATTACCCGCTACTGTTTGGCGAAGACACCAAGAAGATCTGGGCGTTGCGCAAGGCGGGCCTTGGCTTGCTGGGCAACCTTCCCGGCGACGAAAAAGCCGTAGCGGTAATTGAGGATACCGCCGTCGATGTACGCGACTTACCCGATTACATCCGCGACTTCAACGAAATCATGCACAAGCATAATATGCATTCGGTGTACTATGCCCATGCGGGTTCGGGGGAGTTGCATCTGCGGCCAATCATCAATCTGAAAACAGCTGAGGGACATCGTCAGTATCGGCAAATTGCCGAAGACATCGCCACGTTGGTTAAAAAATACGACGGTTCACTTTCGGGTGAACATGGCGACGGGCGGCTTCGGGGCGAGTTCATCCCGCAAATGGTGGGAGCGCACAACTATGAGCTGATGCGCCAGCTAAAACACACCTGGGATCCGGAAGGCATTTTCAACCCAGGCAAAATTGTTGAAACGCCACCGATGGATACATTTCTTCGGTACGAAGCCGGTCAGCAAACGCCTACTTTCCAAACGTATTTCCGGTACAAAGACCAAACGGTTTTGCAACATGCCGAGCAATGTAACGGTTCGGGCGATTGCCGGAAAACGCAGGCATCGGGCGGAACGATGTGCCCCAGTTACATGGCCACCCGCAACGAAAAAGATACAACGCGGGCACGGGCCAACATTCTGCGTGAAATGCTAACGCATTCAACGAAAGAAAATCGGTTCGACCACAAAGAAATTAAAGACGTTTACGATCTGTGCCTATCCTGCAAAGGCTGTAAAAATGAGTGCCCATCGAACGTAGACGTGGCTAAGCTGAAAGCTGAGTTTTTGCAGCATTACTACGATTCCAACGGGGTTCCGGTCCGTTCGTGGCTCATTGCCAATTTTGCGAAACTGTCAGGCATTGCGTCACTTGTCCCCTGGGCCTGGAATGGCGTGCTGGGCACCCCGGCTCTCCGGCGTGTTGCTAACCGACTCGTTGGTTTCCACCCCGATCGTACGATGCCGTTAATGGCCAATACAACGGTAAAAAAATGGTTTAGCAATAGGCCTGAGGAACGAGGTGCGAGGAGTGAAAATAGCTTGCGTCAGCCTTCCTCACGCCCTGCTCCTCACGCCGACCCGTCGAACCGCTCGCTCCTTCTTTTTTGCGACGAGTTTACCAATTTCAATGATGTCGAAGTTGGGCAGAAGGCGATTCAATTATTCGAGCGGTTAGGCTATCAGGTTATTATTCCTGAGCATGGTGAAAGTGGTCGGGCTGCGCTGTCGAAAGGGATGCTGAAATACGCAAAAACGCTGGCGGAGAAGAACATTCGGCTGTTAAAAGATGTCGTTACGTCAGAAACCCCATTGGTTGGTCTGGAACCATCGGCAATTCTGACGTTCCGCGATGAATACCCCGAACTGGTTGACGAGTCGTTGGTAGAAGATGCCAAAAAACTGGCCGCAAACACCCTGACTTTTGAAGAATTTATTGCCCGCGAAGTTGATGCCGGACGTATCCGGGCCGATCAGTTTACGGACGAAACCCGAGTGATTAAACTGCACGGTCACTGTCAGCAAAAAGCGGTCTCGTCGCTGGTACCTGGTAAAAAAGCGCTTTCCTTGCCCAAAAACTATTCGGTTCAACTGATACCCTCTGGGTGCTGTGGTATGGCTGGTTCGTTTGGCTACGAAGCAGAACATTACGACGTATCGATGAAAGTGGGTGAGTTAGTCCTTTTCCCGACCGTTCGGCAGCAGCCTGAGGAAGTTATCATAGCCGCACCGGGTACGTCATGCCGTCACCAGATTAAAGATGGCACTTCCCGCAAAGCCAAACATCCTGCCGAAATTTTACTGGAAGCGTTGCGCTAGATTTACTTTATTACATAAACCGCAAGGACGCTAAGGCGCGAAGAGTATATAAATTCTTTGCGCCTTAGCGTCCTTGCGGTTACGTTACATTAGCTAAGTTTCTCAAATGGCCATTGCTTTCGATAACCTGCTGATACCAGAAATCCAATAATACCTAGGCCAATTACGGTTAGCCCGGAAAGCATAAACGTCAGACCCGTTGAGAAGAAAATAAATAGCCAGACAGCTATAGCCAGGAATACTGGTAACGGGTATAAAGGCATTCGGAATGGAAAGAACTCGGGTTTCCGACGACGATGCAGCAAAATCAGCCCAATTGCCTGGCCAACAAATTGAATCACAATCCGCATAGCCAGAATAGCCGTAATCACATCCCCTAGCCGGAATAGCAGACTGAAAAGAAAACCTAGCCCGCCCAAAAACAGCAGCGAAACATAGGGGAATTGGCGCGTTGGGTGCAATCGGGCGAAAATTCGAAAAAACTGCCCATCAGCAGCAGCCGCGTAAGGCACCCGTGAGTAACCCAATAAAACGGCAAACAACGATGAAAACGCTACCATCAGGACTAAGACCGTAGCCAACTGAGCTGCGCGATTTCCGTACAATGTTTCGATAAACGTGCTTACAATAAAGGTGCTTTCCTGAGCCGTTCGCCAGGGTACTACGCTAACGACGCTGACGTTCATCAGTAGGTACAGCACAGCGATGCCAACAATCGAAATAAACATGCTGGCGGGAATATTCCGGGTGGGGTGCTTAATTTCACCCCCCAGATGGCACACATTGTAATAACCTAAATAACAGTAAATTGTCTTGACGGATGCATGACCTAAACCAGCAGCCAGCAGCCTGCTACTTCCCGAACCCATAGCCTGCAAGGTGTCGCCTATGGGAATCCGAATATTACTCAGCCCCCAATAATAATTACCCCAAGCGTGAGTAGAACAGCGCCCCACATGACCAGGCCAATTTTGCCAATCGAATCGATTTTCCGATATAAAAGTGCAATGATCACCAGCACCACCCCACCCGAAACAGCTTTTTGCTGCCATACTTCCAGCGGCATTAAATAAGTGGTATACTGAGCGAAACCAATGGCGCCCGAAGCCACAACAAGGGGAGCCTGAATCAGCGTTTGCCAAACATACAGAAACGAAAGGAGACGCCCCCAACGCTGTTCGCCATACGCAATTTTCAGGAAATTGTAGCTACCGCCAGCCTGCGGAAAGGCGGCCCCCAATTCGCTCCAGACAAAGGCATCAATTAAGGAAACCACCGCACCCAATACCCAGGCCCAAAGAAATAGGCCACCACCCATCGTTTTGATAATCAGAGGCAATACGACAAATGGCCCAATGCCAACCATGTCGATCATATTCAACGCAGTACCCTGCAACAGCGTCAGGCGACGCGGTAAAGCGGTTGGGACTGAATCAGAAGCGTGCGGAGTAGATGTATCGTTGCTCAATCGTGTAGTGGGTAGCCAGATTAAGTTAAGACGAGGTGCTATTCCAGAAAGGCAGGAAATGCCCTAAAAGTTCGCCAACACAGCTTTGTCAGACATAACAATAAAAAGCCCTGCACTCATTACGACGAGTACAGGGCTTTAAAAACACGAGCTGCTACGCTTCTTAGTTCATCAACTGGTCGAACGTAAGACTGATGTAGTACATCGAACCGACACTTGGGTTACCCCACGATTGCGTATAGAGCTTGCCTGTCAGGTTGGTACCACCTACTTTCAGGATGGACTTGATGCTGGGGATTTTCTTGCTGATCTGTGCGTCGAGCGTGCTATAAGCCGGAATGATCGTTTGTTGACGGCCCGTAGCTTCTGTATTGGCAAAGCTCGACTCCCACAGGAATGATTCCTGAGCGCGGAAAACAACGTTGAAACCAATACCTGTACCCGCCAGATTCCGATTCCCGAACGAGAAGTTGTAGCGGTATTTGGGCGTATTGAATTGCGTTACGAAACCGGTCGGAATCTGATCTTTGTCGACCAGATAATTCGAAGAGACGTTACCGCCAATCATGTAACTACCTGGCAATAAATAATCCACACCGATAGCCCATCCTGCATTTTTGACCGTAGTGGCCGAATTGACTGGGTATGTATAAACATTACGTGTCGAACTACTAACCAGTTGAAGGGTAGATACAGGATCAGCTAGGGTGACTGGTGTTTTACCCTGTACTACGATCTGGTTACCCAGGAAATTCAGGAAACGGTTGTAGTAGTAATAGGCATCGATGAAAAGCTTATTGCCGATCAGGCCTTTGTAGCCCACTTCGTAGGTTTCCACCCGTTCAGGATCATAGCCTGGATCGGTAGCTGTTTTCAGCAAGCCCAGCGCCTGTGGCAATGCTGAAGCTCCATTTTGCTGCAAAAGTGCCCCGAATGCCTGAACCGATTGAAGTGTATAGACCGGACTACCGCTAAAGTTGTAGCGCTGTTTGAAAAGCGGCAAACCACCAATCAGTCGGGCGCTCGGCGTATTCAGATCGATATACTGATCCTGCGTGGTTGGAATACGGAAACCGCGCTGGAATGACGCCCGGAAATTATGCACCTTGCTTACCGTCAATACCGCCGACAGACGAGGGCTTACCTGCGCTTTAAAATTCTGGTTTTTGTCGTACCGCAGCGAGCCGGTTAGTTTCAACACATCGGCAATCGTTTTCGAAGCCTGCGCATAGGCACCGTATTCGTCGATATTATATTCCTTACCGTTTTCATCACGGGCAAAGAGCGTACCTTCAGAATTCAGCGCATACCGACGGAAGTTGGCCCCTACAATCAACTCGACAAGTTTAGGATCAATTGCCTTGCTGAAATTATACATAAATTCGGCATGGTAAAGGTTCGTTTTATCCAGGAACCGAGCCCCTACTCCGTTTGCATCACCGGGAATCGGTTTTGCTGCTACCTTATCCAGCGCATTCTGAAACTCAGCCGAACCTGGCAAATAGCGCCCTTTATCCGCAGCATCTCTTGAATTGGTTAACAGTGTCCCCTGCTGACTGGAAGCATAGGCCTGAGCGGCAGCCAATGCCGCCGACTGCGTTTGACCAGATCCCAAGGCTGTTAAGTAAGCACCAGCATAGCCAAGCAGCGCATTTTGGGCATACGCTCCAAAGAAAGTTGGAAACCAGGTTGATGCACTACCACTCCAGGCTTCGTTAATACCCTGACCCAATATGGAAGTTGCATAGGCATCGCCCGAACGTTCTTGCGTGGTGTAAGCCCGTACGAAGAAATTTGAGCCACGCAGTTCGAGTTTATACTGCCCTAACTTGAACCCTTTGATGTAATAGCGGTCGGCTCCTGTGTAGACCGTAGTTCCTGTACCCCAGTTGGCCTGTAAAATAGCCTCCACATTATCATTCAATCGATAATGCAATGCACCATTCAACTTCAGGTTCGTAGCATTGTAATTAACCAGGTCACTTTCCAGATACCCCGTCCGTGAAATATTCAGATTAGGAATCAGGATATTAAAAATCTGCTGGGGAGAAAGACCGGTTAGCTGGGGTAGCGTCCTGTTACCAGCCTGCGCAAGCTGAGTCGTTGCAATTAACCCCAACACTTGCGACGTGCCATTGGCACCCGTTCCGGGCTGTCCATTCCCAAATAGGCTGGCGTACATGTTGGCACTAGCATCGCCATAAATATTTACCCCATCATAACCGGGATTATTGGCTCGCGTACCATTGTCGAGTGTATAGCCGTTTGAATAGCTCTGATCGCGATAATCCGTTGCCTGCCAGTCTTTTGCCGACAGATACGACACACCTACTTTAAAAGCAAATTTGTTATTGAAGGCTTTGGCATAGCGGAAAGCCGCATCGTAGAAAGGCGTCGTAGCCGTGGTACGGTTGCTGGCATTCATCACGCCACCTTTCACGTACGCACTCAAACCCTGATACTGAAACGGGCTTTTTGAGGTCATCAGCAACAATCCGTTGATGGCATTGGGGCCATACAAAGCCGAAGCCGCACCGGGCAACAATTCAACACTCTCCAGGTCCAGTTCAGAAACACCGGCAATATTGCCTACCGAGAAGTTAAGCCCCGGCGCCTGGTTGTCCATTCCATCAAGCAATTGTACCACCCGAGTGTTCCCGTTTGCGCCGAACCCGCGCACGTTTACCGATTTAAACGTCAAACTCTGCGTACTCATATCGACGCCTTTGATATTCTGCAAGGCATCATAAAACGTAGCACTGGGGGTCGACTGAAACGTTCGGATATCCAGCCGTTCAACCGACACAGGTGATTTCAATACACTCTCTTCAACCCGCGAGGCCGACACAACTACTTCCTGACCGAGCATTACCTGCTCTTTTAGTTGTACATTCAGATCCGTTCGATCTCCATTAATCGTAAATTCCTGCGTTTGGAATCCAACCCCTGTCACAGCGATGACGAAAGGCGTTGGCGTGTTTGTTGTGAGTGAAAAAGTGCCATTCTGGTCGGTAATCGTCCCAATTACTTTACCCTTTATAGCAATGCTAATACCCGCCAGGGCGCCCTTCTGGGCTTCATCGGTCACTTTTCCGGAAATCCGTGTCTGAGCCAGCGCTGTAAAACTTACCAGGCTGAACAGAACCAAAAAGAGAACCGAATAAGTAAGTATTCTTCTCATATGTGTACAATAAAAGATGGATGACATTAACCTCTATTCCTTTGACGCTAAACTAGCGATAAGTCTGCTTTTAGTACAAAATTTTCCCCAAATTGATAAATATTTTTTGTCATGTGTCTACTAGCGTAGGCTGTTTTACTCATTCAATAGTAAATCTTTCGTATTGCTGCCTTTTCTAACGCGACTTTCTCAAACGAATTTTCTGTACACATGGCAAACGAATCCAATCAGGACCGCCGGGAGTTTTTAAAAGCTTCGGGCCTGCTTACCGGAGGAGCTATTCTGGGTAGCCTTCCTTTCAGTGCAAAAGCAAGTGGGCATCCAGGATATCACTTCTCGGTCAACGACACCATCAAAGTAGCGCTTATCGGTTGCGGTGGACGCGGCACCGGAGCAGCCCAGCAGGCACTGAGCACCAAACAAAATGTGCAGATCGTAGCCATGGCTGATGCGTTCCGCGATCGTCTGGACGAATCGTATCAGAACATCAGCAATTTCCTGACGGCCAAAAATATTAAGTCGCCCGATGGGTCACCCAAACTCAACGTCCCTGAAGATCATAAATTTGTCGGTTTCGACGCTTACAAGCAGGCAATAGCGCTGGCCGATGTGGTTATTCTGGCTACCCCGCCGGGTTTCCGGCCCAGCCATTTCGAAGAAGCCGTTCGCCAGAGCAAGCAAATCTTCATGGAAAAACCAGTGGCTACCGATGCGCCGGGTGTTCGTCGGGTGCTGGCAGCCGCCGAAGAAGCGAAGAAGAAAAAACTGAACGTTGTGGTGGGTTTACAGCGTCACTATCAGCCCAGCTACCGTGAAATGATTAAGCGCATCCACGATGGAGCCATTGGCGATATCATCGGCGGACAGGTATATTGGGTAAGTGGAGGAGTGTGGCACAAACCCCGCAAACCGAATCAGACCGAAATGGATTACCAGATGCGCAACTGGTATTATTTCAACTGGCTGTGTGGCGACCATATCAACGAGCAACACATCCACAACATCGATGTAGCCAACTGGGTGAAAAAAGGCTATCCGGTTTCCTGCCAGGGTACGGGCGGCCGTCAGGTACGAAATGGAAAAGATGACGGTGAGATTTTCGACCACCACATCATCGATTTTACTTACGCCGACGGAAGCACCATCAACAGCCAGTGTCGCCACTACGAAGGTACCTACAGCCGAGTCGATGAGTTGTTCCTTGGCACAAAAGGTAAAATTGAAGGGATGGAAAAGAAAACCAGTAGCTTAGTCGGTTACAATGGTCAGCCGATTTACACCTACAACGCCAAAACAGACATAAGCCCGTACCAGATTGAGCACGACGAACTTTTTGATGCTATTGCCAAAGGTCAGTACAAATTTGCTGATGCCGAGCATGGTGCCAAAAGTACAATGACCGCCATTATGGGCCGTATGGCATCATACTCGGGCAAAACCGTAAAATGGGATGAAGCCCTGAACTCGCAAATCGACCTGTTCCCAACCACCCTGGCTTGGGATGCAATGCCTAAGAGCCTACCTGATAAAGACGGCTACTACCAGATTGCAGTACCCGGCAAAACCATTGCTGTATAATTCATTAGCGTTTTCTTAACCTGGAAATCTCCAGTTGCTGGAACCCGGCCGATTGCCATACGTGCAGTCGGCCGTTTTTATTTTCCACCATCAATACGTCTACGCCTGGAAATCGCTTCAGTAATTTCTTAGATTTTCGTAAGCCAGCTACACTAAATACTTTAGTAAGTGCATCGGCCTGATAGCCCGTAGGTGCCAGTACCGTTGCCCGGACGAAATGCCGCAAGCCAAGTCCTGATCGGGGATTCATAATGTGGGAATACCGTCGGCCCTTATGTTCCAGGAATCGATACGTATCACCCGATGTTGTAATGGCGGCATCATGAAGCAGTATGGTTATCGTATCCTGATCGTTTACTTTTCCTGAGCTAATTTCCACCCGCCACCCGTTCGATTTGGGGGGCGCTGCCCCAACGAGAATATCCCCGCCAATGTCGAGTAAAGTGGCTTGAACACCTAAAGCGTGTACTGTTTTTAAGGCTTCATCGACGGCAAAACCTTGGCCTATCCCACCAACATCCAGCCGCATACCTGGCTTTAGCAATCGAACCGAACGATGAAGGCTATCGAGTTCTATGAATCGATAGCCAACCGCCTGCCTGGCCCGTCGACGTTCTTTGGCCGATGGAAACTCCTTCCGCCGTACGGCCCTCCGCCATAGTAGCGATAAAGGCCCGATGGTCGGATCGAATCGGCCGTTCGACAACCGGGCTATGGTCTGCGCTTTTTGTAACACATGAAACAGGTCTGTCGATACAGGCACCCATTTTCCCGACCCGGCCGTTGCCGACAGTCGATTGATTTCGGAGCCATCGAGGTAATCGCTCATAATTTGATTCAGCGAATCCATCCGAGCCGAAACCGCAGCGTTTACCTGTTGAGCAACAACACTGTCGGGGGCGTAAACAATGAGATTGAACTGCGTGCCCATGAGTCCCCGATGGAAACTGAAGCGCATTTGCGCCGATACACCGCTAGTTAGAAGCAAGCCCATTAACCCGTAAAAAAGCCGTTTGTGAATCCACAAACGGCCTAAAAATTGGTATACTGCAAGCAACTTATGCATGAATTAAACCATAAATAACAAACTGAACGTCAGCCACTACCAGTCCCGCTATTCTAAACCTGAGCAGCCTTGTTGCGCAGGTACATATCCGCCAGCACCAACGCAGCCATTGCTTCAACAATCGGAACCGCACGGGGTACCACGCAGGGGTCATGTCGGCCTTTGCCCGAAACAGTTACCGATTGCCCGTGTACATCCACACTCTCCTGGTCCTGCATAATGGTAGCCACGGGCTTGAATGCCGTTCGGAAATAGATATCCTCTCCATTACTGATTCCTCCCTGAATACCTCCGGAATGATTGGTCCGTGTACGAACGTTCCCGTTGGCATCCATGTAAAATTCATCGTTGTGCTCCGACCCGTACCGTTCTGCACCAGCGAAACCACTACCGTATTCAAACCCTTTTACTGCATTAATACTAAGCATGGCTTTCCCCAGTTCGGCATGAAGCTTATCGAAAACGGGCTCACCCCAGCCAGCCGGAACCCCTGCCACCACACAATCGACAATACCACCAATGGAATCACCCCGTTTGCGGGTTTCATCAATATACTGAAACATTTGCTCGGCCGTTTCCGGGTCGGGGCAGCGAACCGCATTGTCTTCGGCCAGATCCAGATTTAGCTCCTGATAGGATTTTTGAAGTTTCAATGTACCTACCTGCGATACATACGCCTTGATCTGAACGCCCTTCTGAGCCAGCAACAGTTTGGCAACGGCTCCGGCCGCTACACGAGCGGCTGTCTCACGAGCCGATGAACGCCCTCCACCCCGATAATCACGGGAGCCATATTTGGTTTGATACGTATAATCGGCATGAGAGGGGCGGAATTGTTCCGAAATATGCCCATAGTCTTTACTGCGCTGATCGGTATTGCGAATGAGCAAGGCAATGGGCGTGCCCTGGGTTTTTCCCTCAAAAACGCCCGATAACACCTCAAATTCATCGGCTTCGCGCCGTTGCGTGGTAATACGGGATTGGCCCGGTTTTCGCCGATCCAGTTCATGCTGAATAAACTCCGTATCAAAGGCTAAACCGGCCGGACAACCATCAATCACAACCCCAATACCAGGCCCATGTGATTCACCAAATGTAGAAATTCGAAATAAGCTTCCGTATGTGCTGCTCATGCGTGTTGTGTAATCGATACTGAACCAGATGCTATCGGCCCGTATGCTGTTTTTTAAAAAAGACGAAAACCATTCCCAATAGCATAATGATAATCAGGACGTTGGCAATCGCCCGAATCAATACCGAAATACTGATTGGCTGACGGGTGCTATCCATAGCCGTAATACCGGCGTAGAATGAGCGATCAGTTGAGGCTACCTGACCCGTTTCACTACGTACGTTTGCATTGTCTGCTAAGATTGCAGGCTGGCTCCCATCCTGGGTATTATGGCTGCCTACCTGTAGTCGTACTTTTGAACGAAGGGTATCGTAACGAGCGGTTTTGGGGTCGAAATAAATCCATTGAAAGTGATTTGCCAACAAAATCTGTCCATTTTGGCGCGGAACAATAAAATAAGAGAACGTTTTATGCCCCGTTATCTGATTACCAAAATGACTGATGGCATGCTTTTCTTCCGGTGGAAATATGTCTAATTCGGGGCCTTCGTTAACGAGCACAGGAGCCGGAATCGTGGCAATATTACCTTCTCCAGTGATCGCAAATGTGTATCGAACACTCTGACCTATATGAATACCTTGCCGCTCCAGGGCTTCTTCTAACCGAAATGTCCCCACCGATACTCGGCCGCGCAATGGATGGGCTGGCAAGGCTTTGACCTTTATCGTCAGTGGCTTACTAGTAAATAAAACCCGCTCAAGCTGGGCCGTCGGGGGGCCGATAAAGGGCCGTGTACGAGTCAGTTGAATGGCCACCGAAGGTATTTGCACCGACTGATTCGACAAGGGGAAAAAGATAGACTGATAAAGTTGAATTTCCCGATATTTTTTCCCTTTGATGAGCACCGGAACGGGTTTCAGTTCAGTAATAGGCTCGCTTTCTTCCCAAGAATTGGCTGGGCGAATTTTCTTCGAAATTGCCTGTATCTGCTTGTCAAGACCTTTAAAATCAAGCACATAAGGGTAATTATCTGCTACAAAAAACGATACTGTCAGCGCTAGTCCTTCGCCCATATAAACACTGGACTTAGAGGTTCGAATGTCCAGAAAAGCCGCATCACTTGAGGTTGTAGCGACCGTAGCCAGGGTTGTGCTGAGTGGAACTGATGATTTTGCTGAGGGCTGTACTACCAAAATAGTACCTACTGATTGAACCGTTTCTCCATTAATCTCAATGCTAAACGGAGGTATCCGAAATCGGCCAGGTGCTAACGCCTGATAAGTTTGCGTAATAACTTGATTTGTAATCGTTTTCCCATTAACTTCACTGGGCGACATACTTGTTGTGACACCTGTTTTAATAAATCCTGGTATGTCGGGAAAAGGGACAGTTACCCGGTTTTCGCTGTTCGGAATGATAACGGATATCGTAAAAGGCCGTTCAATAGGAAAGGTAGAAGCACTTAATTCAACAGAAGCAACATTATCAGGCACTTGGCCATAAATGGCCACAATGTTAAGAAAAAATAATACAAAAATAATACGGAATATTGCAAGTAACATCGTTATTTTGAAGCAACAATTTTCATGGAAAGCCGTTACGAGAATAAGAACGAACCGGATAGCCTATTTCGTTCTTATATTCGACAAGCTTCCTAACCAAAAAACTGATACCCTATGCTCTCTATGCTCGAATATATCAAAACCATCCTTCAGAAGGTGAGTTTTGATAAAGCTCTCTTTGAAAAAGAATTGGCCAAAGCTATAAAATTGCTCATTCCAAAGGAAGTTAAGCAACTCAGACGCTGGTGTTACGTTCAATTCGGCAAAGTGTATCGAGCGGTACTAAATCGTTGTTTTGCGCGGGCAGCACGCGTACGATTTACCTGACGAAAGCAGATAAATACCAGAAACTCCCCCGGCCTCAACAATCGGGGGAGTTTTTTTATGGGTTTATGTACACTATAAAACCACTTTCTGCTTCATCTCAGGAATTTCGATATGGCTGAAACCAGCCTCCTCCAAATGTTTTTTCCAGATGAGCTGTTTATCGTACTCACCATGTACCAAAAATACGGCTTTAACTTTGGCAGGGTTCTGACAGCTTAAAAAATGGAGCATCTCTTTGTAATCGCCATGTGCCGAAAATGAATCCATTATGGCTACTCGGGCCACAACTGGATAACGTTCCCCAAAAATAGTCACCTCTTTATCACCCCGTTTCAGCGCTCCTCCCAAACTAGTCGGCGATGCATAACCCACCAGCAAAATAGTTGTATTGGGCTTAGTAATATTGTTTTTGATGTGATGCTTGATTCGGCCAGCTTCGGCCATACCCGATGGCGAGATAATGATGCACGGTTCTTTGCTATCGTTAATCGCTTTCGAATCCATAACATCGGTGATGTAGTGCAGATTGGGAAAATCGAAAGCATCGCCATCCTTTTTGATATACGCCAGAATGTCGGGGTTAAAATCCGCTTCATGGTCCTGCATGACCCGCGTAGCCTGTACCGCCATGGGGCTATCAATATAAACGGGCAGTTTTGGCAGCCGGCCCTCACTGGCTAGCTGATCGAGTGCATAAATCAACTCCTGCGTACGGTCGACGGCAAAGGCCGGAATAATAAGCTTGCCTCGATTCTGAACACACGTTTGCTGGACAATAGTCAGTAAATGTGCTTTCATATCGGGCTCCGTTTCGTGCAATCGGTCCCCATAGGTCGATTCACAGATGATGTAGTCAGCCTGTGGGAAAGGCTCAGGCGACCGCAGAATTTTATCATCGGGACGGCCAATGTCGCCACTAAAAAACAGATGTTTTTCGGTACCATTTTCCCGGATGGTCAAACTGATCGATGCGCTCCCCAGCAAGTGCCCGGCATCGGTTAGCAGCCCTGTTACTTCATCGCAAATCACGAACGGGCTATTGTAGTGAACCGGCTTCATCAATTCGAGTGCCTGTTGTACATCGTCCTCGTCGTAAAGGGCTTCCAGTTCAGGATCACCGCGCCGTTTCCGACGCTCGTTTACCCGCTCCAGATCCCGCACCTGAATCCGGGCGCTATCCATCAGCATAATCTTACAGAGGTCAATGGTCGACGAGGTCGTGTAAATAGGTCCGCTGAATCCCTGGCGTACCAATCGGGGAATGAGCCCGGTATGATCGATATGCGCATGCGAGAGTACCATATAATCGACCTGTTTCGGATCAAACCCAAATTCCTGGTTCAGTTCGTCGGTATTGATGCCCTGAAACAGACCGCAGTCGAGTAAGATTTGTTTGCCATTAACTGTAGTGAGTAAGTGTTTACTGCCGGTTACGGTCCGGGCCGCACCGAAAAATTGAATGGTCATGATTTAGGTAAATTTTTGTGTAGTTTTCGGTTTACAGTGTACAGCTTTCGGTGGCAGACAGAGGAGACGGCTTTCGCGCCAGCTCATCAGTACACCTTACCCTAAAAACCGAATACTGCAAACTCGTCCTAAGACGTACAAATAAACAGAGAGTTTCAGGCAATTGTCATGTCATTAAGGCAAAAAGGGATACAGATAGCCCAGCGGTTCTGGAAATCGGGTGTAGCTAAAACCGTTCTGGCGATGCTATTGATTTTTTTTGCCCTTGATTTTTTCTTCCCACTCCGAACACACGTTTCGTACTCAACCCTTGTTACAGCTCGTGATGGCACTATTTTACATGCCTTCCTGAGCCGCGACGATAAGTGGCGTATGTATGTGGAACTGGATGAAATTACCCCTGCCCTACGCGAAGCGATCCTGTTTAAAGAAGACAAATATTTTCGATACCATCCGGGTTTTAACCCTATTGCGCTGCTACGGGCAGCCTTCCGAAATATACTAACAGGCCGGCGGACATCGGGAGCATCGACCATCACAATGCAGACCGTCCGGTTACTCGAACCCCGCCAGCGAACCTATGGGGCCAAATTGATCGAGTTGTTTCGAGCATTACAATTAGAACTTCACTATTCAAAAGACGAAATCCTGCAACTCTATCTGAATCTGATTCCTTACGGCAGCAATATCGAGGGACTGAAATCGGCATCACTGCTTTACTTCGGCAAACCACCTGCCTTGCTTAGTCTGGCCGAAATTACGACCTTAACCATCATTCCAAACCGACCATCCAGCCTTCGTCTGGGGGTTCGAAATTCGCTCGTCAGGCAGGAGCGGGATCGATGGCTCAGACGATTTCGGGAGGCTGGTCTTTTTGATGAATCAACCATTCGGGATGCACAGACTGAGCCTTTGCAGGTTTATCGCCATGAAGCGCCCCAGCAAGCTCCGCACCTATCGCGACGGCTTCGGGCTGAGTATCCAAATATCCCGATTATTCAATCGACGCTTAGTCCAAGTACTCAAACCACCGTTGAGCGACTGGTTCAGCAATATGCCAACCGCATTCGAAGCTATAATATCCACAATTCGGCGGTGTTGGTTGTGGATAACCATACCCGAGAAGTTGTCGCCTATGTTGGTTCGTCCGATTTTAGGAACACGTTCGATGGTGGGCAGGTCGATGGCGTGCGTGCTGTGCGATCACCGGGAAGTGCCCTGAAACCATTATTGTATGGACTCGCATTCGATGCCGGTATGATTACGCCTAAAACTAAACTGGCCGACGTACCCACCAATTTCAGCGGTTACCAACCCGATAATTTCGACCGTCGGTTCAACGGCTCTGTCACGGCAGAGTTCGCGCTGGCCAATTCGCTGAATATTCCGGCGGTGGCCCTTCTGAAAGAAGTGGGCACTCCAGCCCTCGTGTCAACGCTCCAGAAAGCGGGTTTTTCGGCCATCAAAAAGCAGAAAAACGAACTAGGACTTTCCATGATCTTGGGCGGTTGTGGGGTTACACTGGAAGAGATGACCCGCCTATATACCGGACTGGCGAATGGCGGAAGTTGGGGAGAATTGAAGCTGACCTCGTTTACCTCACCGATACGTCGGCCCGCCCCAGCCCCTCTTCTGAAATCAGGAGAGGGGAGACAGGTACGCGATCTCACCTCCCCCTCTCCTCTTTTTAAGGAGAGGGGGCCGGGGGGTGAGGTAAAAGAGGTCAGCCTCCTCTCGCCCGAAGCCACGTACCTTGTCACGCATACACTCACGCAGATTACCCGACCCGATTTGCCCAATAATTTCGACAATAGCTATCACCTGCCCCGCATTGCCTGGAAAACCGGAACGTCGTATGGTCGGCGCGATGCCTGGAGCATTGGCTATAATCAACGCTACACGATTGGCGTTTGGGTCGGCAACTTTTCGGGGGTAGGCGTAGCTGAATTGAGTGGAGCCAATACGGCTACACCTTTGTTGTTTCAGCTTTTCAACGTACTGGATTACAACTCACCCACGGGTTGGTTTCAGCCCCCCAAAGGCGAAACCCGATTAGCGATGCGGCTCATCTGTCCCGAAACAGGCGACGTTCCGGGTGAGTTTTGCCAGAACCCCGTAACTGACTACTGCATTATGGGTGTTTCGCGGTATCGGCGTTGTCAGCACCGGAAAGCTGTTTTTACCAATGCTGCGAGTACTATCTCCTACTGTGTGCATTGCCTGCCCGACTCAGGCTTTGTTCGGAAATCGTATCCCAATCTAACGCCGGAGGTTGTGGCCTTTTACCAGAGTCGGCATATTCCGTTTGAAGTGGCGCCCCCGCACAATCCAGCCTGCGAACGTGTATTTGGCAATACGGATCAGGCCGTTCCTCAAATTACCAGCCTTAATGGGGGTAGCGAGTACTTCATCAACCCCAAACAACCGGCCGAAATGGAATTAAGTTGTCAGGCAGCCAACGACGTACAAACGGTCTTCTGGTATCTGAACGATAAGCTCTACCGCCGGGCCAAACCAACCGAAGCCATCTTTTTCAAACCCCAACCAGGCTCCCTCAAAATTTCCTGCGCCGATGACAAAGGCCGAAGCAGCGATATTCGCATACTGATAAAACCACTTTGATTGTTTGGTCGGATTTTCTAACAATTTGCTTCCTAGCTAAGCGACAAGTACTTTATTTCTTCGATGTAAAAAGAGGTAAGCTCCGAGTAGCGTCAAGAACCCAATACCGCCTAACCACGGGTCCCAGTTCGTATAATTCTTAGGAAAGACCTCAACTAAATCATTATTGCTGAGTTTCAACGAAATCATAAAATCGTTGCTTTCCTGCAAAATAAAACTTCTAACACGACCACCGTCAGGAAAAATTTTGAGTATGCAATAATGATTTCGGAGACTGGCAAAGCTTCCCTGTCGGATTGTAATCGTTTGTAATTGTTGAGGCATTCCAGTTAAATCAAACCGAACATCTGTCTGATGATTCAGTATGACCATTCCATGTGTAAGCTCTATCGGACCATTGCCGTTTGCCCTTATCTGGATGTTTTCTCGCAGATGTTCCAGGATCATCTTTTGAAACGCTGCCGCCTGTAGCGTATCCGACTCTTTCAATAAACCCTTCGTTTGTAAAGAATATTGAAAAGCCGATAAGCTTGACCCGATAAGCACATTCCATTGCCCGGCCTTAGTTTGAGCCAGCACAATCGTCGAGATCTGCGGACTATGTGCGTATAAAAAAGTAGGAATGTATAGAAACAGAGAAATTAAAAAAGCCTTCTTCATAAATCACTATTGGCTAGTAGTTGCTGAGCATTCTGAAAATGCGTGACCGACTCATCGTCTGAAGGAAGACCCGATTAGCTGGTAACGGCCGTCTTAGAGACTCACCGAAAATGAGCCTTGTGCCCCTCTGAAGCCACTAATAAAACTGTTATTTCCAGCGTAAGCTACATGGTAGTGGTATCCCCGCACACTGTCATAATGGCCCCGATTGGCATCAAGGTCAGTAGGTTCTTTTCCGCTTGCATCCAGTCGCTCATACATGCCATAGCCATCCATAGCATAACCGATCATGGCGGCATGACCGTCGCTTTGAGCAACTTTTTTAGTTAGGCCGGTAGCTGCATGGTAATGATAGCCAGTGGCCGTATTGACGTGGCCACCCGCATCGTCCAAAGGGGCCAGCGTATGTGCGCCAAGAATAGCTGAAGTGGGGGCAGGTGGGTCAAAATTGACACCATTAAATGCTATACCCACAACGGTGCCCATGCCCATAATCGAAGCCGATTGACTTAGTTTTACCGGCTTTACAGGAATATAAAACGTTTTTTTCAAGCCCGATACATAGGATGGCTGGCATTCGACACAATAGTTGTTGTAGGCAGGGTCTACATTGGGCCGGGCTGCGGCTTCACAAGCCACTTTCGTGTTAGTCACTTTAATACTGCCATCGGCATTGTATAGTTTCCAGACCGCATCGTTATAAAAGCTGGCCAGGTTTTTAATAAAGGCACCATCAACATCGTATACTTTTCCGCCTTCAAACCAGATGCCTCCTTTGCTGGCATTATCCGTGATGTTGGTTGGGCACCAGGGGCCAACCGCATGTTCCGTGGGTGTATTATTGGTGACAATTTTATAACAGGTTGCGGAGGTGCCATCAGAAAGAGTCCTTGCTACTTTCGTAATCGGCTCAGCCAGCCCTGCCTGAATAAAAAGCGATGGGTCAACGTCAATAACAACTTCATCAGACGAGGTTGCTGTCGGTTCATTTTCTTTACTACAGCTTATCGTAATCAGAAACAACGACATACTTAACAACAGGTAAGCAAAGCCGAATGTAGTGTAGTTAATTTTTTTGTCGAAAAACATAGCGAATTGGAAGTTAACACCAACCGCTTAGACGACTTACTACGATTAGTTCCTACGCATTCTGGTAGTTTTTTAGTAAACTGTTCTAAATTTATCGGTGTAAACTAAACCGACCATGAAATTAATCCTTACCGTATTCGCCAGCTTTTGTCTGCTTACCTACTCCTTTGCTCAGCAAGCCACCGATCCAACGCAGGACCCAGCCACTGCCAGTAACGCTTTTTTCAAAGCTATGCTGGATGAAGACGGCAACACCCTTGGCAAATTGCTCACCAACGATTGCGTACTGATCTCATTCGACGGCAGCAGCGTAGATGGTAGCCAGCTTATACAGGCCGTTGGTGGTGGCTATGTAGTCGTCGAAACGGGCGCTGTTTCGAACGCAGCAACACGACAGTATAACAACGATGCAGCCGTGGTTACCGGAAGCTGGAAAACCAAAGGGGCTGTTCAGGGAAATGGCTTCGATGCGACCGTAATCTTTTCTGTGATGTGCGTAAAACAGGGCAGCAGCTGGAAAATATCCAACATTCAGTTTACCCCCACTCGCTGATACCGCTTACTAAGTCGCCTGCTGAAAATCAACCCACTCCGCAATTTTGGAGTGGGTTTTTTCGTCTATATTCGGCCATTCATTCCTACCCTCATGCCAATGCGACTCTTTCTCCGTCCGCTATTCATTGCTATCGGTTTATCGCTATTCCTTTTTCAATGTTCTCGTCTGTCGTTCAACGAAGTAGCGGTTGTCGGACGTAATTTCGATGATGAAATTCAACAGACCCAGAACCTGACCTTTACATTCAATAAAAACGTTGGCCCAACCAATCAGTTCGATGAGTGGGACTCAACCCAGTATGTTCGGTTTATTCCGGCCGTTCGGGGAAAGTTTAAATGGGTAGCACCCAATGAACTGGTCTTTTCGCCAGCCGTCGCTTTCGATCCGGCCACAGACTACCGCGCCGAACTAACCGACGATCTGCTCAAACGCTCCGAAGCAAAAGACCTGAAGGTATCGGGTGAAGACATTAATTTTCATACGCCCTATCTGCAACTGACCAGCATCGAAAACTGGTGGACCAAATCACGGGAGACCGGGCAGCCTCTCGCCAAAACCCGGCTGAATTTTAACTACCCTGTATCGGCAGCCGACGTCACGAGCAAAGTATCGGCAACGTCGGAAGACAAAGCCCTGACCATTCAGAGTACCCCTAGCGAAGGCCAAAACTCGGTTGCGCTAAACCTGACCAATGCGCCAGCTGAGAAGAATGAACAGCCGCTGACGCTGAAAATTGACAAGGGCCTGAAAGTACCCAATACGGCTTATGTCAGTAAAGAGCCTATTGAAGAAACCAGCACCTTACCCTCGCGTTTTAAAGTCGATGTGGCCGATGTGCAGACCAGTTTCGAGAACAACCGGGGCGTAGTGCGGGTCATTACGACCCAGGAACTGCAACCCGGTAATCTGACTCAATACTACACCATTCAACCGCAGGTCGAAACCACCGCCGAACTGACCGAAAATGGCTTTATTATACGGGGCAATTTCAACGAAACCGATACGTACGTCCTCACGCTTACCGACGAGATTCGCGGGGTGCTGGGCACCAAACTGGCTGAACCTGTAACCAAGGATTTGTTTTTCGGAAAAATGCCAGCCAGCATTCAGTTCGCCAATAAAAAGGCGCTTTATCTATCCTCAAAAGGCGCGCGGAATGTGGGGCTGAATATTGTGAACGTACCCAAAGTGCAGGTTAAGATTTCGAAAGTGTATGAAAACAACCTGCTGAATTACTTCCGCAACAACCGCTACGAAGAATACAAGGAAAATGCCAATGGTGAGTGGGGGCCGTCAGGTTCCTTTAATTACAGCGATGATGAACAGGGCGATTTAAGTGATGTGCTCGTCAACAAAACGGTCGAGACCACCGACCTGCCAAAAGTCCGGGGCGTTTCAGCTTTAAATCTCTCCTTACCGCAACAAAACAACACGTTTCGGGGAGTGTATCTGGTATCGGTCAATTCAAAAGACGAAGCCTATTTGCAGGCCAGTCAGTTGGTTTCTGTTTCCGACATTGGTTTGGTAGCCCATCAGACCAAAAACGAGATTCTGATCTGGGCCAATTCCATCCGTTCCGCCGAACCGATTCAGGGCGTTGAAGTCACGCTGGTCAGTAGCAACAATCAGTCGGTATACACGCTGAAAACTGATGGCAGCGGCTTTATCCGATTTGACAAAATCACCGAAAAAGCCCCTGGTTTTAACATTTCACTCATTACCGCCCGAACAGACGACGACTTTAATTTCCTGTTTTTACCCGATACCGAAGTCGAAACTTCCCGTTTTGAGGTCGAAGGTAAATACGACAACGAATCAGGTTTCGATGCATTCGTATATGGCGACCGTGATATTTATCGACCTGGCGAAACCCTCCATTTCAATACGGTGATCCGGTCGCAGACTTGGCAAAGCGTGGGTGAAATTCCTGTTCTGATTCGTTTATTAGCCCCTAACGGCCGCGAAATGAGCGCGTTCCGTAAAACCACCAATGCCCAGGGAGCCGTTACAACGGATGTTCCGCTTAATCCAGCCGCTGTTACGGGCACCTATACCATCGAAGTACTCAATGCCAACAACGTATTGCTTACCTCGCAGCCTGTTAGCGTAGAAGAGTTTATTCCCGACCGGATCAAGATCGATGTGCTGACCGATAAATCAAGCTATAAATCAGGGCAAACGATTACGCTTTCGGCCACAGCCATGAACCTGTTTGGCCCACCTGCTTCCGACCGGGCGTATGAAATGGAGTTGCAGCTCAAACGGAAAGCTTTCGCACCTAAAGGGTACGGCGATTATGACTTCAGCATTCCCTCAGGCGAAATATCAACCGGGACTAACGCTACCAAAGCCGATCCGTTTCCGAAGGAACTTCGCCAGGGGCGCACCAATGCCAATGGACAGGCCACCGAAAAATTCCCTCTTTCAGCCGCCTATCAGGACATTGGTCTACTCGAAGCCAAATTGTTCGTCACAGTCTTTGATGAAAATGGGCGCCCCGTAAACCGACTCCGCCGGCTGGACGTTCTGACGCAGGATACCTTCTACGGCGTTCGCTTGCCGGATACCTATGTGGCCACCAATGCGCCCGTAGCGGCTGAACTCGTAGCTCTCGACCCAACAGGAACGCTTCGACCATCGGCTTCGGCCAATGTGGAAGTGGTTCGCTACGATTATCAAACCGTCATCGAAAAAGAAGGCGAAGGTGACCAGGCTCGTATTAAATACAGCACCAAACGACGCGAGAAATCGGTTTATACCAACACGCTTCTGTTTAAAGCAGGGAAAGCCAGTTTCCGGTATGTACCAACCGTTTCGGGCGAGTATGAAATCCGGGTGCGTCGGCCGGGTGGTGTTAATTATGCGGCTACGGGCTTCTATGCATACGGCTACGGCAGCACGTCGGCTTCCTCGTTTGAAGTTAGCCAGGAAGGGCAGGTGCTCATGACGCTCGACAAGCCAACTTACCAAACCGGCGATAAAGCCAAAGTACTCTTCAAAGCACCGTTCGACGGAAAGCTTCTGGTAACGATAGAACGAAACAACGTGCTGGAGCAACAATGGCTGACTACCAAGAATAAATCAGCGGAATGGAGCTTTTCGGTAGGCAGTCAGCATTTGCCGAACGTATATATCACGGCTACGCTGATCCGGGCGATGGACAATACGAATCTGCCCCTGACGGTTGCTCATGGATTTGCTCCGGTAACGGTTCAGGATAATGATACCCAACTCCCGGTGACAATTACAGCAGCCACGCAGTCGCGTTCAAAAACGAAGCAAACCATTAAGATTAAAACCGCCCGAAATGCCCAGGTAACTGTAGCCGTTGTGGACGAAGGGATTCTGCAACTGAAGAATTTCAAAACACCCGACCCGCATGGATTTTTCTACCAGAAACGCGCCCTCGAAGTCAGCAGCCACGATTTATACGCCCTACTCTACCCCGAACTTTCGCTAAAATCATCGTCCAGCGTTGGGGGGGATGGCTACGATCTGGAAAAACGGGTGAATCCATTGAGCAACGGCCGGGTTAGACTGGTAGCCTTGTGGAGTGGCATTCTGGAAACGGGTTTCGATGGCGAAGCCGAATTCTCGGTTGATATTCCACAGTTTTCGGGCGATTTGCGGGTTATGGCGGTTGCCTACAAAGACAACGCGTTTGGCTCGGCCAACACCAACATGAAAGTAGCCGACCCCATTGTGATCAGTACGGGTGTTCCCCGGTTCCTGACTCCTGGCGACAACCTCGAACTACCCGTCAATCTGAGCAATACGACCCAAAAACCCGCTACGATTACTGCCCGGCTAAGCTTAACCGGCCCTTTATCCGCTGATAGCCTCAGTACACAGAAATTGACCATCCCAGCCGGACGTGAAGGGCGGACTACTTTCCGCATCTCAGCCAAACAGGTCATCGGGACGGGCAGCATTACAATTACGGCTAACGGCCTGGGGGAAACCTTCACCGAAAAAACTGACATTACCGTTCGCCCGGCCGCATCCTTGCAAAAAACAACCCTGTCGGGAGCCGTAGCCGGGGGTAAGTCGCAGTCGTTACAATTGGCGAGTAATTTCCTGCCGGGTACGGCAAAAGCCAGTGTCACGTTGAGTCGGTCGCCGGTAGCACAGTATGGGCGCGAATTGTCGTATCTGCTTGGTTATCCGCATGGTTGTATCGAACAGACCATTTCAAAAGCATTCCCGCAGTTGTACTTTGCCGATCTGGCGAAACAGCTTTCGGCAAACGTGTATTTCGTGCGGACGGGCGAGAGCGACCTAAATCCGGCAACCAACGTTCGGCAAGCGATCCAGAAAGTCGAAAGCCAGCAGGTACCGGGGGGAGGGTTTACGATGTGGCCCGGAATGCCGTCGTTGCAGGGACGCTCGACCGTCGATAGCTGGGCGTCTGCCTATGCCGTTCATTTTCTGGCCGAAGCGCAGGAAGCGGGTTACGAAGTTCGATCGTCGGTACTGAGTTCGGCAATGGATTACCTAACCACCCTGACAAACGCGCCCGCTATCGAGGATGTCGTTGTGTATGACGAAGCGGGTGGGCGAACAACCCGTAAATTGGCTAGCCGCACCAGTATTTACGCGCTCTATACCTTAGCGGTGGCCGGTAAGCCGAATCGGTCAGCTATGAACTATTACAAACAGAATGCAGGCTTATTGACGACCGATAGCCGCTATTTGTTAGCCTCAACCTTCTTCCTCGTTGGTGATACCCGTAGTTTTTCGACACTGTTACCAAAACGATTTACCGACAGCACCATAGGTCGACAAACCGGCGATAGTTACGCATCGCCCATCCGGAACCTGGCCCTAACGCTGGATGCGCTGGTTGAATCCGACCGGGATAACCTACAGATTCCGACGTTGGCCCGTCAACTCGCGGGTGCTCTAAAACAAACCCCATACATAAACACGCAGGAAGCGGCTTTTGCCTTTTTATCGCTTGGCAAGCTGGCTCGCCAAACGGCCAATAGTAGCGCTACGGCGACAGTAACAGCCGCAGGTAAATCATTGGGAACCCTAAACGACGCGCTGCTAAACATCAAACGAGTGCCTACTAACGCGCCTTTGCAGATCAATGCCAGTGGCTCGGGTAATGTGTATTATTTTGCGCAGAGTGAAGGAATTCCAGCTAGCAGCAAAGTCCCGGAAGAGGATAATGGGTTACGCGTTCGCCGGGAATATCTCAGCCGCGATGGGCAACCCATAGGCGACATTCGACAAAATGATCTGGTGGTTATCAAAATCACCCTGACCAGCACCAACGGCCTATCGGTCGATAACGTAGTGGTTACCGATCTATTACCCGCCGGTCTGGAAGTCGAAAACCCGCGCTTAACCGAACCCCGCGATATGGGCTGGATTCAGAAACCTTCCGTTCCCGACTATTTCGACCTTCGCGACGACCGTATCAATTTTTATACTTCGGCTACGGGTACGGAGCAAACGTTCTATTACTTAGCCCGTGCCGTCTCGAAAGGCCGTTTCGTAGTAGGCCCGGTTTCTGCTGATGCCATGTACAACAGCGAATACCGCAGCTACAATGGTGCAGGTACACTGATGGTGAAGTGATGTACACTAACCCAAGCGTCAGCTCGGCCCTCCGCTGGTTTTCAGAAGGGGCTTTTGATAGAGTGTGACCATGTTTCTTAGAAATTGTTAAAACTTTTGGGACTATTTTCAATAGGAGACTTTTGTCATGCTGAGGAACGAAGCATCTTGAAGAATGCTTACCTGAGAGTTGAGAACATTAAGATGCTTCGTTCCTCAGCATGACAAAAACAACCTACCAAAAGCTTTAGGGAAAACTTAAACAGCTATTTACGAACAACCACCCCAAACATCTCCCGTCAACCACTCGTTAACCAATCAATCCGTCACCCAATCACTTCACCCCATGCTACCCGATGCCGACATAGTGATTATTGGTGGTGGTCTGGCGGGATTGACAGCGGGCATTCATCTGGCCCGGCATAACCTGCGTGTGATCTTGTTTGAGAAACAGGCATACCCGCATCATAAGGTTTGTGGCGAATACGTATCCAACGAAGTACTACCTTATCTACACCAGTTGGGCATCTCGGTGGATGAATTAAATCCGGCACGAATCAGTCATTTTTCAATCAGTACCGTATCGGGCAGTACGATTGAGAGCGATTTACCTTTAGGCGGCTTTTCGGTAAGTCGGTATGCATTGGATAGTCACCTGGCCCAAAAAGCTATTCAGTCGGGTGTAACGATCATTCAGGACGAAGTAAAACGCGTTTCTCTTCAGAAGACTACGGATGCATTTACCATCGAAACAGCTTCGGGCAACGTTTTCCAGGCCAAAATCGCTATTGGGGCCTATGGGAAGCGGTCATTGCTGGACAAACAATTAAACCGGGCCTTTATCCAAAAAGAGTCGCCCTGGCTGGGTGTAAAAGCCCACTACAAAGCTGATTTCCCGGAAGGACTGGTATCGTTGCATAACTTTCATGGTGGATACTGTGGGCTATGTCAGGTCGAAAACGGCCTTGTCAATGCCTGTTATCTGGCTACCTACGAGAGTTTTAAATCCCATAAAAACATCGACACGTTTCAACGTCAGGTCCTGTCGCAGAATCCGCACTTAGCCCATTTCTTTTCAAACGCCGAACTCGCCTTCGACAAACCATTGGTTATCAGCCAGATTTCATTTGCACCCAAACAACCTGTCGACACTCATCTATTAATGTGCGGTGATACCGCCGGGCTTATTCATCCTTTGTGCGGCAACGGTATGGCTATGGCAATTCATAGTGCTAAATTGGTATCGGAACGGATTATTGCTTATTTTGATAGGCAACTAAAAGACCGAGCAGCTCTGGAAAAAAGTTATGCTCTTGCCTGGCGAAACGAGTTTACCAATCGATTAACCGCCGGGCGGCTTTTGCAATCCGTTTTGCAACATCCCCTGGCTACATCAGTTATGCTAAAAAGCCTGCAACTGACACCCAGCCTTTTGCCATTGATCATTAAACAAACCCATGGGAAATTAATGGATAATGGGTAATGTAAAATGGATAATGCTACTATGGTGGCGCTATGGTGTCGGTTTTGAGAAACCTCACTGTGTCAGATGAAAGCATCTGACAGCACGAAATTCATTTTACATTTTACATTATTCATAACAGATGCCCTTAGATACCTCACACCGTACGAGTCAGGAAGAAGCGCTGGACGATTTTGACCTGGCGGGCACTGATTTGCGCGACGCACTAGATAAAATTGCAGTCATCAATCGGTGGTTGGGCGGTAATAAAATTACGCTTGATGGTATTCACTATTTACGTCAATACTGCCCCTCAACTACACCACTGACCATTATCGACATTGGTTGTGGCAACGGGGATATGTGCCGGGCCATTGCTGATTACGCCAACCATGAAAGGCTGAAAATCAATATCTTGGGCATCGATGCGAACCCCGACACCATTGCTCATGCGCAGCTCTGCTCCAAAAATTACCCGACCATTTCGTATGCCGTTCAGAATGTGTTCGACAAGAGGTTCGCCAGCCTCCAATACGATATTGCCGTATGTACCCTGACGTTACATCATTTTTCGGATGCCGACATTCTCTCACTAATGGCCTTGCTGGCAAACAAAGCCCGGTTGGGTATCGTTATAAATGATTTGCACCGGAGTGCGCTGGCCTATCGATTGTTCCAACTGATTTGCTTCGTTTTCCAGCTCAACGATCTTTCAAGAGAAGATGGACTCATTTCCATTTTACGAGGTTTTAAAAAAAACGAGTTGGAAAATTATTCCCGGCAACTTCAGCTAGCCAATTACCGTATTCGCTGGAAATGGGCTTTTCGCTATCAATGGATTATTAAAAACCTATGTCAGTAAAAATTACGTCAGTAGCAAAAGCCTTACCATCCAATTGGCGGGACACCTCCGATATTTTACCCTTTCTGGACCAGTGGCTGGCGGGCCAGGATTCGCGGTTTCAGCGCAAGGTCAAAAAGATCTTTGAAAACGCGGCTGTCGACCGACGGTACTCCATTATGGGACCCACAGAGGTATTTTCAAAAACTTCCTTTGAAGAAAAAAATGCCCTCTATGCCCGCGAATCCATCAAATTGGCCGAAACCGCACTGACCAATGCATTAGCCAAAACCGACTGGGTCATTACCGACATCGATTTCCTGATAACGGTCAGTTGTACAGGCATTATGATTCCCTCGCTCGACGCGTATCTGATCAACAGTATGCAGATGCGGCAGGATATTGTGCGATTGCCCGTTACCGAAATGGGTTGTGTGGCTGGTATTTCGGGCATTATTTACGCGAAGAATTTTTTGAAAGCCAATCCGGGAAAGCGAGCCGCTTTGCTGGCTGTCGAATCCCCAACGGCGACCTTTCAGCTTGACGATTATTCGATGGCAAACATCGTTAGCGCAGCTATTTTTGGCGATGGCGCAGCCTGTGTACTACTCTCTTCGCATGACAACGATCCCGGCCCGGAAATTCTGGCCGAGGAAATGTATCATTTTTACGATGCTACCCACCTAATGGGGTTCGATCTGACCAATACGGGCTTGCAAATGGTTCTCGACAAGTCCGTTACCGAAACCATAGCCGCCCATTTTTCGGATATTATTTTCCCATTTCTAGAAAAAAACAAACTGGCTATCGAACAAATCTCTCACCTGATTTTCCATCCGGGCGGGCGTAAAATTGTGGAAGTCGTACAGGAGCTTTTTGGGAAACTGGATAAGAATATTGATGATACGAAAGAAGTGCTGCGCCTGTACGGCAACATGTCGAGCGCAACGGTACTTTACGTGCTGGAGCGGTTTATGGAACGCCAGCCGGAAAAAGATTCGTATGGGCTGATGCTTAGTTTTGGACCAGGCTTTTCAGCGCAACGGGTTCTACTACGATGGTAAAGGAATTTGATGGACTGAATTATTGGGGCGTTATTCTGGGCGGCAGTTCGGGATTAGGGCTTGCTACGGCGCACAAACTGGCACGGCACGGCATGAACCTCTGCATCATACATCGTACCCGAAAGGCAGACCAGCCCGCCGTTGAAGCCGAGTTTAATCAAATGCAGGCCAATGACATATTAATTAGGTCGTATAATCTGGACGCAACAAATGCCGAAAAACGGGCCATCGTTATTGGTGAATTAACCGAGCAACTTGGCAAACAGGGAAAGATACGTGCTCTGATCCACAGCCTTGCCAAAGGCAATCTGAAACCAATGCTGGCCGAAAACCAGCCGGTACTTCAGCACGACGATTTTCAGTTAACTATTGACGCGATGGCCATTAGCCTGTACGACTGGACCAAAGCCTTGCTCTCAGCCAACCTTTTTACAACCGACGCCCGCGTGATTAGTTTTACGAGCGAAGGCAGCCAACGGGCCTGGAAAAACTACGCGGCTGTTTCGGCGGCCAAAGCCGCCCTGGAAGCCATTTCCCGAAGTATTGCCCTGGAACTGGCACCATTAGGTATCCGGTCCAACTGCATTCTGGCAGGCGTTACCGATACAGCTTCCTTGCGTATGATTCCGGGGGCCGACGCTTTGCTTGCGTATAGCCAGCAACGAAATCCATTTGCCCGAACGACTCAGGCAACCGACATCGCCAATGTTGCGTATCTATTGTGTAAAGATGAAGCCGCCTGGATCAATGGAGCCCTTATTCCAGTGACGGGTGGTGAACACCTTCAATAAACCAACCCCTTGCAGCACTTCGACCAGATCATCGCCCGATTACCCTACAGCAAACCGTTTCTGTTTGTCGACAAACTGCATTCTGTTGATGAAAATGGGGTAGAAGGCAGTTACACCTTTCCCGAAGATTCGACGTTTTATAAGGGCCATTTTGCAGATAGGCCCGTAACGCCCGGTGTTATCCTGACCGAGGTGATGGCCCAGATTGGTGTGGTTTGTCTGGGAATCTTTTTAGTAACCGATGCGCTGAGCAACGAGGTAGAAATTGCGCTTACCTCAACGCAAATCGATTTTTTCCGGCCGGTTTTCCCCACCGAAACCGTTACCGTTCGATCCACAAAAGACTATTTCCGGTTTCATAAGTTAAAGTGTAAGGTTGAAATGCTAAATAGTAACGGCGAATTGGTTTGCCGGGGCACTATTGCCGGAATGATGAAACCCAAAAGTTATGCGTAGCCGAGTTGTTATCACAGGTTTGGGTATTGTCGCTCCGAATGGCGTTGGTGTTCCCAACTTTTTGGAGGCAATCAAAGCAGGCCGCAGTGGGATTACCTTTCATCAGGAGTTGGCCGATCTGAAATTTTCCTGCCAGATTGGGGGGATCCCACCCATAACCGAAACGCATAAGCATCAATACTTTAGCGAGTTACAACTTCATCAGCTCAATAGCAGCGGTATTATTTACGGGGTTATTGCCGGAATGGAAGCCTGGCAAAACGCAGGCTTGCCTATTGCCAACGACGAGCCTGATTGGGAGAGCGGCATCATGTTCGGTACGGGCATTTTAGGCATCGATAAAATCCGGGAAGCCATTTATAAAGTCGATCAGGGACAGGTCAGGCGGTTGGGTAGTACCGCTGTTGTACAAACCATGACTAGCGGGGTTAGTGCGTATCTGGCCGGTATGCTGGGTTGCGGCAATCAGATCAGCGCCAATTCATCGGCTTGTGCCACAGGTACCGAAGCGCTTCTGATAGCCTACGACCGCATTGCATTGGGTCAGGCGAAACGGATGCTGGCAGGCAGTTGCAACGATCATGGTCCGTATATCTGGGGTGGGTTCGATGCCATGCGCGTACTCCCCTATCAATACAACCAAACGCCCGAGCAGGGGTCACGACCAATGAGTGCCACCGCCAGTGGATTCGTACCAGCCAGTGGTGCAGGTGCGCTGGTGCTGGAATCACTGGAAAGTGCATTGGCCCGAAACGCTACTATCTACGCTGAAGTACTGGGTGGGCATGTCAACTCAGGTGGGCAACGAAGCGGGGGCACGATGACGGCGCCAAACCCCATTGCTGTCAGTCGATGTATTCAGAAAGCGCTGGAACAAGCCGAAATTCCGCCATCAGCTGTCGATGTCATCGACGGGCATTTAACAGCAACGAGTAAAGACCCAGCCGAAGTAAGTGCCTGGAGCGACGCGCTGGGTCGACGCGGAAAGGATTTTCCCTATATTAACTCACTGAAATCAATGGTGGGACATTGCCTGAGCGCGGCTGGTAGTGTTGAATGTGTGGCATCGGTGTTAGAGCTACGTTATGGATTTATTTATCCCTCCATCAATTCCGAAACTATTCATCCTGAAATCGAGTCATTGATCGATTCCGACAAAATACCCCAACAGCTAATTCATAAGGATGTTCAGGTCATTGCGAAGGCAAACTTTGGTTTTGGGGATGTGAATGCCTGTGCGATTTTGAAAAAATTTAACCTTGAATAGAACACGGATTTTTATGCTTCTTATGATTTAATATACTCTGTGTAAATCATAAGAAGCATAAAAATCCGTGTTCTATCAGTTCCCGATAAGATCATGGAAAACAAAGAAGAACTCATTGCAACGCTCAAAAAAATTGTAAAGCCCTACGTTCAGGACGAACAGGCGTTTCAGAATCTGACCGAAGACACTGACTTCATTAAAGACCTGAAAATCAACTCGGCAAATCTAGTAGATATTGCGCTGGATGTTGAAGAAGCCTACGATATTGAAATCGATAATGAGTCGATGGAGCGAATGCTGACCGTTGGGTCGGCTATTGAGATTATCAGGCAGAAGCTGGAAGCCAAATGATCGGCAACGACATCGTTGACCTGACTCAGGCCCGAAAGGAAAGCAACTGGCAACGAAAAGGCTTTTTCCAAAAACTTTTCACTGCCCATGAGCAATACCTGATCAACACGGCAGACGATCCCGAACGGATGGTCTGGTTGTTGTGGAGCATGAAGGAAAGTGCCTATAAAGCAAATTTCCGCCAAACCAGTCTTCGTCGTTTTGCACCCCAGAAAATTAGCTGCCAACTTACTGCTATAACCGAAACCGAAGCAACGGGCAGCGTTTTTTATGAACTTACTTACCAGGCAAAAACCATACTCACGTCAACCTATATAGCCAGTTTAGCCTTTTCAGTAGCCAACTCTTCTAATGTTCAACAGCAAACCATTCATCTCGATCGTACAGCTCGTTTGTATCAATCAGTTCAGGTTCGACAAAAGCTCCTTCAGTATTGTTCCTGGAAATTGTCCGTTCCGGCATCCGATATTCTCCTCAGCCAACAGGCTAATGGGATTCCTGATTTGATCGTTGCACAATCAGACAGCCAATCAATGATTATTCCGGTCAGTATAAGTCATCATGGCGGCTACGGCTCCTTTGCCATTGGCTGGCCTACACACGAATGCAACTGACGTGATCGTATTCGTCGAACAGAACCGATAGCCATTATCTTTGCAATATGGCACTGATTAAATCTGTTCGGGGAAATACGCCCCAAATTGGCGAAAACTGCTGGTTTGCCGATAATGCAACCATCGTGGGTGATGTGACCATGGGTCGCGACTGTACGGTTTGGTTCAACGCCGTGATTCGGGGCGATGTCAACGCCATTACCATTGGCGACCGGACCAACATTCAGGATGGGGCCGTCATTCATTGCACGTACCAACGATTCAAAACGACGATTGGCCATTACGTTTCCATTGCGCATAATGCCATTGTACACGGCTGTACGCTGGAAGATAACGTCCTGATTGGTATGGGGGCTATCGTGATGGACGGCGCCGTCGTGGGCGAAGGCAGTATTGTAGCGGCTGGTGCTATTGTTACCCAGAACACCATTATCCCTCCCGGATCCATTTATGCAGGCAATCCGGCCCGCTTCCTGAAAGCCGTTTCGCCCGAGCAGGCCGAAATCTTCAAACGGACCGCCAACAACTACGTCATGTACGCTGAATGGTTTAAAGAATAAGTATGGAAGACTTTCTAATCTACCTCCGTTTAGGATTCGATCATATTACCGACCCAGGCGGATATGACCACATTCTTTTCGTTATAGCCTTGTGTGCCGTTTATACGGTTCAGCAGTGGCGACAGGTTCTAATTCTGGTTACGGCCTTTACTATTGGGCATTCCATTACGCTCGCCCTGGCTACTTTACAACTCATTAAGTACAAGACTGAACTGATTGAATTGCTGATCCCGATCACAATTCTAATCACGGCCATTACAAACTTCTTTTTTCGGGAATCAAAGCCCCGAGGCCCGGTTATCAGTCAATCATCCACCCCTATTGGCCGATATATACTGGCTCTATCGTTCGGACTTATTCATGGGATGGGCTTTTCCAACTACCTGCGCAGTTTACTCGGCCGGGAAGCGGCTATCGTCCAGCCCTTACTGGCCTTTAATATCGGCCTCGAACTTGGGCAACTGGTTATCGTCAGTCTTGTTTTGGCAGTCGCCTACTTCCTGCTCGATATTGTCAAAAGTCGTCGATTGCGGTGGGTGTTGATCGTTTCAGGAGTTGTAGCCGGAATGGCCTTATCACTCATTATCAACAATGAGTATTTGCATGAGTTTATGCAGGGGAAGTAGGCATCGCTACCGAACTTCTGTCAACTGAACCGTCGCCCGGCTCAACTGCGTATACAGATAGCGCGTGTATCGAGCGCATTCGGTCAATGGCAAGTGTACCCCGTCTGTTGTCTGGTAAAAATCTGAGGGAAATTGAATGTAACGATAAGCAGACTCAGGAAACGTCGATCCCACCAGTTTTCGAACCCGCCCCGACAGGATGGTGTTCCGCACCCTTGGATCGGTAGGCATTTCAAAGAAAATCACCTGTGTTCCAGACTCCTGCAAGCTTCTAATAGAGGCCGCCGATACATCGATCTTTGCCTGCATTTCATTCTCAGGCGGAATCCGGTTCATATCCACCAAACGGGCCTGAATCAATTTGGATACGAAGGCAGTATCGATGGCTTCGGTTGCCCCTGCTGGTATCTTTTCTGCCCTCCAATCACGAAACAACGCTTTTACAACACCGACGGGCTGATACTTCAATCGGGTTAATGGCAGGTACTTCCGAATAACACGCAAGGCGGGTTTCGTCAGAGCAGCAAAGAAAGCCGTATCAGGCAAACGATCCATGCTATTCGTTTCAATCAACAGCAGTCGTGGTCGATGCTTTGCCTGCACAATCAGGCCGAGTCCATCGGCTGACGACAATCCTTCAAGTGCCAGATTGTAATAATGACCCGGCAGACTATCAAACAGCAATCGATTACTCATCGACGAGCCCACCACAATCGTGTCGGCCTTCTGTCCGTTTTCGTAAAGGAACTCCTCGGCTTTGACAATGTTATTCTGTTGAACAGTCAGGCCCGTACGATGAATATGCTCCTGAAAAGCATAAATAAACAGACTGTATAGCAGCAGGAGTAGTAGCGTTGTAAGTACTGCCTTCCGAACCATTAGAATTGAAAATAAATAAACACCCCCTCCGACCCCGCGTTCGTAATCACTAAAAAAAGCATGAGTCCATACCCCACAAACTCCCAACGAACCGACTGATAATGGGCTACTTGCTCCTGAACCAAATAATGAACATGGTAAGCAATTACGGGTAGCGAATACAAAGCGATCAGCCCCAACGCACGCATATCATGAGGCTTATGAACATTACTAGCCAATGCCTGGCAATAAGCGATTACGTGATTGAAATCGGGCAATTTAAAGAGCAGCCATAATAAGGTTACGTAACCAAATACGAGTATACCCCTACCAATCTGTGACATAGCGCCTGGCTTCGAAACAAACCGATGATCGACAAACCGCTCAACGGCCAGCGCCAGCCCATGTGCAAATCCCCAGACCGCATAACTCCAGGCTGCACCATGCCAAAGCCCACCCAATACCATCGTCAACATCAAATTCAGGTAGGTACGGAAGTCCCCATGCCGATTTCCGCCCAAAGGGATATACAGGTATTCGCGTAGGAAACTCGACAGGGAAATGTGCCAGCGTCGCCAGAAATCAGAGAACGAGACCGCTACATAAGGAAAGTTGAAGTTTATCGGAAAATCGTACCCAAACAATCCGGCAAGGCCCAGGGCAATTAATGAGTAGCCTGCAAAATCAGCAAAAATTTGCATTGAGTAACCAAAAAGTAAACCTACTAGGGTAAGCGACGAATAGCCTTCAAAATAGGGATAAGCAATGAGGGCTGTGTAATCTTTCAGGTTATCGGCAACTACTGTCTTTAAGAAATAGCCGACTACCAAGGCCCGAAAGCAAGCATCCCATTTGATGTTGGAAAGGAATTTAGGGCTGATCTGGGGTAGAAAAAAGTGCGCCTTCACAATCGGCCCAGAAACTAGCTGGGGGAAAAAGGCTTTGAAGAAGAAGACGTTTTGTGCATGCTGCGCCCAGTTTTTAACGATCAATGACCGAAACTGGGGAACATCGCGGTAGCGATAGGTATCGACAACCAGGCTTATACCCTGAAAGGTAAAAAATGAAATCCCAACCGGCAAGGGTAAGGCAACCAGTGTTTCGGCCAGTGAGCTATCGGGCGATAAGAATGTACGGCTTAGCAAGGGTCCGTATTTAAAGAAACACAGAATACTTAGATTAGCCACTACGCCCCAGATGGCATGAAATTGGCGCAGATCGGTACGCCCATAAATGACGCAATAACTCGATACAATATTGATACTTACAGAAAGCAATAATAGCCAGAGCAAATTTGCCTGATTAACTGAATAGAATACTAAACTGGCAACAATGAGTATCAGTACCTGCCACCGATTCAGAAGAGGTAAATAATAGAGGACAAAGGTGATAACTACCAGTATAAAAAATTCAAAGCTGGTAAAAAGCATTTTAAGCAGACATGGGCAAATTAGTTACCTGCAATTTAACAAAGATTACAAATCAAAAACAAGGAGTATAATTACGACATTCAACATCAACCATAACGTAAACTGGCAGCATCCGTACAGCCTGGCTTTTTGATTCCTTTATTTGCAGATATATTTTAGCAGACCGACTGTTCATGATTGACTGGTCAGGCGGCCCCCTCCTCTTCTATGAAAGATAAAGCACTAGTCCTTGGCGCTGGCATACAAGGCATTTGCTGTGCATTGGCACTGCGTAAAAAAGGATATGAGGTAACCCTGATCGATCAGTCTCAGGAACCGTTTAGCCAGACAAGTATGAAGGGCGAAGCCAAAATTCATCTTGGCTATGTGTATGCTAATGATACGTCTTTTCGCACAGCATCATTACTTCTTAAGTCTGCTATGCATTTTGGCCCTTTATTAGATGCATGGACTAACCACCGAATCAATTGGCGGTCGATTTGCTCAACTCCATTTACGTATATTGTTCATCGCGATTCTATGGTCGCTGTTGATACACTTCAACGTCATTACGACCGAATTGCTGTTGACTACAAGGCCTACCAGCAACAAGGTTTACATTATGTTGGGCATAGCCCTTCACAATTGCTAACCCAATGCCAGCCTTTGCCCTCCTACCTGAATCCATTATTGGCTAAAGCAGCCATTGCAACTCCCGAGCTAGCTATTCAAACCCAACTGCTAAGGCCTGTTCTGATCGATACCTTGCAACAACAGCTTGTTCGTTTCTTACCAAACCGACGTGTTCGGACTGTTGAACGTGCACCCGTCGGTTTTCGGATAAACGGAGACACAATTACAGGTCAGTCTTGGTCCGATGAAGGGAGTATTGTTGTTAACTGCTTATGGGATGGTCGGTTACAGCTCGACTCGTCATTAGGCCTTCATCCCAAACAACCTTGGGTATATCGGCTCAAGCATAGTTTATTAGGTCATCTTCCTCAGAAATTAACCCATGTAGCATCCCATACGATTGTTTTAGGGCCTTTTGGGGATTTAGTCACCTATCCCAGCGGTCTTACCTATCTGTCGTGGTATCCAACCTGTTTGCGTGGCTGGTCGGATCAACTACAGCCCCCCGATCACTGGTCGAACCAAACACAGGCTACACGACTCACCGAAAATTGGCAACAGGAAACACTACAGGCTCTGGATGCCCTAGTGCCGGGCGTTCGCCATTTTGACATAAAGCAAGCTCATGCAGGTGTTATTTTCTCGTGGGGCGAAACAGATATAGACGATCCCGATAGCCTACTTCATTATCGGTACAATATTGGCGTCAACGGGTTCGATGGCTATTTTTCTGTCGACACCGGAAAGTTCACCTCGGCGCCTTATTTTGCTCAATCTTTAATCGACCAATTAGGCTAGACTCTATCCGATGACGGCACCCAAGGTTTCGATTGCGATCCCCCTGTATCGGTCTTATCGCTTCTTAGATATAATCACTCAGAACATTACGAATCTGCCTACTGAAGGTACTGAAATTCTGATTTCAGACCGTCATTGCGAGGATGACACACTGACCATTTTAGAAAAGCGATTCGATGGAGATAAGCGTATTCGATTTTTACGGGCTACAGATCGAATAGACTGGGTCGATCATTATAATTTTCTACTTCGGGAAGCCAAGGCAAAATACTTCATGTGGATGCCGCACGACGACACATTTCCGGCTGGATACGTTACAGGCTTGGTTCAGGATCTGGACGATAACCCCGATGCCTGGCTTAGCTTTGGCGACATCATTACCATTGATTTAACCACACAACGCCATCAACGAATGTACATGCCAAGACGATTCAGCATCCGTCTGAATCCACACCGGCCCGTACTTGCCGTTTACCTTATGTGTTTTTGGAACATCGGCATTCCGTTTCGAGGAATTTTTAATCGCCAGCGTATACTTGAACGGGAGCTTTTCCTGAAAAAAATAAATAGCCGCCCCGATTTTGCTGATATTTACTGGACCTTCGGTTTATGTTTACAAGGCCGGCTTCTGTACAACAATGCACAATACTGCATAAAACGATACTACCCAAAAAGTACCCATACGTACTGGTCACTACAGGACTTCTTTATTTTCTCAAAAAAAGCACGTTCCGTACTAGCTTCCTACGTCGATGATGCGCACTTAACTACGTTCACAAGTTGGAAAATCAACCGGATGATCGAGTTTATTGCCTTTGCCAAACGGGTATATTCCTTTTTCCTGGGAGAATCGGTACGCGGATTCATTCGTCAATACACAACAGGCCATCAGTATAGGATCACCAAACCACCCCGGTTACCTTCCTGAACCAATTAGGCACCCTTGATTCGTATAGTCTACATAAACCTTATCTATCCAGTCACAGCGTTTACTAGTTTTTTCTTAATTTTACCACTGCTATCAACAACTAAAATTAAACGCATGCAAAAGATAATTTTGCTGATTGCGGGTTTTGCGATTTCAGCTGGATCTGCCTGGGCACAACCGACAGCTCCGAGCAACCAGCACGCTAACACTCGCTTTGAGCAACTCGGCCCATTGCTTCCCACTCCCAACACGTTTCGTACGGCTTCGGGCGCTCCGGGAAAGGACTATTTCCAGAACCGCGCCGATTACGACATCAAAGCCACGCTCGACGATGCCATCCAGAAAATAACGGGCTCCGAAACAATTACTTACCACAACAATTCCAGCGATGCCCTGCCCTATCTGTGGCTACAACTCGATCAGAACCTGTTTCGGCCCGACGCCATTGGCAATACCTCACGCACAAATAGCATTAATGCCGATCGGGGTATGTCGTTCCAGCAACTTAATCAGGGTGGAGACTTAGCTACGAAAGATTACGGCCATAAGATCACGTCGGTACGGGATGCCGCAGGAAAGCCTCTACGGTACACTATTAACCAGACAATGATGCGAATCGACCTGCCGCAGCCCGTTTCCCCCGGCAAATCGGTCAGTTTTTCCATTGACTGGAATTTTAAGATTGTCGATGTCAAAGCCGTTGGCGCCCGTTCGGGTTATGAATTTTTTCCAGCCGATGGCAACTATATTTACGAAATAGCCCAGTGGTTTCCCCGTCTTTGCGCCTACAATGACGTGACCGGCTGGCAGAACAAGCAATTTTTGGGAACAGGCGAATTCACGCTGATCTTCGGAAATTACAAAGTAGCCCTGACCGTACCCAACGACCACATTGTAGGAGCAACCGGCGAACTTCAGAACCCAACGCAGGTACTGAGCGCTACTCAGTTAAAACGCTGGAACGACGCTAAAGGCAAGGGTGATAAACCGGGCGAAAATCCCGTATTGATCGTTACGCAGGCCGAAGCACAGGCAGCAGAAAAAAGCAAGCCCACCGGCACGAAAACCTGGATTTACAAAGCCGACAACGTTCGTGACTTCTCGTTTGCCAGCAGCCGTAAGTTTATCTGGGATGCCTTACAACCCAATGTGGAAGGCAAACGGGTGTGGGCTATGTCACTTTATCCGAAAGAAGCGAATCCGCTCTGGGGACAATATTCGACCCGACTTGTGGCTCATACACTGCGTTCGTATTCGCGCCGGACCATTGGGTATCCTTATCCGGTTGCTTATTCCGTTCATGGCCCGGTGGGCGGCATGGAGTATCCGATGATCAGCTTCAATGGAGCCCGGCCGCTCGAAGATGGTACGTATTCAGAAGGCACCAAAAATTTCCTGATTTCGGTGGTTATCCACGAAGTAGGCCATAACTTCTTTCCGATGATTGTTAACTCTGATGAACGGCAATGGTCGTGGATGGACGAAGGATTGAACAGCTTTCTGGAAGGGCTGGCCTGCCTCGAATGGGATGCCAACTTCCCAGCTCATGGTATCGACCCGCAGTACATCGTACCCTATATGCAGCTCGACTCGACTCAGCAGGTACCCATTATGAGCAGTTCGGATAATATTTCCCGGAATACGTTCGGCCCCAATGCCTATACCAAACCCGCTACCGGCCTGAACATCCTGCGCGAAACGGTGATGGGACGTGAACTTTTCGACTACGCGTTCAAGGAGTACGCACGTCGCTGGGCGTTTAAAAGCCCCGAACCGGCCGACTTTTTCCGTACAATGGAAGATGCTTCAGGAGTAGACTTGGACTGGTTCTGGAAAGGTTGGTTCTACGGCGTACAGCCTGTCGATCAATCGCTGGTAAAAGTTGACTGGTTCCAGGCCGACTCGCAAAATCCGGAAATTTCTAAAGCCGAAGCTCGTAAGGAAGCCCAGCGAAAACTGAATACCATCAGCAAACAGCGGGATGCACTCAGTAAAGACCAAACGGTTGTCTCGCAGGATAGCGCCATGCGCGACTTCTACAACCGATATGACCCCTATGCTGTAACCGATCAGGACCGAAAAAAATACCAGGACTACCTCGCCACGCTGACTGCCGAAGAGCGGCTGTTAGCCGAAGCAGGCACAAACTTTTATACACTGTCGCTGCAAAACAAAGGCGGACTTCCAATGCCCGTGATTGTACGCATGGAGTTCGAAGACGGAACCGATTCGGTAGCCCGTTTCCCAGCCGAAATCTGGCGTTTCAACGATGTATCAGTCAAAAAGGTGATTGCCACCAATAAAAAAGTGAAGCAATGGACCCTCGATCCATTCTACGAAATTGCCGATATCAATACCGAGGACAACTCATTTCCACGCGTAGCCCGGCCAACCCGCTTCCAATTATTCAAACAACGGCAAGGGCCAGGTGCAGCAGTTACTAATCCTATGCAGCAGCAACGTCAGTCATCTCCTGCCCGGCAAGGCAGTGGTCGAAATTAATCATCTCTATTAACCTAAGCATACTATGAAAAAAGTAATGGTAGCAGTCGGGCTTGTCCTTGGGTCGGCCACGCTGTTTGCCCAGGCTCCGGCTCCATCAACCCAAAACGCTAACAATCGTTTTGAACAACTCGGGCCTATGCTGCCTACGCCCAATACGTTCCGTACGGCCGCAGGTGCTCCGGGAAAAGATTATTTCCAGAACCGTGCTGATTATGACATCAAGGTCGAACTTGACGATGCCAACCAGAAAATCATTGGTTCGGAAACCGTTACGTATCACAACAATTCGACCGATGAACTACCTTTTATCTGGTTGCAACTCGATCAAAACCTATTTGCCAAAGGCTCAACGGGGAGTATTACCCGGACAGGTGGTGTGAACGAAAGCGGTATGAGTTTCGCCCAGTTGCAGAACCTGACTTCTGTACGTGAACGTAGCCAGCAGCAGGCCACCGACAAGTATGGCTACAAAATCACGGCCGTGAAGGATGCTAAAACGGGCACGAACCTGAAATATACGATCAACCAGACGATGATGCGGATCGATCTGCCCACAGCCCTGAAACCCGGTGGCAGCTATTCGTTCAACGTCGATTGGAACTACTACGTTACCGAATATTATGGTCGGAGCGGTATGGAGTTTTTTCCAAAAGATGGTAACTATAACTACTTTATTGCGCACTGGTTCCCTCGTCTTTGCTCCTATAGCGATGTGACAGGCTGGCAAAACAAGCAGTTTCTAGGCCAGGGTGAGTTTACGCTCATCTTCGGAAACTATAAAGTCGCCATCACGGCTCCCAGCGATCACGTCATTGGTGCTACGGGCGAGTGTCAGAATTACAAGCAGGTGCTAAGCGCAACCCAGCAAAAGCGTCTGGCGCAGGCGGCTACCTCAAAAACGCCGGTTGTGATCGTTACGCAGGCCGAAGCTGAAGCTGCCGAGAAAGCCAAGCCAGGTGATACAAAAGCGAAAAAGACCTGGGTGTTTGCAGCTCAAAATGTCCGCGACTTTGCTTTTGCCAGCAGCCGGAAATTCATCTGGGATGCCATGCAAACGGATGTGTATGGCGACGGACATAAAATCTGGAGCATGTCATTCTATTCTAAGGAAGGCAATCCGCTCTGGGGCCAATATTCCACCCGCGTTGTTGAGCATACGCTACGGTCGTATGGCAACCGGACCATCAAATACCCATACCCAGTCGCTATCTCGTGCCATGCAACAGCCGGTGGCGGCATGGAATACCCAATGATTTCGTTCAACGGGGGTCGCCCTGAGGCCGACGGTACCTATTCGGCACAAACCAAAGCAGGTATGATTGGCGTAATTATCCACGAAGTAGGCCACAACTTCTTCCCGATGATTGTTAACTCCGACGAGCGGCAGTGGACCTGGATGGATGAAGGCTTGAACACCTTCTGTCAGTATCTGGCCGAAAAAGAATGGGATTACGATTTCCCAAGCCGCCGGGGAGAGCCCCAATACATTACCGATTACATGAAGTCGGACAAGTCAGTTTTATCGCCGATCATGACCTCGTCCGATAACGTTATCAGCCTTGGTCCGAATGCCTACGCCAAACCGGCAACGGCCCTCAATATTCTGCGTGAAACGGTAATGGGCCGCGAACTATTCGATTATGCTTTTAAAGAATATGCGCGTCGCTGGGCGTTCAAAACTCCCGAACCAGCCGACTTTTTCCGTACTCTTGAAGACGCATCGGGCGTTGATCTGGACTGGTTCTGGAAAGGTTGGTTCTACGGTGTTGAACCCGTTGATCAGGATCTGGTAGAAGTGGACTGGTTCCAGGTTGACTCAGGCGATCCGGTTGCGACCAAAGCAGCCGCTAAAGAAGAGGCTATGCGTCGGGCGGGCACCATCAGCAAACAACGGGATGCCGCCACGAAAGCCGAAACCGTTGTAGCGAAAGATTCCACCATGAAAGATTTCTACAACAGCTACGATCCGTATGCCATCACAGAAAACGATAAGAAGAAATACCAGGATTACCTGGCAACGCTTAGCGAATCGGAACGGGCAACCCTCGAAAAGAGCGCGGGTACGAATTATTACACCTTGTCGCTTAAAAACAAAGGCGGCCTACCAATGCCTGTTATTATTCGGATGCAGTTTGAAGACGGTACTGATTCGGTAGCCCGTTTCCCAGCCGAAATCTGGCGTTTCAATGATGTATCGGTCAAAAAGGTGATTGCAACCAGCAAAAAAGTAACGCAATGGACGCTTGATCCCTTCCAGGAAATTGCCGACATTGATACGGAGAACAACTCGTTCCCACGGGTATCGCAACCAACTCGATTCCAGTTGTTCAAGCAACGCGGCTTTGGTCCACAAGGCCCCAACCCGATGCAACAGCAGAAACAAACTACTCCTCCACCAGCCCGCCAGGGAACTGGCAGGAACTAGATTAATCGACTTGGATGAACAAGGGGTCATAGAATTTAGAAAAATCTCTTAATCTTCCTTGTTCATCCAAGTCAATTCACTATTTTTGCGCTCCAATCGGGATGTAGCGCAGTCCGGTAGCGTGCTTGCATGGGGTGCAAGAGGTCGTGGGTTCGAATCCCGCCTTCCCGACTTAACGAAAAAGCCACTTATGTTTATCATAGGTGGCTTTTTCGTTTTAGGTACAATGTTTGTCCCAACAGTTATCCGCTTTCTTCAAAAATAGATTAAGCTAGTAACCACTTATTTTACTCACAAATTACCCTTATTAGAGCCTCCATTTAATTTAGTACAAACAATAAAAAGAATCATTTTACCACTTAATAGAAGCCTAAAGGATCATTCAGGTTGGTGTGTAAGAAGCAGATCTTCTACATAAACTTCGCCATTTACTGCCCTAAAATCTAGCTATTTTTGACCCTTTAAGAGCGGTAAGCGGTAGTTGGTCATCCTAACTTATCCGCAATATAAATTAGGATAAATCAATGATTTTGGAGCATGCTTATCTGTGCCAAACTATCTTGCGAAGACCTAGAAAGCTCTTAATTGACTTGTTGTATAGATAAATAAAATTAGGTTCATTTAGAGGCCGTTGACGATAGTTAAACTGTACAATTGATATACTTGCCTAGGCGAATCAGGGCAGCCGATCTTTAAATTCCTAAACTTCTACTTCGCCATCAAGTTCATGAGTGCCCTACGTAGCATGTAATCCAGATAAGTACCTGTATTCAATTATTGCTGATCACCAGTCTGAATCGGTCAGACGGTTGGTCGTTGGTGGAAATAACCAGAAGGGCTATTATCGCCCAATGTGTCAGAGAGAGGCCAGACTGGCGATTGTAGCTATACTATAGTTTTATCTAGTATTCATTTAAAACCTTCCTAACTTGAACCCCTTGTGCATTTTGTAGCTTAACAAAGTATGAGCCTATGGCAACTTTACTTAAGTCAATGCTTTCTATTTGATCTTCTCCCGTACCGATGACGCGTTGCTGGTATATTTGGAACCCTGACAGGCTACTTACGGATAAAGTTGCTTCTTCCTGTTTAGCCAATTTGAAGTGGATCTGAGCTACTCCTTTTGTAGGATTAGGAGCAATAACCATCTGATTTAATCCTTTAGGAGGGTTTTCAACAGTTGAGTTCAACTGAAAATTTTTTACGAAATCCCACAAGACCTGCGCTGTGTTAAATTGAGAACTCCAGGCATGAGTGGCATCTTTAGTTACAAGTAAAATAACTTTTTTTCCCGTACCGCAAAAGGTTAAAGAATCCACATAGTCACTGAGAACATTGGTTGAATAAGTACCCGTACTGTTACCATTTAGCCGCCCAAATGTTGACAAAGGCCAAACGTCGGTCGCCGGCTTTGGATAAGATGGAATGGGTAATGGAGCGGCTAAATCCCCAGCGCTATGAACATGTAGAATAGGCGTCTTAATATACTTGCTACTCGTAAAATAGTCATTTAAGTACTTTTTATTTCCCCATAAACCGGATGCAACCGGAACAAAAGCTGCAATTTTATAAGCTAGAGCTACACTAGCGTAGTAGCACATAACACCACCACTTGAGTGGCCAGTTGCATATACTCGATTGTGATTTATATGGTATGTCTTTATAAAATAGTCGATTAAATCAGCGGTAAATAGTATATCGTCTGGGGCATCGGGGGCAACTGGATTAGGCCCGTCTAGGTCATCTGCTGATCCAAAACCAGGGACATCATCAGCGTAATAATTAAAATGAGCTACTTGGTCTATTATAACCCCGTCTGGATAGACAGCAATGAAGTTTTGGCTATCTGCAACGGCATCCAGACCTGCATACATTTGGAATGCAGCCCCTGACGCATAATTACCATGGTAGCCAATAAGAAGAGGTAAGCCGTCTTCAGGCTGATTCGTTGGCAAATGATAGGAAAATGTACGTGTACGTCCACCTGAAATTAATTGTCCTGTACGATTAACCGAATTCTGGGTCCAGGCTGTATGAGAAACGATTAAGCTTATTATGAATACTGTGATTCCAATAGCTTTGACCATAAAAGTCGGTAATTAAAGTTAAATGTAAATTGGCAGCAATTGTGATTTAAATTACATAATTGCTTGACTTGTTATGGAAATTGATTACTAAGGCAACTTAAAAGTAATCTGTTTTAGTCAAGAAATAAAGCGGGCCATGGAGGATTTACTTTAAAAAGCCTCTAACCATTGAAGATAGGGTACCCTTGATTAGATTAGTTTGGTAATGAAAAGTTACAGTTGATTATAACTTCTGAACTTACCACCATTTGGCTTTAACACAATGAAACACCCGAATCTTACCCTTTTGATGTTTTTGAGTAGCTTTACCAATGTCAAAAACATGACTTTGGAGGTATGTCTGTCTGGGCCGAATCCGTGAGTAATTCGGCGATGGGCCAATCTCTACTGATAAAGTAGTCATAGTAACAATAAAATCACGGCTATTTCCGATAGTGAGCGTAGTACAAGTTAAGGCAAGAACTCACAAACAGCTTCGTATGGAACATTACTATACAGGCCTTTTTAATTATATCGAACAGATCATCGTATTGCCCGAGACAGACAAAGCGTCTATCCGTGAATCCTTTAAACCAATTTTCGTTCCTAAAGACACGATCATTGAGCCAGCGGGGCAAATACCCCAATATCATAATTTTATCGTGTCGGGTTATATGAGGAACTTCCACCTCGATAAAGACGGTACCGAAATAACAACGGATTTTAACGAAGGACCACGTTTTTTTACGTCGTATTCCCATTTCATGAATCGTACGGTTTCCAACGAAAATCTGCACTGTATTACAGATTGTGAACTTCTCAGAATAAACAGGGAGGAGGTATCGATAAGAGCCGAATATAGCCAGACACAAAAAGACTACACGATTCAGATTCTACAAAGACACCTGGAAGAAGAAAAAAGACGGCTTTACGACTTAGCTCACCTGACAGCCGAAGAGCGGTACTCTAAATTTCTGCAGGAGAAACCCACCATTATACAGCATGTGCCCCTGCGTTACATTGCTTCTTACTTAGGCATCACGCAACGGCATTTGAGCCGACTCAGAAGTCAACACAACGCGTAACGCTCACCCTAGAATATAACCATTCATCCGTATTGGACATTTGTCTAATTACGCCCGGAAAGACGCTGCTTAAGTTTATTCCAAACCTTAGCATCCTTTCTGTCATGACATCCAATACAACGATCTCTGTATCTGATAAAACAAGTTTCTATAACACGACCAAAATTTTAACCATAGCTTCAACAGGCTGGTTTGGGGTAACTACACTCGGCCTTTGGTTATTTGGCATTTATATCTTGTTATTCTATGGCAAGGCCACGCTGGAAAACCACTTCGAAAGATGGAACAACGTGCTGCCGCATGGCTATGTAACTGGTGACTGGCTAGGTAATCTAGTAGTAGGCACACACGTTCTGCTAGCGTCTATCTTGGTTATTGGCGGGCCTTTACAATTTATTCCATCAGTGCGCCGGCATGCTCCCCGATTTCATCGCTGGCTAGGTCGTCTTTACATTATCACGGCTATTATTGTCAGTACAGCAGGGCTGATTATGGTCTGGACGCGCGGTGCAGTCGGCGATACAATCCAACACATCAGCATCAGTATACAAGCGGTTTATTGCATTATTTTCGCCTTACTTTCTTTTATCTACGCTAAAGCTCGTCAATTTAATAAACACAGAGTCTGGGCTCTACGGCTATTTATGGTGGTAAATGGTGTCTGGCTTTTCAGAGTTGAACTGATGTGCTGGTTACTGATACATGGAGGCCCTGTTGGGTTTAATCCTAAAACGTTCTCTGGCCCTTTCCTAACAGCTCTTGCCATATTTACCTATGCTATTCCTGTTTCGATCGGCCTTCTGGAACTCTATTTCTATGCTCAGCGAAAGCAACGAAAGGCTTTAAGCTTGTTCGTTTCAACCTTAATTTTCCTGGCTACAGCAATTCAGTTTGTTGGAATAGCCGGAGCAATGATGGGTATGTGGCTCCCCAGGCTCGCAGAGCCGTAACGATAGGTAGGGTCAAAGGCTATTTTTCGGTAGTCCGACTGTCATTTAATAGATTAAAAACATACGACCCCGGCAATTCATAATCCACGTTAGATAACCAGAAAGTTATATTTGCCGGAAATCAAGTTGATCATGAAACGTTACCTGTACACCTTTATCTTTCTCGTTTTAGCTGTTACTGCTTACTCGCAAAAAATTGACATTCCCAAAGGCGCTAATCGCATTGAGATAACCAGTAGTTTGTCTGACTCAGCGCTGGTAGACATGATTGCTTTTCGTCTTGAGTCGTCCGGTTTCTTTATCGAGCAATTAGATAAAAACAAAGGCTTTGCCATAACCGAATACAAAAACATGGGTAATGAAATCGCTATACGAATTTTTGTCCGGGTTGAGGGCAATAAAGCGGTCTTTAATGGTCAGGGCAATGCTGAGATGCTAGGGTATCAATACCGTAATACGCCTTTACTTTTCAAAGGATCGACAGGGGGCATTGAAAAAGGTGGCTTTCTAGCCATGGATGGTGTTGTCAGGAAGTTAGCCAAAACTGTAGGTGCTTCTAACATTGCTTACCTTCTGCCTTAGCCCATCCTTGTCTTGAACCAGATAGCCCCATCTATGTATCTGTTAACTGACCTGTTAGTGGTAAGCCATACTGGTTACATTATCTAAACTTTCAAAAAAATCTAGCGAGCGTTATGGAATAATCCCTGTTGATGCATCTATCCGTAAAAGGCTTCAGATGTAGTTTTTCAGGCATTATGGACAAGCTTAACAATTTTTTTATAATCCACGATCCGCCTTAATTATCAGGCTGAATTAGCCTATTGGGAGTGAGTTTTAGATATATAGGCCTAAGTTCAGAGTTTATCCGTTGTATTAATCGCTGACAACCAGGACCATCAAGTGAAATATATCCAAGTATTTATTGGTGGATTACAATAAAAGTGAAACATTTGACCAAAACCGTTGTGTGGTTTTTAATTGAAAACACCTATTTTTGTGGAGGTTCGACGGTATTTCTGCTAAATTTTTAGTGGATCAAACCGAAAGAGTCTAAATTTTTCACTTTTTTTACCGGGTAAACCAACTTTTAAATTTTAACCCTACAGTCCAGTTCAAATGAAAACACAAACTCCCTCTCCAGCACCCGCTAAAGCACCAGCCCCAAAAAAGAAGTCGTCGGGCGGTCTGAACCCCGCGTTCGTCCTTCCGGTTCTGTTGATCATCGGTATCCTGACGTACATGTTCGTCTTCGGTGATGGCAGTCACTTTCAGGAAGGCGACAATACCAAAGAACCTCTTCCAGGCGACTACTTCGGTACCGTGTATAAGGGAGGATTCATTGTACCTATTCTGTTCACCTGTTTCCTGACCGTATTAGTGTTCTCAATTGAGCGCTTCTTCACGATCGGTCGTGCGAACGGTTCAGGTTCGATTGACGATTTCGTTCGGAAAGTCAAAAGCCAACTCGACCGCAATGAAGTGGCTGCTGCTATCCAGGAGTGCGATCGTCAGAAAGGCTCTATCGGCAATGTAGTGAAAACGGCTCTGCTGAAGTACCAGCAATTATCGACCGATACCGAGTTGAACAAAGAACAAAAGTTAGTTGCCTTGCAGAAAGAAGTTGAAGAAGCTACTACCTTGGAGCTGCCAATGCTGGAGAAAAACCTGACCATCATTGCTACGCTGGCTTCGGTTTCGACGCTGATCGCCCTGCTTGGAACGGTACTTGGTATGATTCGGGCCTTCGCTGCCATGGGTGCAACGGGCCAACCTGACACAGCTGCTCTTTCGACGGGTATTTCTGAAGCTCTGGTAAACACGGCTCTTGGAATCGGTACAGCTGCTATCGCTACGATCATGTATAGCTACTTCACTAGCCGCATCGACGTATTGACCTACAACATCGACGAAATCGGTCTGAGCATCCAGCAAAACTTTGCGGCTCACTACTAAGCCGTACCAGTGCAGTTGATGTAATTAACCAACCTGCCTAATTGAACCAGGCAGGCCGAAACAGAACAACTCATGCCAGCAGTAAAAATTAAACGTGCCAGTTCGACGGTAGATATGACCGCGATGTGCGACGTGGCGTTCCTGTTGTTGACGTTCTTTATTCTGACCGCTCAATTCCGTGCGCAGGATGCCGCAACAATCGAAACCCCCTCGTCTATTTCTGGCATTAAGGTTCCTGACAAGGACATCATGACCATTGGTCTTGGCAGAGATGGTAAAGTCTACTTTGGTATTGATAACCAGCAGCACCGGTTGGCTATGCTGGATAACATTGCCCAGGCAAAAGGCATTACCTTTTCACCAAAAGAGCAGAAGGAGTTCGCCCTTATGTCGAACTTCGGTATGCCAATCGCTCAGTTAAAGCAGTTCCTTAACCTGTCGCACGAGCAACAGGCGAAAATTAAACAGCCTGGTATCCCTACCGATTCGACAGGGGCCGGTGTTACAAATGAACTGAAAGACTGGGTGTTTAACGCCCGTAAGGCTAACAACGATCTCCGAATTGCGTTGAAAGGCGACAACCTTGCCAAGTTCCCCGAATTCAAGAACGTCTTAGCTACGCTGCAAGCACAAAACATCAACAAATTCAACCTGATCACTGGTACGGAAGCACCACCGGCAGGTTGGAAAGCGGATGACTAACGTGCAGTGATTGCAACCGAATTGATTTTTCATCACGCGAATCTGTTAAGAAAACATGGCAGAAATTAACACTGGCGGTGGTGGTGGTAAACATGATGGTGGTAAGGTACGCTCCAAGAAAGCGTCGACGCGGGTGGATATGACCCCGATGGTTGACCTGGGCTTCCTGCTGATTACCTTCTTCATTTTGGCCACCACCCTGAGCAAACCATCTTCGATGACGCTCAACGTGCCAGATAAAACAAAGACCGAAGAAACGGAGCCTATTAAGGCGTCCAACGTTATGACGATCTTCCTGGGTAAAGACAATAAAGCCTATTACATCTTTGGTAAAGCGGCTAACGAAGACCCAGAAGTGAAGACCGTTGGTTACGGTTACGAATTTCGGCAGGCCATTCAGGAGAATGCCCGCAAAGTTCCAGCCGATAAGTTTGTTGTGGTAGTGAAACCAACCAAAGAATCGACCTACAAAAATATGGTTGACGTACTGGATGAGATGGCTATTACCAAAACCAAACGCTACGCACTTGTGGATCAGTTAACTCCTGACGAGAAAAAACTCCTCAAGGATAAGGCAAAAATAGACGCATAACGCCATGGCAGAAGTAGACCAAAAGGCAACACTTGATGATATCGTGTTTGCCCACCGGAACAAAGCATATGGTGCTTATGATCTTCGGAAAACGTACCCTAAAACCGTAACACGTGCCCTCATTATTGGTGGTGTTCTGTTTACGCTGGGCGTACTTTCTCCAACGATTATTAGTGCCCTGACTCCGGAGAAAAAGGAAGAAGCAATGGTTGAGGTGGATCTGATGAAGCTCCCACCACCACCCATTGACCCAAATGAGCCACCACCACCGCCACCACCACCGGTCGAACTACCAAAGGTGAATACGGTGAAGTTCCTTCCACCGGAAGTAAAGCCGGATGAAGAAGTGCCTGAAGAAACGCCACCACCAGCCGTTGAAGAGCTGAAAGAGGCTGTTGCCGCTGAAAAAACGCAGGAAGGTGACCCTAATGCTGAAGAGGTAATTGCAGCGCCTGAAGCTACTGCGGCTCCCACCAAAGTAGAGGTCGCTGTAGAAGCCGCTCCGAAAGAAGAGGAAATCTTTACAGTGGTAGAACAGCAACCCGAATTCCCAGGTGGTATGGCCGCTCTTGGTCAGTACCTGAGCAAAACGCTCCGATACCCTGCTGCCGCTCAGCGTGCAAATATATCGGGTCGGGTATTCGTCAGCTTCGTTGTTAATACGGACGGTAGTATTCAGGACGTGGCAGTTCTAAAAGGACTGGGTTTCGGTACGGATGAAGAGGCTCAGCGTGTAGTAAAAAGCATGCCAAAGTGGCGTCCTGGTAAACAGTCAGGCCGTCCGGTACGGGTAAAATACAACCTGCCGATCAACTTCACGCTGGAGTAAGTCTGTATGCGTAGACAAAATAAAGGTGCAGCCCAGTTAACGCTGTACATAGCAGCGCTGGCTTCGCTGGCATATTTGGGAGGAGGCATCGCACTGATAGCCTCCTCTCAATCTTTTGGCATGTTGCCAGAGCCCGGATTACTGCGATATAGTATGGGTGCCTTGCTGATTATTTATGGAGCTTTTCGGGCATATCGGGCCTACCAACGTTTTCAAAATAATGACTAATCGATTTTGGGTGTTTGCTGGGCTATTGCTGAGCCTGTTTGGATGTAGTACGGATAAACCGTTAGACAACCCATCGAGGGGCGAAATTGTAATTGCCGCTGATGAATCGTTTCAGCCATTGGTCATGCAGTTGACCTCAGCTTATTCAGGCATTTATCCTGATGCTCACTTTAAAGTAGTGTACAGGCCAGAGCAGGAAGCGATCAATATGATGCTTAAAGATAGTGCCCGGCTGGTCTTTGCTACACGTTCTTTAAAGCCAAACGAGTCGGCGGTACTTAAACAACGAAAGATCAAGGGAGCTACGGAGAAGATTGCGACCGATGGTGTAGCCCTGATTATCAACAAGGCGAATACCGATAGCCTGATTACAATGAATGAATTAAAGGATATTTTCAATGGGCAAATCAAACAATGGTCTCAATTGAAAGCAGGAAACCTGTCGGCTCCAATAACCTTAGTCTTCGATAACAATAATTCCAGCAATTTAGAGTTTGTATTAAACACTTTTAATGTCAAAGACGTTAAGAGCCTACGAATTTTCACTACCCACTCGAATCGTGAAGTAATTGATTTCGTGCGTAAAAATCCTTCAGCACTAGGTTTTATCGGTGTCAACTGGATAAGTGATAGCGATGAACCTCTTTCTGTTGAATTGGCTCGTGATTTACGGGTAATGGGTGTATCGCCCAAACCCACCCCAACGAAACGGGACGATTATTTTCAACCGTTTCAGGAAGATTTAGGCATGCAACGCTACCCGTTACGGCGACCTGTCTATATTTTAAGTCGGGAAACGCACCCAGGTTTGGGTGGTGGGTTGATAAATTACATCACTCGTGATGCCGGATCACTGATCATTCGTAAATTGGGACTTTGGCCCAGAATGCCATATGATCGAATCATTAACTTAACAAAGTGATTTAGTTTTTTTGGTTTAACCGCAATTTTTTAGTTTTGCTATTTGTTTTATAAGCATAAGCGCAAACCTTTTTCATTTCCAATTTGAAATCCATGATGAACAACCGAAAGCAGTCGCTATTGACCATCCTGTTCGTTGGGGCTACCATAACGACTCCTTTAGTGGCGCAGGATCTCCAATCAGCGTTGAAGGACATAGAGGCTGATCGTTATACAAAAGCCGAGCAAACGCTAACTAAATTAGCCAGCAGTTCGCCAAACGCTGAAAATCAGTTTTACCTTGGCTACTACTATCTGAGAAGCGGTCAAACTGACAAAGCGAAAGCCGCTTTTGAAAAAGGCGCTGCCGCTGATGCCAAAAATCAATTAAACAACATCGGTTTAGCGGGTGTAGCGCTCTCAAAAGGCGACGGCCCAGCTGCTAAAACATTGATCGACAATGCTGTTGCGGCAACGAAAAGCAAGGACCAGAATGTACTGATTCGCGGTGGCGAAATGTACACGCTATTCGAAGATCCGAAGAAAAATAATCCGGCCGAAGCGATTCGTTTACTCACAATTGCTGACGAAAAGGACAAGAAAAACGAAAATTCGGAGATCGAAATGCTTCTTGGTGATGCATACTTCCTGAAAAACGATGGTGGTAATGCGATTACCAAGTATGAAAATGCGATGACTATTACGCCAAACCTGGCTGAAGCGAACTATAAAATAGGCCGGTTATACCTGCGTGGTAAAAATTATACCAAAGCTCAGGAATATTTCAAACTGGCGATCCAGAACGACCCTGAGTTTGCGCCAACCTATCTGGCTTATGCCGATGCATTAGCTAACTCACGGGCTTACAAGAGTGCTGCTCAAAACTATGAACTGTATGTTCAGAAAAGCGGTACTACCGACCCCGAACAACTGCTGGATATAGCTCGGTATAAATTTCTGGCGGAAGATTATCAGGGCGCAATCACTTACCTGGATCAATTGAAAGGAAAAATCAATAACCCAATCATTGACCGGATGTACGGTTGGGCTTACACAGCTTTGGGAAAAAACCAGGAAGCCATTGAATCATTGAACCGCTTTATCAATGCCGCCCCTCAAAAGGTAATGGCTGATGATTACAAATTCCTTGGTCGTGCATACAATCAGACAAATACCCCAGAAGGTGATTCGTTGGCTATTGTAAATTTGGAGAAAGCTGCTCCGATGGACACAACGGAGAATCTGTATCGTGAAATTGCTAAGACGTTCTACGATAACAAAAAGTATGACAAAGCAGCCGCTTATTACACAAAAACCATCCAGACCGATAAGAAACCTCAGAACAATGACTATCTGTGGTTAGGTTTGGCAAGCTATCAATATGCTCCTCGTGTAGGTCGCGATAGTACCGCTGCTCCAATGGATACTGCCCAGATTCGTCAGATAAAACAAATGTATTATCTGAAAGCAGATTCAGCCTTCTCAATCATGGCGCAGAAGATTGAAGCAGACGGCAAAAAATATCCTTTGGCTTATTACTATCGTGCAGGCGCAAACTATTATGCCTATACAAACGATAAGCTGAAAGGGGCTGAATTAGCAACTCCTCTCTACGAAAAATTCATTGAGCAGGCTACGACTCCTGACTCAACTGATAAAACTGATTACAAGCGTTATCTGATTACTTCATATAAGTCGCTGGCAGGGTTTAGCTTACTGAAAAAGGATGATGGGAAAGCCAAAGAATATTTCAATAAAGTGCTTGAGCTTGATCCGAACGATGAAAGCGTGAAAAAAGCACTTGAAGATCCGAAACCAGCAGCGCCCGCAGCACCAGCAAAGGCTGCTCCAAAAGCTGCTCCTGTGAAGAAGAAAGTTGCCGGTAAATAAGCAGATTTTAGAGAATACAATAAAAAAGCGTAGGTTTGAAACCTGCGCTTTTTTATTTTGCTAGTAGAAAAGCATGACTATCAAGGAATATCGCTATTATTTTTCCGGGGCTATTGTAACTTTGCGGGCGCAATTTTTTTGTCTAAAAACGACACCCCTTTAAGAAGCCGTATGCTTAATCTTGTACTGTTTGGCCCGCCGGGAGCAGGGAAAGGTACCCAAAGCGAAAAGTTAATTCAAAAATACAATCTGGTTCACTTGTCTACAGGCGATTTGCTACGATCGCAAATTGCTGCGGGTACCGAGCTTGGCCTCAGAGCCAAACAATTAATGGATAACGGCTTATTGGTTCCCGATGAAGTCGTAATTGGGATGATTGAGAGTAAATTGCAGGAAAATCAAGCGGCTCCTGGGTTTATTTTCGATGGGTTTCCACGAACTGTCAACCAGGCCATTGCCCTTGATCAACTGCTAGATCAGCATCAAACCCGGATCACGGTCATGGTTGCCCTGGTTGTTGACAGTGAAGAATTGACCCGACGCCTTTTATTACGCGGGCAAACTTCGGGCCGCCCCGACGACCAGAACGAAGAGCTGATTCGTCGGCGTGTTAAAGAGTATAACGACAAAACAGCTCCCGTGGCTGACTATTATAATCAACAGGAAAAATACGTAGCCATCGACGGCATCGGTAGTATTGAAGATATTTTTCAAACTATCTGTCAAAAAATTGAAGAGTCGGTTGTGCGGTAGAAAGATTTATGGCTTCGTCAAATTTTATTGATTACGTTAAAATAAATTGTCGGTCAGGTGCTGGCGGAGCGGGATCAGTCCACTTTCGTCGGGAAAAGCACACCCCCAAAGGCGGACCTGATGGTGGAGATGGTGGACGAGGAGGGCATATTATTTTACGTGGTAATGCACAACTCTGGACGTTGCTGCACCTGAAATACCGGAAGCATGTTAAAGCAGGCAACGGGGTAGCGGGTGAAGGTGGCCGACGAAGTGGAGCACAGGGAGAAGATGTCATCCTAGAAGTACCCCTGGGTACTATTGCCCGAAATCCTGATTCAGGAGAACAACTGGCGGAAATCACTGAAGATCAACAGGAGATTATTTTGTTTCCGGGCGGCCGTGGCGGCCTGGGAAATGATCATTATAAAACATCGACTCAGCAGGCACCCTACTACGCTCAACCGGGTGAGCCGGGTATGGATGAATGGGTTATCCTGGAATTGAAATTATTGGCCGATGTCGGTCTGGTTGGATTCCCGAATGCTGGAAAATCCACTTTATTATCGGTCTTGTCTGCAGCACGCCCCGAAATTGCCGACTATCCCTTTACAACCCTCGTACCCAATCTGGGAGTCGTAGCTTATCGAGACTTCAAGTCATTCGTTATGGCCGACATTCCAGGGATTATTGAAGGTGCTTCACAGGGCAAGGGGCTTGGTCTACGATTTTTACGCCATATCGAACGGAACTCAGTCTTATTGTTTCTCATTCCGGCTACCTCTGACGATATACGGAAAGAATATAATACGCTGCTCCATGAACTGCGCGAGTTCAATCCAGAATTGATGGATAAAACACGCCTGCTCGCCATTACTAAAATGGATTTAGTCGATGATGACACGTTAGCGGGTTTAAAGGAGTATTTACCTAAGAAAGTACCAGTCGCATTTATTTCATCGGTAAGCCAACGTGGGCTTGAGGAGTTAAAAGATATCATCTGGCAAAATCTGACGGCCGTTGACCCAAGCACGTAGATGGGGAAAAAGTCAGCGCATACGCCTTGACTGGTCGCATTTTCAATGATTATGAACCATTTTTTCAGGACGCTCGGTACAACAGTCTGTTTACTCTTATCTTTTCTGGCAACAGCACAGATTCAGGTGTCTTTCCCCGTGAGCCGGGCTGTTTTTCAACGTAATCAGTCAAATGAAGCAACTTTTCGAATTACAGGCTATTATACATCAGCAGTAACCCGCATAGAAGCTCGTATACAAGCACGCGACGGTCAGGGTACGTCAACTGATTGGGCTGCTATTCAGAATAATCCTACAGGGGGCGTCTTTGCAGGCGATTTGAAAGGAAAAGGCGGTTGGTATAATCTTGAGGTGCGTGGTATGAATAATGACCAGCAGGTTGGGAATGTAACCACCATTGAGCGAGTAGGTATTGGCGAGGTATTTGTCGTAGCGGGGCAATCCAATGCACAGGGCGTTCATCAAAGTGCGCCAAACCCTCAAAATGACCGGGTAAATTGTGTAAATTACCAGTATCCAGGAGACGGCTTTCCAAATGACCCTCCAACTCCCGTTTTTTCCATGCTGGACAATACGGACGGATTTTCGATTGCACCTCGAGGGGTAGGAAGTTGGTGCTGGGGCTTGTTAGGCGATCTATTGGTAAAGCGACTCAACGTTCCTATCATGTTCTTCAACGGCGCTTTCACAGGAACGGCTGTTCGGAACTGGCGGGAAAGTGCACCCGAAGGAGGAGTAGCTTACAGCGTGTACAGCGGAGCCCCCTATAGTCCACGCCAACCTTATATCAACTTAAAACTGGCTCTCCAGTATTACGCCAACATGCTGGGTGTGCGTGCTGTACTATGGCATCAGGGCGAAGCAGATAATTTGATCAATACCAGCGCAAACTCCTACGCCAACGACTTACAGTTTGTGATTAATCAGGCTCGTCAGGATTATGGTCAGAACATGTCCTGGATGGTTGCCAGAGCTAGCTACGGTGATTTTATAGGGGGTACAGACCAACAAATCATTGCTGGGCAGAACCAGGTCATAAGTACCGTATCTAATGTATTTGCAGGCCCTAATACCGACGGTATCCAAGTACCGCGTACACGACCGCCTTTAAATGATCCCGACGGCGTTCACTTCGATTATAACGGCCTTGTTGAGGTTGCTGGCGCCTGGAATGGCAGCTTAACCGATGCCTTTTTTCAAACCTCAACGCCAATTAGCCCTGCTTTGGCACCAACCGTCAGTGTAGAATGTGCTGGCAGCAATAACCTGAAATTGACGGTTGCCGGAAACTATCCAACCGTACAATGGGAATCGGGTGAGTCGGGGAGTTCAATCACAAAAGGAGCTGGAACTTACCGGGCTAAAGTTAAAGATTCGAAAGGTAACACATTTTATACGGGCCAAATCAGAGTCTCTGATGCCCCTGTTGCCTTGGTCGTTGGCAATCGTCCTCCTTCGGTATGTATAGGCAGTAGCCTTTCCCTAACAAGTAACTATGATAATGTTACCTGGATCAATCAGCAAAATAATACCACGGTAAGTACCTCCCGAGGATTTTCTACGACTACAGCGGGTATCTATTTTGTACGTTACCGAGATATAAGTGGTTGTGACTTTACCTCAAATACCCTCAATGTGACAGTTAATCCATTACCTGCCACGCCAACAATCACCAACGAAAAGTCAACGACCTTCTGCCAGGGAGATAATACAACGCTCCGTGCCAGTAGTGATAACGTACAGTATAACTGGAGCGACGGTCAAAATGGTAAAGTAGCCACTATTGGATCGTCTGGCTTCTACTTTCTGACAGTTACTGATCAAAACGGCTGTACATCTGCCCAATCGAATACCATCGTTGTCACGGCAAACCCTGTACCAGCCAAGCCCGTTATTTCGGCCAATGGACCGACTATTTTTTGTGCGGATCGTAACGTAACCCTAACAGCTCCCCAGAACGTAGCCTACCAGTGGACCAGTGGTCAGACCTCACAGAGCATCACCCTGAACCAGTCGGGCAACTTTGCGGTTCGTACCCGCAACGAGTTTGGCTGTACGTCCGAGGAGTCTGACCAAGTGATTATTAAAGTAAATCCATTGCCCCAAACACCTACTGTGTCGGCTGCGGGTATAACAACCTTTTGCGAAGGAAACCGGGTTACTCTAAACGCGGCCAGTGCCGTAGGCGTAGTCTGGTCGAGTGGCCAAACGGATAAATCAATTGTGGTCACCACGTCTGGCAATTATGCTGTACAGGCCCGGGACGAAAATAATTGTCTGTCGCCCTACTCATCGGTTATTCCTGTAAAAGTAAACCCACTGCCAGCTACTCCAACCATTGTAGCCAACCCATCATCGACCATATGCGAGGGAGATAAAGTTACCTTACGCGTAGATGGACAGTATACGGTTTTCTGGAGCACGGGCGATTCGACGCAGAGCATTACCCGAACTACTGAGGGGACTTATTCAGCTAAAATTCGGGATGTGAATGGCTGTGTGTCAGCCCAGGCAGGCTCAACAACTGTTGAATTAAGACCTTTGCCTCCAGCCCCAACAATCAATGTAGCTGGTACATATACATTACAAGCCATCAGTTCAACAAATGGCACCATATTTCGCTGGCGTCGTGACAACGACTCTCTGGCCGTACAGACCTCCAGCATAAAAGCGAGTGAATCAGGCACGTACACTGCTCGTGCATCGATCGTTTATTCTGGAACGCTGACCTGCTTCTCCCAGCCATCGGCCCCACTAACCTTTACGATTGACCCGAATGACAAAGGATTAAGTGTGTACCCAAATCCAAATCCTGACAAAATCTTAACGATTGAAACAAAAGAGAACCTAACGAATGCTACGCTTACCATTTACACGCTCACGGGGCAGGTAGTATTGAAGACAGCGGTACCAACGTTTGATGATCGAAAACAACTCACTTTAACAGCAATGCCGTCGGGTTCTTATATTCTTCGGGTTCAATCGCCGGGTTTCGACGTTTCAAAGCGAATAATCCTCGGATTGTAATATTAATTTGGTTTTAACCGTTTAATCATAGTTGCTAACCTTAATTTTGCATTTTATTGGGAAATCGCACTGATCCAGTTATTCGGAGACTGGTATCTAGAGCGGTCTGATTTTTGCATGTCTTTTTGTTACTGATTATTTTATGCAGTAACAGTATACAAGTTATTGAAAGATAAAATGAGCAATCGTTATTTATTAGTACATGGTTTAGTATGTTGCCTTACGTGGATGAGTACGTGGGTATCCGCTCAAAGTACCAACTCTATCATAAAAATTACTTATCCGGTTACGCGGGCTATTTTCCAACGTGCGAATGATAACACCTGTACGTTTTATCTTTCAGGAAGTATATACCAGCCCGTCGACAGTGTTCAGGCTCGCGTTCAGGAAGAGGTGGCTGGGCAAGGATTAGGTACGAACTGGGTTACTATACAAAAGAATCCACAGGGTGGTATTTTCCAGGGTTCTTTAAAAGCAAAAGGTGGCTGGTATCGGCTGGAAGTTCAGGCATTTGCCGGTGGCAATGTAATAGGCAGTGATGTTGTTCGGAAAATAGGAGTTGGCGAAGTATTCATTATAACGGGACAGTCCAACGCACAAGGTTTCATCACAAGGGCTGGCTTAAATTATGGCGCAACGGCCGCCAATGATGACCGGGTCAATTGCCTGGCGTACGATAATATCGCCAAAAATTCACTCGCTGATCCACCAGCCCCCGCCTTCCAGCAATTAACAGCAACGGCCATTATCGGCCCTCGAGGTCAGAGTGCCTGGTGCTGGGGCTATCTTGGCGATCTGTTGGTGAAGCAGTATAATGTTCCGGTACTCTTTATCAATACGGCCTGGGAAGCAACGACGATTCAAAACTGGACCGAAAGTGCCGATGGCAAAATCACTAAACAGATATTTGCCCTAGGTACGCCTGATGAAAACTTTCCAGTAGGCATGCCCTATGGCAATTTGCTTGTATCCTTACGCTATTATAGCTCACTGCTTGGCCTACGTGCCGTATTGTGGCAGCAGGGTGAATTCGACAACTTCCCATTACATACTCCTCGTAAAGAGTATGCTACTGCCATGCAGTATCTGGTCAATAAGACCCGTGCCGACATCCAGAATTATCCAGCCTGGGTTCTGGCCCGGTCGTCGTACAGCAACAATTCGGTAAGCCAGGATGTTATCCAGGCTCAAAACGATGTGATCAACACCTACGCCAATAACGTATTTGCAGGCCCTTTTACGGATAATATCCAGATTCCCCGCTTCGACGACGTTCACTTCGGGAACCGTACAACTAATAATCCAGGCGACAAAGGGCTTATTGATCTGGGTCAAGCCTGGTACGAAAGCCTAAACACCGCCTTTTTTGCAAGTTCACTACCGCTGCCTCCACTGCTCCAACCAGCTATTAATGTCACCTGTGGCACTTCGGGCAACGCTTTAACACTCACCTTGCCAAACGCTTATAAATCGTATACCTGGAATACAGGGCAGACGACACAAAGTATTACCGTTAGTCAGCCGGGCACTTATCAGGCTACATTGAAAGATGGAGGTGGACGAACCTATTTATCGCCAATTCTTGACGTACAAAGTCCTATTCAGCCATCAGCACCCACTATTTCTCTGGCTAGCCAGCCTGGAAAAGTAGTTGATACACAACAACAAATCTGTGCTGATTCGTCGGCAGTCTTTCTTGCGAATACGAGTGCCAACAGCACAGGTATATGGAGTGCAAGCGGCACAACATCGATTGGTAAAACCATTACACTGAGTAAAGCCGGAACCTACACGTTACAGGCACAGAGTGTATACGGCTGTAAGTCCAGCCAGACAGCGAGTATCAATCTAACGGTTCGGCCCAAAGTCCCTGTACCGAGTATTGAGCAAGTAGGCCCTTACAGCTTACAGGCGGTACTACCTACACCTACCGGCGGGCAACCTGATTTATTCGATTGGCGACGTAACAATACAGAAGTGCTTCCTAAAAACGATGCCGTAATTAAAGTAGTGGTATCGGCCAATTATTCAGCGCGAACAAAAACTACGTTTGCACTGGCTAACGGGAATAATCTGACCTGTTATTCAACCTTCAGTGCGCCTAAACCGTTCACATTCGACCGTTCTAACGGAGGACTGGTTATTTACCCTAATCCGTCAGTTGATGGGACAGTAGCTATTGAAACCCTGGAAGATTTAAAAAATGCCGATATTGACGTATTTACGTTAACGGGTCAAAAAATCTATTCAAGCCAGATTCCACTACTTGACCAACGGAAGGTAGTCGATTTATCAGGACTGGCACAGGGAGTTTATCTCATTCGCGTTCATTCGAACGGGTTCGACCTATCCAAACGCGTCATCATCAATCGATAAACCAAATCAGTAGTCATTTTGCAAAAGCCTTTTCTGTTCGAAAAGGCTTTTGGCTTTTTATCCAATTGATCAAAGCAATCGGTAATTGATTAAACAAGTCGTGTATCGTATATTTGATGTATATTTGACGCAAAGGCTACGATGAGCTTATTCACGTGAGTTTATTCGTTTTATCGCTACCTTTGCCCGTTCTTCGCAACCTACGTCTATGAATGCAACCTATGTTCCGGCCGATTATTTGCCGGTGCTGATTCAACTCGGTTTAGCACTGGGATTCATCGTAACGACGATGATCGTTACCCACGCAATCGGTCCTAAACGCCACAGTCAGAAAAAAGACGATCCATTTGAGTGTGGTATTCCTGTTCAGGGCGACGCTCGTACACCCATTTCCATCAAATATTTCCTGATTGCTATCCTCTTCGTCCTGTTCGATGTAGAGGTGATCTTTTTATATCCCTGGGCCGTTAATTTTAAAGGCTTAGGCATGGCCGGTTTTATTGAGATGGTGCTGTTTATGGGGCTCTTGCTGGCTGGCTTTTACTACATCATTCGCAAGGGTGTGTTGAAGTGGGAATAAGCCCCAACAAATGAATTTTACAGCATATTTATTCGTTGTTATAGTAACCAACTACAACCGCAACGGCGGATCGTGTTTTTCATGGCAACTGACATTAAGCTGGCTGAAGCCCCTGCAAGTTATGACGGACCAGGTTTTTCGGCTACTTCATTCGATAAAATTATAGGCCTGGCCCGCGCTAATTCGCTTTGGCCACTGCCCTTTGCCACCTCCTGCTGTGGTATTGAGTTTATGTCGACGATGGCTTCTCATTACGATTTAGGTCGTTTTGGGGCCGAACGTCCGAGTTTTTCACCCCGGCAGGCCGACATGCTGCTGGTAGCGGGAACTATCGCGAAAAAGATGGCCCCCGTTGTCAAACAGGTCTACCTGCAAATGGCCGAGCCTCGCTGGGTCATTGCCATTGGTGCCTGTGCGTCGAGCGGTGGTATTTTCGACACCTACAGCGTCCTGCAGGGTATCGACCGGATTATCCCTGTCGATGTATACGTGCCTGGTTGCCCACCTCGCCCTGAGCAAATTCTGGAAGGTGTGTTGCAGGTTCAGGAGCTTGCCAAAAACGAATCGCTCCGTCGGCGAAATACCGAAGAATACCAGAAGTTACTGAATTCGTATAGCATTCAATAAGTACAGGATGAGTGAATAGATGAGCTGGTAATTGCTAAGACGCCCTCTCCCCTATTCACTCATTTGCTTTCACTCATTCACTTTTGCCAATGCTGACCAACGAGGAAGTTGCGCAGAACATCATCAACCAATTCGGCGAAGCCGTTTCCGACTTCGATGACCCGTATAACCTGCTGACGTTTTCGACCAGCCGTGAGCAGATTATTCCACTTGTCTCATTTCTGAAGTCGCACTCTACCTATCAGTTCGGGTTTTTGACCGATATTACGGCTGTTCATTACCCTGATTCGGCCGGTAAGGAATTTTGCGTCGTCTATCACTTACATAGCCTAATCAATAACTTCCGGCTACGTATAAAAGTGTACCTTGCCGCCGACGATGTCCATATTCCGACGATGACAAGCCTGTTTGCCAGTGCCAACTGGATGGAGCGTGAAACGTTTGATCTGTTCGGGATTATTTTCGACGGCCATCCCGATTTACGCCGGATTTTGAACATGGAAGAGATGGACTACTTTCCAATGCGGAAAGAGTACCCACTCGAAGACAGCACCCGGCAGGATAAAATAGATGCATTGTTTGGACGATAAATAATGGCGAAAGAACGAAAGAGTGAAAGAGCGAAAATCCATACGCCAGCCACTCTTTCGCTCTTTCACTCTTTCGCTCTTTAATTATGGTTTCTGAAGAACTCGATATAGCTAATAAAAACTTACCTGCCGAACAAGGACCGGTTCAGTACGTCAACGAATTGACCACATTGAACCTCGGTCCTACTCACCCGGCTACACACGGTATTTTTCAGAACGTTCTGCAAATGGACGGAGAGAAAATCGTATCGGGCGAGCAAACCATCGGCTATATCCACCGGGCGTTCGAGAAGATTGCCGAACGACGCCCTTTTTACCAGATTACGACCCTTACCGACCGGATGAACTACTGTTCGTCGCCCATTAACAACATGGGCTGGCATATGACGGTCGAAAAATTGCTAGGGATTGACATACCCAAGCGGGCTCAGTACATTCGGGTCATTATGATGGAGTTAGCTCGCCTGGCCGACCACCTCATTTGCAACGGTATTCTTGGTGTTGATACGGGTGCGTTTACCGGCTTCCTGTACATCTATCAGGAGCGCGAAAACATCTACGAAATCTACGAAGAAGTCTGCGGTGCCCGGTTGACGACGAACATGGGGCGTATCGGTGGCATGGAGCGGGACTTGTCCCCTACAGCTATCCGTAAGATCAAAGAATTAATTCCACGCTTCCGCAAAGTACTGACCGAGTTTGAAAACCTCTTCAACCGCAACCGGATTTTCATGGATCGGGTGATTGGTGTTGGTGGTATATCAGCCGAACGGGCGTTGAGTTATGGATTTACCGGCCCAAACCTACGTGCCGCCGGTGTCGATTATGACGTTCGGGTTATGAATCCCTACTCGTCGTATGAGGATTTCGAATTCGACATCCCCATCGGTCAAAGTGGCGATACATACGACCGCTTTATGGTTCGAAATGCCGAAATGTGGCAGAGTTTGCGAATCATCGAGCAGGCTATCAATAACCTGCCAGAAGGTTCCTACTATGCCGACGCTCCACAGTACTACCTGCCTCCGAAGCAGGAAGTGTACAAAAACATGGAAGCCCTGATCTATCACTTCAAAATTGTGATGGGTGAGATCGATGCACCAGTTGGTGAGGTGTACCACGCAGTTGAAGGAGGCAATGGCGAGTTGGGCTTTTACCTGATCAGTGATGGCGGACGAGCTCCGTATCGTCTGCACTTCCGTCGGCCCTGTTTTATCTATTACCAGGCTTATCCGGAAATGTGTAAAGGGCTGACTCTATCCGATGCCATTGTGATCATGAGTAGTATGAACGTGATTGCCGGGGAGTTAGACGCCTAGGTATGGCCATAAAGTTCCGCGAAGTTGTGCGTATAATTGAGGACGATGGCTGGTATCAGGTCAGGCATCGAGGAAGTCATCGTCAATTTAAGCATAAAACAAAAACGGGCCTAGTAACCATCGCTTATCATAGCTTAAACGACGATGTTCCTGTTGGAACGCTAAATAGTATTTATAAACAGGCTCAGATTGATCGATGAAAAAGTATTTGGTCATATTTGAAAAGACGCCATCCGGGTATGGAGCTTATGTGCCGGATTTACCTGGCTGTGTAGCCACTGCGCCGACCAAAGAGGAAGTCGAACGCTTGATTTATGAAGGAATTCAATTTCATATAGAAGGTTTAGAACTAGAAGGGCATCCTATTCCAACTGCGAATTCAGAAGCCGAAACAATGGTTTTTGCCTATTAAATGTATGACAACAGAAACAAACCATTCTGCTATACAATTTACGCCCGACCGTCTGGAACGGGCGAAGGAAATAATTTCCCGTTACCCGGAAGGTAAACAGAAATCCGCTTTACTTCCACTATTGCATCTGTTACAGGAACAGGAAGGGTGGACAAGTGTTGAAGGGATGGACTACGTGGCCCGTATGCTCGACCTCCAGCCGATCGAGGTATATGAAGTGGCTACGTTTTACACCATGTTTCACCTTAACCCGGTCGGTAAGCACGTCATCGAATACTGCCGAACAGGCCCTTGCTGCCTGATGGGCGGGGAAGAAGTGTATGCACATCTGAAAACGCGCCTGGGCATTGATGCAGGGCAAACAACGGTCGATGGCCGGTTCACGCTGAAAGAAGTGGAGTGTTTGGCCGCCTGCGGAATGGGTCCCGTTTTCCAGATTCGGGAAAAATACTACATGAACCTGACCAACGAGCGTGTAGACGAAATCATTGACGAACTGTCGAAATAATCCACTCATGGCAACTAAAATATTAACCGAGCATATTAACGTCCCAGGCATCGAGACGTTCGATGTTTATCGGAAACAGGGCGGGTATACGGCTGTTGAAAAGGCCCTCAAAACCATGACACCCGATGCCATTGTTGAAGAGGTAAAAAAAGCAGGTGTTCGTGGCCGGGGTGGCGCAGGCTTCCCGATGGGCATGAAATGGAGCTTCCTGGCTAAGCCCGAAGGAGTTCCCCGCTATCTAGTCTGTAATGCCGATGAATCGGAGCCGGGCACCTTTAAAGATCACTACTTGATGAAGAACATCCCTCATTTACTCATTGAGGGCATGATTATTTCGTCGTACGCTTTGGGGGCTAATAAGTCATTCATCTACGTACGGGGCGAATTGATGTACGTCATCCATATCCTCGAAAAAGCTATTGCCGAAGCCAAAGCCAAAGGCTTCCTGGGCAAAAACATTCTGGGTAGTGGCTACGATCTTGAGTTGGTTGTTCAGCCCGGGGGCGGTGCCTACATTTGTGGTGAAGAAACGGCCTTGCTCGAATCGCTGGAAGGTAAACGAGGCAATCCTCGGAATAAACCGCCGTTCCCCGCTGTTAAAGGCCTTTATCAGTGCCCAACGGTGGTTAACAATGTAGAATCCATCGCCACTACCTCCTGGATCGTTAACAACGGTGGGGATGCCTATGCAGCCATCGGCATTGGCCGTAGTACGGGAACAAAGTTGATTTCGGCATCGGGGCACATCAATAAACCGGGTGTTTACGAAATCGAACTGGGAGTCCCTGTCGAAGATTTCATCTTTGCCGATGAATGGTGTGGCGGTATCCGGCCGGGGCATAAATTCAAAGCCTTAGTAGCAGGAGGCTCATCAGTACCCATTTTGCCAGCCAACCTGGCCTTGACGCTGGCCAACGGCGAGAAACGCTTAATGTCCTACGAGTCCCTGTCGGACGGCGGGTTTGCTACAGGAACCATGCTTGGATCAGGTGGTTTCATCGTGTTTGACGAAACGTCCTGTATTGTTCGGAATACGTGGAACTTCTCCCGGTTCTATCACCACGAATCCTGTGGCCAGTGCAGCCCCTGTCGGGAAGGAACAGGCTGGATGGAAAAAGTACTGCATCGCATCGAATACGGTCACGGTCATCAACAGGACATTGATCTGCTGGTCGATGTGGCTAAAAAGATTGAAGGAAATACGATTTGTCCGCTTGGCGATGCTGCTGCCTGGCCAGTAGCCAGTGCGATCCGGCATTTCCGCGACGAATTTCAGTGGCATATCGACCACCCCTCCGAAGCAACCCAGCCAGGTGCCGTATATCGGGGTGAGATGGCTCTGATTTAATGCAATCCACATTACTCTGTCATTATGCCGCTTTTTCTAGTCAGCGTATATAACCTTCTGAAAGCCCAGACCTGGTTACTTACGCTGATTTTTTGTCTGGTCTGTACGGTTGTTATCTTTTTTGTGAAGGTAAAATTCGCTACGAGCTATTTGCCCGATATTTCGGGTTCAGAACGGAGTACAACGTATGGCATTCAGTTAGTGGCCGACGGTCGCCCTTTGTATTATAACCCGGAAGTTCCGCCTTTCTGGGTTACCCAATACGCCCCCCTTTATTATCGGCTCGTCGGAACCCTTTACAAGCTAATCGGCTGGGACCCGACGCAGGTATTTCGAATTCAGTTATTGAGTCGAATGGTATCATTTGCGCTGGTGATGGTGTCGATGCTGGCGGTTTTTGCCACGGGTATGCGCCAATTGAGACTTCAGCTGTTACAGAATATAGTCCTTTGCTGTCTCGTCTTTGGTGTTTTACAACATTGGCATTTGACAAATTCCCGAGTCGATAGCTTACTCTTTCTTTGCACAACAGGTTTGCTCTATTGCGCGCTGGAAGGACTTAAGAGGCCAACGATCTGGAATGGGTATTGGATAAGTGCAGCGTTGCTCGCCGTTATTGCTTTTTTCGTGAAGCAAAGTGGTATGATACACATCGCCGTAATCCTGGGGTTTCTCTTCATTATGGCTCAGTGGCGCGTTCTGATTCGTACAATAGGGATCATGGCAGCGCTATTCCTGGTCCTGACATTGCTGTGCGATGAAGGGCATATGGGCATTTTCTTTCAGAATCTGTTCATCAGTGTCACCTTACCGCTTTCACCGGGCTGGTTTTATGGGTACACGTTTCGCTACCTGATTCCGGCAGCCAGTCTTCTGATTGCAGTGACATGGCTTATCAGTCTTAAATGGCTGTTTACGAGCCTGTATGTTCGGCAACAGTTTCTTAGCCTGGCAGCAATGTTCTTTTTTGGGTTCGCTACAGTAACCGCTTTTAAACATGGTGCTGCTGTGGGCTATTATCATGAGTTCGCGTATACAGGCTTACTCATAATATTTTGGTATTTTTGTGGTGAAATAAAGCTCCCGCATACGGGCAGCTTAGGTCGCTATCTGTTTCCGGCAATGCTCTGCATGACAATGCTCTATTTTGCCAGCCAACAGCTAGACAATCATCTGAATACGGACTATGGGTATTATGCCCGGCAGTATCGGGATGAAATGCTCGTAAAATCGTTTGTTGAGCCTCAACTAGGCAAACAGGATTATGTGGTAGCGCTCATGGGTGATAATTACCGTGGATGGCTGCTTCAGCAAATGCTGTTTCGGCACCAGTTGGCCTATACCGATGACATTATCCGGTTTCTGTATATTGGCAAAAAACACGATTTTAGCCAGTTCGAAAAGCTGGTAAAGCAAGGTTCTATTAAATTTATTATTGCGCCTAAAAAGCAACCACTTTATTATTTCGCTTTTGAGTATACATTCAATCCAAAAGATTATGTGCTCCAGAAAGAAATAAGTGGCTATCAGATTTTTAAGCATATTTAATACCGCATCGAATGTGGTAGATTTGTCAACTTAGCAAACGATTATGGCTGAACAGGAAATAAAGCCGCAATTACTGAAAGTCACAATAGACGGGATTGAGGTCGAAGTAGAGCCAGGCACTACCATTTTGCAGGCTGCTCGTAAAATTGGTCCGGCAGTAGCTCCACCGGCTATGTGCTACTATCAGCCCCTGAAAGGCAGTGGTGGCAAGTGCCGGGCATGTCTGGTTCGGGTAGCGGCCGGGTCGGCCAAAGACCCTCGTCCCATGCCTAAACTGGTTGCCTCCTGCCTGACAACCGTGCAGGATGGCATGATAGTCGAAAATGAAACCAGCCCGCAGGTAGTAGAAGCCCGCAAAGGGGTTGTTGAGTTTTTGTTGCTGAATCACCCACTCGATTGCCCCGTATGTGACCAGGCTGGTGAGTGTGATTTGCAAAATTTTGCGTTTGATCATGGCCGTGAGACCACCCGGTATGAAGAAGATCGGCGGACTTTTGAGAAGCGTGATATTGGTCCGTACATCCAGTTACACATGACACGCTGCATCCTTTGCTACCGTTGCGTGTTTACGGCCGATCAGATTACGAACAAACGGGTGCATGGTGTAATGGGTCGTGGCGATGCTGCCGAAATTAGTACCTACATTGAAAAAGCCATCGATAACGATTTCTCAGGAAATGTAATTGATGTTTGCCCAGTTGGTGCATTGACCGATAAAACCTACCGATTCAAAAACCGCGTTTGGTTCACTAAACCAGTTGATGCACACCGTGATTGTCCAACCTGCTCAGGAAAGGTAACGCTCTGGTATCGGGGAGAGGATGTGATTCGGGTAACAGCCCGGAAAAACGAGTGGAACGAGGTAACTGAATTCATCTGCAATACCTGCCGCTTCGATAAGAAGAAAACCAGCGACTGGACCATTGAAGGGCCTACGAAAATTTCGCGGAGTTCGGTTATCTCGGCTAATAAATACCGACGTGATGAAATAAAACCATCCTTCGGTCAACGATTGGCAGCGGCCGAGTACAAGTCAATCCATGATGAGCGTGATACATCGCAACTCAATATTCAGCAATTACCACCTGAGCGATTTGCAAAAGTACTCCCATCAGCGCTGGAACCAGAACCTTAATCAGTTAAAAACGTTTATCGTCTTCTGTCTGTAGTTGACAAAAGCAACGCTGATGTAAACAGAAGACGGTAAACAGAAAACAGAAAAAAATGGAATTACCCGTATTAATCGTAAAGGGCCTGATTATCCTGGTTATTTTCGGGATAACGCTCCTGATTGCGACTTATTCTACCTATGCTGAGCGGAAGGTAGCCGCATTCCTTCAAGATCGTATCGGCCCAAACCGTGCAGGCCCCTGGGGCCTATTGCAACCCATCGCCGACGCCGGTAAAATGTTCTTCAAAGAAGATTTTATCCCATCTCAGGCCAGCAAGTGGTTATTTATTCTTGGTCCCTGTCTGGCTATGCTTACCGCGCTGATGTCAAGTGCTGTAATTCCATTTAGCGACAGTATTCGGTTTGCCTGGGATAAGATCAATTACGAGATACCCGTTCAGGGAATCGAAATCAACATTGGCGTTTTATACATTTTCGGCGTAGTATCGCTGGGGGTGTATGGCATTATGGTCGGTGGCTGGGCGTCGAACAACAAATTCTCGTTGCTGGGCGCTATCCGGGCAGCTTCGCAGAACATCAGCTACGAAATTGCCCTTGGTTTATCGCTGATTACTATTCTTATGATGACGGGCTCACTATCGCTTCGGGCCATCATCAACGAACAGGCTACATTTTTCGAATGGAACATTTTCACTCAGCCACTCGGCTTCGTTATTTTCCTGACCTGCGCCTTTGCTGAGTGTAACCGAACCCCGTTCGATTTGCCCGAGTGCGAAACTGAACTGGTAGGTGGGTATCATACCGAGTATAGCTCCATGAAACTGGGATTCTACCTGTTTGCGGAGTATATCAATATGTTCGTTTCGTCGGCATTTATCTCAGCACTTTACTTTGGCGGATTCCACTATCCCTTTATGAGTCTGGTCAATGAAGCCCTGGAAAATTCACTGGGTGCCGTAACTGGCCACAACATCGCCACGCTTATTTGTTTTGTTGTTTTCTTCGCCAAGATTTTCTTCTTCATTTTCTTTTTCATGTGGGTTCGGTGGACATTACCTCGTTTCCGCTACGATCAGTTGATGAACTTAGGCTGGAAAACCTTTATTCCACTATCAATCCTCAACGTTGTTATTACTGGTGCAGGATTGCTATACGATTTTAAATACGCAACCTGGTTAATCGCTATTGTTATGATTGTATTGGCAATCATGTCAACAAGTCGGGCGCCGAAGCGTGAAACCATTGCACAGGGAACCGTGTAAGTTAATTTGTTTTTGAATCAGGGGCTGTTAAACAACACACCGTGATCCAAAACCCGAAAACTGAAAAGCATGCAGTTAACAAATCGCTCTAAACAGGTCAGTAATAAAGAGATGACCCTGGCGGAGAAAATGTACTTACCCGCCGTTGTGGGTGGGTTGGCGATTACCCTTCGCCACTTTTTCCGCAAAAAGGTCACGATCCAGTACCCGGAAGTGAAGCGCTATCTGGGGCCTATTTATCGTGGCCATCACGTACTGAAGCGCGATGAACAAGGCCGTGAGCGCTGTACAGCCTGTGGTCTTTGTGCCGTAGCCTGTCCGGCCGAAGCGATCTCGATGGTAGCCGCCGAGCGCAAAAAAGGGGAAGAAAATCTGTACCGTGAAGAAAAATATGCTGCCGTATATGAAATCAATATGCTGCGCTGCATCTTCTGCGGATTATGTGAAGAAGCGTGTCCTAAACAGGCCGTTTACCTTCGTCACGACCGTATGGTACCTGTTTTCCAGGAACGGGATGAAGTTATCTATGGCAAGGATCGGCTGGTTGAAAAAATGGATGATCGCTATATCCGGGTGAACAATTCGGAAGTAAAAGCAACACCAACCGAACCCAGTTTAACCCGGGCCGCCACCTAGTAACTTTAGCCTTCAGTAGTCATCTATCGTCATTCGGTTGTCATTGATTGTCAATAACCACGTTCCAATAAATGACCTCAATGACTACCAAATGACCATTAATGATTTCTAATTATGACTGAAACTTTAGACTTCTTTAAAAATCTCACGCCCACCGGCTATCTGTTTCTGGCCTTAACTGCCATTACACTTTTTAGCGCTATTGGCGTTGTTACGGCCCGAAACCCTATCTATAGTGTATTGGCGCTGATTGCTACGTTCTTCTGCCTGTCGGGCCACTATGTATTGCTGAACGCCCAGTTTCTGGCGGCTGTCAACATCATCGTTTATGCGGGTGCGATCATGGTTTTGTTCCTGTTTACGATCATGTTTCTGAACCTTCGGAAGGAGGATGAAGAGTCGAAAACCAATCTGACAAAAATGGCTTCGGTAATCGTCGGTGGATTGCTGATGGTTATGCTGATTACCATTTTCCGGGCTAAGAGCGCTCAGATTCCAACGGTTAATCAGATGTCTTTTGATTCAAAAACGGGATTGGTAGAAAACCTGGGGCGGTTGCTATACAATGATTACATCCTGCCTTTCGAACTGGCTTCTGTTCTGTTCCTGGTGGCTATGGTTGGTGCGGTGATGCTGGGCAAACGCGAAGCAGGCGACCGGCATTTCTGACCGCACAGGCGGCCCTGCAGGATTTATACGATTTACCTGGTTTCTTAGCCGCTCCCAAGAGCGGCTTTTTTTATGGCTAACAACTCAATGATAAGAAATAGTCCGATCGTCTCTTTATACACTAAACACAAATGGCATGGTACGTATAACATTTTTCTTAGTTATAATCAGCATACAGGTTACGCTCGCCCAAAAACAGGTACAAACAGATTCTGTATTGATCGAAGGGCACTATCGGACTTTTCATTTCTTAAAGGCCTCCAAACCCGGCGCTATGCTCATTTTTGTCCTTCATGGTTCAGGCGGTGATGGTCTGGGAAATCGAAAAGGAGCCGCCAAGCTGGAAGCGAAGCAGGATGCAGAAAATCTATTAATCGTTTACCCTGACGGGTATAAACGCTATTGGAACGAATGTCGAAAAACGGCCCAGACCCTGGCCAATAAAGAAGACATCAATGAGAATGCCTTTTTTGAGGCTATGATCCAATATTTTGATAAAAAATACCAGATCAACCCAAAGCAGGTTTTTGCCGTAGGTACATCCGGCGGTGGTCACATGGCTTACAAACTCGCCTTGACCATGCCCGAACGATTACGAGCAATTACCGCTTTGATCGCCAATTTACCTGATACCAATAATATCGATTGCGTTGAAAAGCGCATGGCAATCCCTGTTATGATCGTTAACGGCACCATCGACACGGTTAATCCATACGAAGGTGGTGAAGTAATAACGGGCGGTATTAGCCTGGGATTGGTTCGCTCTACCGAACGGACGTTCCATTATTGGGCTGATCTGGCTGGCTATACGGGCTCACCGAATAAAGAACTCCTACCTGATAACGACCCTAACGACCACAAAACGATCGAGCGGTACACCTATAAAGCCAAGGACAAACCAGAAGTCACACTCCTTAAAGTTATTGGCGGTAAGCATGACTATCCGAACGATATCAATGTCTATCTGGAAGCACTCGCCTTTTTCAAGCGACAATTGTAGGTGATAGATAATGACTAATGCACAATGGACAATGGATATTGGGCCCCGAATGCGTGCCCTACATTATTCATTGTCCATTGTGCATTAGTCATTATCCCACAACTGGCTTTTTGTGGTTTGCCAGAAAAATAGTATGCTTGCATAATAATTTATTAGACGCTGTAATGATTCCAACCGAAAAGTGGTTATTACAGTAATGTTTCTGCTAAGCCAGTAATCAATAGAACGTATATGGATGCATACATTGTAGCCGGATACCGCACGGCAGTGGGAAAAGCGCCACGCGGAGGTCTCCGTTTCACCCGCCCCGATGATATGGCGGCTGAAGTAATCAAGCATTTAATTAGCCAGGTACCCAATCTTGACCCAGCCAGGGTGGAAGACCTGATCGTGGGAAATGCTGTTCCCGAAGCAGAACAGGGAATGCAGATTGCCCGATACATTGCTCTACTGTCGCTGCCCCAAAGCGTTCCTGGAATGACCATCAATCGCTATTGCGGATCTGGCCTGGAAGCTATTGCCATTGCTTCAGCCAAAATTCACGCGGGTCTTGCCGATTGCATCATTGCGGGTGGCACCGAATCGATGTCGCTGGTACCAGTGATGGGTTGGAAAACGGCATTGAACTACGAAATTGCCAAAGCGCACCCTGACTACTATATCGGTATGGGACTCACCGCTGAACAGGTAGCCCAACAGTTTAACATCAGCCGTGACGCGCAGGACGAATTTGCTCTTGAGTCGCATATGAAAGCGTTGGCCGCCCAGAAAGACGGGAAGTTTACTGACGAAATCGTTCCAATAAAAGTCGCCGAAACCTACTTCGATGCCGAGAGTGGTAAGAAAAAAAACCGCGAATGGACGGTTGCGCAGGACGAAGGTCCCCGTAAAGACACCAGTGCCGAAGGCTTGGCGAAGCTAAAGCCTGTATTTGCCGCTGGTGGTTCAGTAACAGCCGGAAACTCCTCACAGACATCAGATGGAGCGGCTTTTGTGATCGTCATGTCGGAAAAGCTGGTGAATGAACTTAATCTGAAGCCGATTGCCCGGATGGTATCGTATGCTACGGCAGGGGTTGAGCCTAAAATCATGGGGATTGGCCCGGTAGCGGCTATTCCCATCGCCCTCAAAAAAGCGGGTTTGAAGCAGGACGATATTGAGCAGATAGAACTGAACGAAGCCTTTGCCGCCCAGGCCCTAGCCGTTGTTCAGGAGCTTGGCCTTGACCGAAGCAAAATCAACCCCAACGGAGGGGCTATTGCCTTGGGCCATGCCCTTGGCTCGACGGGTGCCCGCCTGTCGGTTCAATTACTGAATGAGATGCGTCGTCGTGACCAGAAATACGGGATGGTATCTGCCTGCGTAGGGGGTGGTCAGGGTGTTGCCGGTATCTTCGAACGACTGAACTAAGGTACGTTTAACTTCCCGAAAATTGCGCACTTTCGGGAAGTTTCATAAATCTGATTTACCAATTACCCTTACACTAAAAAATCAATAGTATGCTTGCATACTATTTTTGAAATGATTTTATTTGTTTCGAAATAGTATGCAAGCATAACAAATTCCCTGACACATGATTGCGACAGAACCTAAAGCCTCAATCAAAGGGGGCGAATTTCTGATAAAAGAAACCGAAGCCTCCCAGGTATTTATTCCCGAAGAATTCACCGAAGAACAGCAGATGATTGCGGCTACATGCCGTGAGTTTCTGGAACGTGAAATTTGGCCTCGGCTGAACGAAATCGATAACGCCAAGTCGCCGGAGCTAATCTCATCGCTCATGGACAAAGCCGGTGAACTAGGCCTTTTAGGTACGTCGGTACCTGAACAATACGGCGGCTTCGGTACTAATTTCAATACATCCATGCTAGTAGCCGAAACCACTGGCGCTGGACATTCATTCTCCGTAGCTCTATCAGCTCATACCGGTATTGGCACGCTACCTATCGTTTATTACGGCAACGAAGACCAGAAATCGAAATATCTTCCCAAGCTGGCTAGTGGTGAATGGAAAGCCGCTTACTGCCTGACCGAGCCCGATTCAGGATCAGATGCCAACTCAGGAAAAACGAAAGCAATACTAACTGAAGATGGTAAACATTACGTTCTGAATGGACAGAAGATGTGGATCACCAACGGTGGTTTTGCGGACTTATATATTGTATTCGCCAAAATCGAAGAAAACGGCCAGACGGATAAAAATCTGTCAGCATTCATTGTAGAGCGTACCTACGAAGGGATTACGATGAATGAACCCGAGCATAAAATGGGGATCAAAGGTTCAGACACCCGTCAGATTTTCTTCAACGATGTGAAAGTACCCGTCGAAAACCTATTGTCGGAACGCGGCAACGGTTTCAAGATCGCGGTAAATATTCTGAACATTGGCCGAATCAAGCTGGGTATTGCGGCTGTTGGCGGTTCAAAAGAAGTGATCAACAACGCAATTCGCTACGCCAACGAACGAAAGCAGTTCAAAACCGCCATTGCCAACTTCGGGGCCATTAAGCATAAGCTGGCCGAAATGGCTATTAAAGTGTATGTATCCGAAACGGCCTCGTACCGGGCTGGCCAGAACATCGACGACCTGATCGAAGACCTGAAAGCCAATGGCATGGAAGATGGGCCCGCAAAACTGAAAGCGCTTGAGCAGTTCGCCATCGAATGCGCGATCATGAAAGTGCACGGCTCCGAAACCCTCGATTATGTCGTGGACGAAGGCGTTCAGGTCTACGGCGGTATGGGCTACTCAGCCGACGCGCCAATGGACCGGGCGTATCGCGATGCGCGCATCAACCGGATTTTCGAAGGCACGAACGAGATCAACCGCATGCTCATCGTTGATATGCTATTGAAACGGGCGATGAAAGGTGAACTTGACCTGATGGCACCCGCCATGGCTGTTGCCAAAGAAATCATGTCGATTCCAGACTTCAGTTCGGATGAGGAAGAAGGCGTGTTCGTTGCCGAGAAAAAAGTGCTCAAAAACCTGAAGAAAGCCGCCTTGATGGTTGCCGGAGCAGCCGTTCAGAAGTTTATGATGACCCTGTCGGACGAGCAGGAAATCCTGATGAACGTGGCCGACATGGCGATCGAGATCTATGCCGCTGAGTCGGTATTGCTCCGGGTGGAAAAACTGATCGGCACCCAAGGCGAAGAATCCGTAGTGCTACAGAAACAAATCGCGCTTGTCTATCTCCATGAAGCCGTTGAAAAAGTAGCCAGTGCCGGACGGGCAGCCGTTACGTCGTTTGCCGAAGGTGATGAACTTCGTGGAATGCTTATGGGCCTGAAACGGTTTACCAAAATTGACCCCATGAATCGTAAAGATGCCCGCCGTCAGATTGCCGACGCTATGATTGCGGAGAACAAATATATTTTCTAATCATCAGCAGCTAAAGTTCAACGGGCCGACTCTGTTTCAGGGTTGGCCCGTTTGTGTTTATGCGCCTTTTGAATCTGCCTTTTCCCATAAAAAATACGTTCTACTCCTGTACAAGGCCGGACAGCCTGTGTCCGCTTACGGACATTGGTTCAACCACAAAACCGGCTCTATTGAGCAGAAAAGCCCATTTATAAAGTTGGCCACCTATTTGCTATACAAATGAGTAGGATACTATTTATGTACGTATGAAAGGTGCTCAACTAGGCGAGTTTGAAGAGCTTGTTTTGCTGACGATTGCCTTGCTCTATGATAATGCCTACAGCGTGGCTGTCATGGAAGAGCTTAGCAACCGACTAGAACGCCCTATGAGTCTGGGGGCTGTTCATCGTACCATGCAGCGACTCGAAGAAAAAGAACTGGTCCAGTCACGGTTTGGCGAATCGACAGCCGAACGGGGCGGACGACGTAAACGGCTCTTTACCGTAACCGCTGCGGGTGAACAGGCGTTGCAGGAAGCGCGTAAAATTCGGAACGACCTCTGGGCCGATATACCTAACGCTGCTTTTGGAGGAAGCCTGGCATGAAGTCAAGACGAACAACGCATAATACCGTTCAGAACGTGAAGCCTCCTCGCTGGGTAAACTGGCTGATGGAGCGTATCACCGCTCCGCATTTACGCGAAGAACTGCAGGGCGATATGGAAGAGCTTTTCCATAGACGTGTCAGTCGTTACGGCACCAACAAAGCCCGATTTATGTATGCCTGGGATTTCCTACTGCTCGTACACCCGAGGCTCTGGCGACCCGAACCGGAGCCTACGTTCAAACCTCGTTATACGAAATACAGTGACGTTTCTAAACCCTTATCGTTTCATCCTGTCATGATCCGCAATTATTTAAAACTCGCTTTTCGCAATCTGATTAAATACAAGGGGTATTCGGCCATCAACATTGCCGGGTTGGCTGTTGGTATGGCCGTAACGATGCTGATTGGCATTTGGATCCAGGACGAAGTATCGGCCAACAAGCATCATAAAAACTATGAAACCCTTTATCAGGTTAAATTCAACCAAACCTTCGATGGACAACGGGGCACGCAGGACGCTATCCCGTTTCCATTGGGCGACGAATTAAAAGCCAAGTATCCCGATTTTAAAGCCGTGGCAATGTACCAACGGTCAGAAGGCAATCGCTCGTTGATTGTGGGTGATCAGAAATTCCTCAAAAACGGCATTTACATTGGCCAGGATGCCATTGACATGTTTTCACTAACCGTCCTGAATGGCGATAAAAATCCACTAAAAGAACCTTATTCGATCGTCCTTACGGACGAAACGGCCCGAACGCTTTTCGGAAATCAGGACCCCATTGGCAAGATTGTTCGAATCGACAATTCGGTCGATCTGAAAGTAACAGCCGTAGTTGCCAAACAGCCTGCCAATGCTACGCTACAGTTTGATTATTTATTGCCTTGGCAATTGCAGGAGGCCCGCTATGACTGGGTAAGAAATAAGGCAAAAACCGACTGGCGAAACAACGATTGGGGCGTCTTTGCACAGCTTAAAGAGGGCATCGATCCGGCACAAACCAACGCAAAAATTAAAGATGTAATACTAACCCATTTAGCAGCCAACGACCCCACGTCGAGAAACCAGGTCAAGCCCGAAATATTCCTGCATCCTATGGCTAAATGGCGGCTTTATTCAGAGTTTACGGAAGGGAAGAATACCGGAGGCTTTATTAAATACGTCCGACTGTTTGGCATTTTTGGCCTGTTTATTCTGGTCATTGCCTGTATTAACTTTATGAATCTCAGCACGGCCCGTTCCGAGAAGCGGGCGAAAGAAGTGGGGGTTCGAAAAGCGGTGGGATCGGGTCGTGAGCAGTTGATCGGGCAGTTTTTAAGTGAGTCTATCCTGATTGCAGGTATGGCATTGGTCATAGCCGTAGTCATTGTTCTGGCTGCGCTGCCTTTTTTCAATACACTCACGGAGAAAGCCATGACGATCGAATTCGGAAATCCCCTGCTCTGGGGCGGCACACTGGCTTTTACATTATTTACCGGATTGTTAGCCGGTAGTTATCCAGCTCTGTATCTGTCCTCCTTCAGTCCAGTGAAGATTCTCAAAGGGACTTTCCAGGCTGGTAAAGGCGCTACATTACCCCGGAAAATTCTGGTTGTCGTTCAGTTTGCCTTTTCTATTTCCCTGATGATTGGAACCATTATCATTTATCAGCAACTGGAACATGGCAAAAACCGCCCGCTTGGTTTTACGAAAGCAGGCCTTATTTCGGTTAACTCGTCTAAAAGTTTACTTGATCATTACGACGCCCTTCGGGACGAACTAATGGCTACGGGCGCCGTATCCTCTATTTGTAAGACCAACGCCCCGCCTACACAATGGTGGAGCAGTAACAGTGGCTGGAAGTGGAAAGGCGCAAACCCCGCCGATGAATCCGTCATTTTTACAACCATCGCGACCAGCTACGACTACACCAAAACAATGGGAATCAAGCTCAAAGAAGGGCGGGATTTTTCGAGAGAATTTGCGACCGATTCGGCAGGTGTTATTTTGAACGAAGCGGCTGTCAAACGCATGGGTCTGAAACACCCTGTTGGCGAACGAATGCGTTGGGCAAATAGAGACTGGACCATTGTTGGCGTAGTCCCCGACATCGTCGTCGAATGGTCACCCTACCGCGCTGTTGCTCCGATGACAATTATCTTTGCTAAAGATTGGGTTAATTTTATCGACCTGCGCATCAATCCGGCCATGTCCCCTTCCGCAGCTATCGACAAAATCAGACCCATTTTCGATAAATACAATCCCGGTTTCCCGTTCGATTATCAGTTTGCGGATGTCGAGTACGCCAAAAAATTCCGGTACGAAGAACTCGTCGGTAATCTTTCGGCTGTTGTCTGCTTATTGGCCATCTTTATTTCATGTCTGGGTCTGTTTGGGCTGGCTTCGTTTATTGCCGAACAGCGTACCAAAGAAATTGGCGTTCGGAAAGTATTAGGGGCCAGCATCGCGAATCTGTGGGGATTACTATCGAAAGATTTTGTTCAGTTAGTTATGATTGCCTGCCTGATCGCTTCCCCTATTGCCTGGTATACAATGAATCAATGGCTGGAAAGCTATACTTACAAAATAACGATTCATATCGGCGTATTTGTAGGCGTATTAGCCATAGCTTTGTTAATCACCTTATTGACGGTCAGTTACCAGGCCATTAAAGCTGCATTATTAAATCCGGTAAAGACCCTGAGAAGCGAATAAGAACTTAATATGGCGAAGAAACGAACGTTTCTGCGAGCAGAGTGGCGTAATTTGTTGATGCTCAATTATGAAGTAGATCCAGCCATACTGATTCCGCATTTACCCCCAGCTACCGAGCTAGATTTCTGGCAGGGGAAGGCGTTGGTCAGTATGGTTGGCTTTCGATTTCTGGAAACGGCCGTTTTAGGAATAAAATGGCCCTGGCACACCAATTTTGATGAAGTTAATCTGCGTTTTTACGTTCGGCATTTCGATGGTCAGCAATGGAAACGGGGTGTTGTGTTCGTTAGCGAAATCGTGCCCAGACCTATCATCGCTACTGTAGCCAATGTACTCTATCATGAGCGCTACCGGGCGCTACCTGTACGCCATACTATCCAGCCACTTGATGCTCATTCTCAGTCTATTCAATACGAGTGGAAAGCCAAAGGCCGCTGGAATAAACTGGGTGCAACGGTGAGTACTGATTTACAGGTTATGCCGCCGGAGAGTGCCGAAGCGTTTATTTTTGAACATTACTGGGGGTATAACAAACTGAGCGACCGGAGTACTCATGAGTATCAGGTCGAGCACGTTTCCTGGCAAATTGCCGATGTTCATAATGCCTATCTGGATGCTGATGTCGCCCACTTATACGGGAACGAATTCGTTCCCTTTCTAGCTCAACCTCCACATTCAGCCTTTTATGCCGATGGTTCGCCTGTTTCGGTCCGAATTGCCGGTAAACTCCATACATAATTAATTTAATCGTTGCCAACCCTACTGACATAAGGCTGTCACTACGAAGCATGATCTTTGTTGTGATCATTCACCAAAACAACAAATCATGACAACGCAACTGTCGATACCCGAACATGCACTGGCGATTACCGAAACACAGCCCTTCACCGCCCTTGGCTTCACCACCCGCGCGACCCTACAAACCCTCTCGCAGCATGCACCTGGGGTAGCCGATAGTTTATACAAGGAAGCGAACCTGTTGGGTTTGACAGTCACTGGCCCAATTCATTGGCTTTACACCGATGTCAACGGCGACGAAACCCATGAATTCCAGTTAGAGATTGTCTTGCCCATTGCGCAACCGGGAGCCCCATCCGACCACTTTTTCTACAAAGACTATCCTTCCTTTCGATGTGCCGCGTACACCTATACGGGTCCCTGGAGCGATTTTGGTGCGGTATATGATGCGCTATTCGGTCAGTTTTATCGGAACGGTTATCAGAACGATGGGCGCGTTCGTGAGGTGTACACGGTTGTCGACCTTCAGAATCAGGCCAACTGCGTAACCGAGATTCAGATTGGCCTTTAGCTAATTAGAGCCGTTTTCCCCTAAACAACTCCGACCCGAAGCTGGTAGAAAACCTGACTTCGGGTCTTTGTTTAAGGCTCAGTAACGTACTGGGTTTACCAACCGGCTATTCATGAAAAAGCAATCCTCTACTTCCCGACGAGATTTTCTACGCAACTTAGGTGCCGGGGCATCGGCGCTCTCGCTTCCAATGCTCGGTTATGCCGATAATGAATTTGTAAAAAACGAATCCAGTGGCCTGTATTCATTACGGCCAAACGCTTTGGGACAGCCCGGCCGCAAACTAGGAATTGCCCTGGTTGGGCTCGGCTATTACAGCACCAATCTTCTGGCACCAGCATTGCAGCAGACTCAAAACTGCCGTTTAGCCGGAATAGTAACGGGTACTCCTTCAAAAGCCGAGCAATGGATGCAGAAGTACAACATCCCCAAAGCGAATGTGTACGACTATAAAACCTTTGATCGTATTGCCGACAATAAAGATATTGATGTAGTGTACGTGGTGCTTCCTAACTCAATGCACGAAGAATATGTAATACGGGCAGCGAAGGCGGGCAAACACGTCATTTGTGAAAAACCCATGGCGATTACCGCTAAAGAATGTCAGAATATGATTGATGCCTGTAAGAAGGCAAACAAACAACTGGCTATTGGCTATCGGCTTCACTATGAGCCCTTTACCAAAGAAGTGATGCGACTAGGACAGGAAAAAGTATTTGGCGCCGTTAAATTCATCGAAAGTAGCGACGGGTTCCGCAGTGGCGATCCGAACCAGTGGCGGCTGAAGAAAAGCATGGCCGGGGGTGGCCCACTTATGGATGTAGGCATCTATGCCGTACAGGGCGCCCGCTATGTGACGGGAGAAGAACCGATCTCCGTAACGGCTCAATTTGCCCCAAAAACTGATCCACAGAAGTTTAAGGATGTTGAGGAAACTATGTTCTGGCAGTTTGAATTTCCGGGAGGTGCCGTTTCAAACTCCACCACCAGTTATGCGGCCGGTGTTGAACGGCTCTATGCTTCCTGTGAGAAAGGCTGGTTCGAATTATCGCCCGCTTTTGGCTACGGCCCGCTGAAAGGTCGCACCAGCAAAGGACCGATTGAACAACCTGTGGTAAATCACCAGGCAGCGCACATGGACGGCGTTTGCAAAGACCTTCTGGACGGCAAAAAATTACCCGATCACGTTACCGGCGAAGAAGGGCTACGCGATGTCCGGTTGTTACAGGCCATTTATCAGGCTGCCGAAACAGGCCGAAAGATCAACCTGAAAGCGTAAAATCGACGTTTACCATTCGTCAAATAATACGGCCCTGCCTAAGCAGGGCTTTTTTTTTCTATGCTTTCCCAGACAGTTTAGAGGTAGTTGTTACCCGGTAATACGAGGGTGAACCGAGTGCCACCCTCCGCCGAACTCTCCACCCTGATCTTTCCTCGATTTCGATGCGTAAACTCACTCACTAGAATTAATCCTAAACCCCGATTGGATTCACTCAACTGACCATCCTTAGGATGCGCCAATACCGACCGTACCGACGATAACTGGGCGGAGCTCATTCCGGGTCCCGAATCCCATACCTCAATACTGACCTTGGAGGCCTCCTGAATAGTAGCCTCAATCGTAAGTCGACCTGGTTGCCGATCCATCGCCTTAAGCGCATTGGCCACCAGGTTCCGTAAAATTAACTCCAGCGCATCGGGGTCGGCATACACCTGAAGCCGGTCGGAGCAACGCACAGTAAAGACAACCGAATCAGAGTAAGGCAGGCTCTCAAACAGGCTCACCACTTCCCGCAGCTTGGGCGCCAACAGTAGCAGTTGTGGTTGGTAAGGTAGCTCCTGTCGTTGGGCTAGAGCCCAGCGCAGCAAATTGTCGAGCATAAGCTGGATGCGAGCTCCGGCTTCATCAATTGCCTGAGATAGTTTTTCTATAGCCTCATAGCGCTGGTTTTTCAGGTAATAGCTCACTAGTTCGTTCATCCCCTGGAAGGCATGCATGGGTCGGCGCAGGTCGTGAGCGATGATGCTAAAGAAGCGTTCTCGAGATTTATTGAGGGCTTTCAGTTGGTTATTGGCCTGATAGAGTCGGTATAACAGAAACCCAACGATGACCAGCACAGCCGCTACAATCAGCAGCAGGAGTCGGGTTTGTTGCTGTTGTTGTTGCAGATAAAGGATTTGTTGCTGTTTGCGTTGGTCTTCATAGCGGGCTTCCAGTTCGAGCATCTTTTCGTCATTCTCGGCCAACAGAATCCGATCATTGTAATGCTGAATGCTATCAGCCAGGCGATTGGCCTCAACATAGTCACCCTTTTGCATTAACAATTGCCGGTACTTGTCATAGGTATCTTTTATGGGTATATGATGCTTAACCGGTTTAGTTTGGGAAAGCAACGTTATCACGTTCTGGCACAAGGCAATTCCCTCATCGGTTCGCCTGAGTTTATAACAATAGCCCGCTAGATTTTGACTTACGACTGTCATTTCCCAGAACTGAGCTGGCTTTAACTGCCTAATAAGCTGTTTACTCTGTTCATAGGCTAGGTTATACTGGCCATGCAAATAATAACAATGAGCTTGTAAGCGACTAAACTGTACACGGGCATAGCTGCAGGAAGGATTCTTATTGATTATTTCGAAGGCTTGGTCAAGGGTTTGTTGCATGAGGGCTATTCCCTTCTCAGTCAGTATAGCCCGATCCCAGATATACACCAATTTGGCCACCAGAAGATCATGCGGATCGTGGGTAGTAGCTAGAATCTGATCAATTTGGGCTAAATATTCCTTGCTGACCTGCGTCTTGGAGTGCACCTTATATTGATAGTTTTTTACATTAATAAGCACTAACAAACCATAGGTATTTAAGAGGCCCGATTGATCACCAAGTTCCTGAAAGATCTGGAGAGCCTGATTAGCGTATAACGTCGTTTGCCCACGATAGTCCAGATAGTAATGGGCAAAGGCACGGAGATATTGATAAGCTGCATCAGCCGTCCGATCGTGGTATAATTTAGTCAAGCGGCTAATCTCAGGTAGGTATTTCCCAACCTTATCATGATACTCCCAACAGTACGTACGCTCTAGTACAATCAGGTTCCTGAGTCGATTCAAGGATGGGGTAGGGTTGAGCACTAGCCAATGCTCCAGGCTATCTGGATTAGTAATCGGGTGGGTATCAGCAAATTTGAACGACTGAGCGCTGGCAATCCCTCCATTTAACCCTACAAAAACCAAGAGGACTATGAAGTAGGTGGAGGTTAATCCACCCATAGACTTGAGTTTCATGAGCACTAGCTTTCGTCTATCAGGCAAAAGAGGGCTAAATAAAATAAGCATGTAAAATATTGATTCTGAGTGATTTGTAGAAAAAAAAAACGGTCGTTCCCCTTGTGGCTCACTCAGAATTGACGAAACATAGATTTTTATGCAAATTATCGGGCATGAAACCCGATTAAATAATCAAAGTAAGCTTTCGTAGTGGCAACCTTTGCTAAGACGTTAACGCGATAAGTGCCCAACTACCGACCTCCCTATTTCCATACTAGCCCCGTTTTGCTGTATAGACCCAACTATAGACTATGTAACAATTAAACCTGTTTGGATACATTTACAACAACCACTTCTTATATAAAAGCTAAAGTACAAAACTTCAGATTAACTGCACGCACAGATCAGTCTCATTGAATCTCCTATCTAAGACGATCGTGTTCCCGTCTCGTGCAAACGACGACTATATGCCTTTCCGCAGAACTACCCCATATCCGTTGGCTTGGGCAAATAAATTTAGGTACAGCTAAGCCCTGACGAAACGTGTACGATTATGTCAGTATATCCAGTTTAGTAACAACAAAATTTATTAAGACAAATTCTAAATAATATTTGATAAACCCACCTATTATATTTTATCTTTGTCCATTGTTTTTAATTAGTCTATTTAATAATAGAAATTTGATTACGGCAAGCCATTGACTACCTGGATCATGAAACAAGTCTGTACGAATAGCTTTCTTCAATTGTGCTTGCTGATCTTATTAAACTCATCTGTAGTCTGGGCGCAGAACCATACGATCAAGGGTACTGTCTTACTGGCCGACGGTACGCCGGGCGCATTAGCTACTATTCAGGTTATTGACGCTCCCAAAGGCACGACAACCGACGAAAAAGGACATTTTACCTTATCGGAACTCGCTCCGGGGAAATATCATCTTCAAATTTCAATGATAGGCTATGCAACGCTGCAACAGGCTATTATGCTACGAGACAATCAGCCCGTTCAATTCACGGTTAGACTACAACCTGCTACCAGCCAGTTGAATGAAGTTATCGTGACTGGACAGTATGAACCCCAATCACTGAAGAAATCGGTGTACAATGTCCGGGTGATTGATAGTGAACGCATTCGTTTGCGGGCGGCAACGAATGTGATGGGCGTTCTGAATAACGAACTGGGCTTCCGATTTTCCAACGACCTTACCTTAGGCACTACCGATGTACAACTGATGGGGATGTCGGGCCGCAACGTCAAAATCTTGCTGGATGGCCTCCCTATGGTTGACCGGGGCGATACACGGGAAAGCCTAAATCAGATCGACATCAACAGCATCGAGCGGATCGAAATTGTCGAAGGCCCTATGTCGGTTTCGTATGGCTCCGATGCGCTGGCGGGGGTTGTCAATATTATCACCAAAAAACCAGGCCGCGAACGGCTAAGTGTTACCGCACGCATTCAGGAAGAGACAGCCGGTAAAGAGTACAACGTACTCACCAACCAGGGACTACACATCCAGAATGCTGGAATTACCTGGCAAAAGAAAGGCTGGAACGCATCGGCCGGAGTCACCAATAATACGTTTGGTGGCTGGCAAGGTCTATCGGAAGGACGAGTAAAAGACTGGCTACCCAAAAATCAGCTGTTTGGTCATGGGAAAATTGGTTATCGTACCGAACACCTCAATATCTATTACCGGCTGGATGCGCTCAAAGAAGACTTACTGAGCCAGGGGGCTGAAAATAGCAACACCCATCAGGCTCGCGACCAGAAATACATCACCAATCGATATGTTCATCAACTACAGAGCGACTGGAAAGTAACCGATCGGCTTCAGTTCAATGGGCAGGCTTCGCTTACGGATTATCAGCGCCGTACACAAACGACTATTCTGGATGTAACGACCAATCGGCGCACACTTTCATTGGGACAGGGCGAGCAGGATGTTGCCACGTTTACCAGTCAAACGTACCGGGCAACGGCTACCTATAAGGTTTCACCAGTCGTTTCACTACAACCCGGAATCGATATAAATCGGGATGCCGCTTCAGGAGACCGGATTTTAGGATCACCAGGCATCAACGATTATGCCTTTTTTGTGTCATCGACACTCAATCCAAGTACTCGCATCAGTATCCGTCCGGGCCTGCGGTTCATCAAAAATTCGGTTTACGAGGCTCCTCCGGTTATTCCTTCACTCAACACCAAATTTGCCCTTACCCCCACACTGGATTTGCGTTTAGCCTATGCACGCGGTTTTCGCTCACCCGCTCTACGAGAATTGTATTTCAATTTCTTCGACGCCAGCCACTCCATCCGAGGCAATCCGAATCTGAAAGCCGAAAACTCGAACAGTTTCAACGGATCGCTGGTCTGGCAGGCGATGCCGAAAGCCAAATCGACACTGGGCTTTTTTTATAACGATTTTAATAACCTGATCACTTATGGAATCGATCCCAGCGACCCTCGCATTACGACAAACATCAATATTGACCGATTCAAAACAATGGGCGTTACGCTGGAAAACGTCTTTTCCTGGAAGGCACTTCAGGCAACAGTAGGTTTTTCATACATCGGTCGGTACAACAATCTACTCACCGGAACAGATACCACGACCTATGTAGAAGGCAAGCTACCCACGTTCATCTGGTCGCCGGAAGTCAATACGAATCTGACCTATACACTGAAAAAACTCGGTACGAAAGTCAGCCTTTTCTATAAATACACGGGCAAACGACCCAGCTACCTGGCAACCGCCACTGCCGACGGTCATGTTTCGGCAGTATTGACCGAAATAGCCGCTTTCCACTGGGCCGATCTTACCCTGACCAAGCCCATTACCAGCTACCTGACACTGACTACGGGGGCCAAAAATCTCTTCAACATTACCCGCCTGTCGAACACCTCAACCGACACGGGTGGCGCCCATAGTTCGGGCGGACCATCGCCTGTCAGCTACGAACGTTCCTACTTCCTGGGCCTTAGTTTTCAATGGTCTAAAAACTAATCAACCACTGGCTACACCTAACCCATAATACGCTATCACTCAGCTACAACACAAGTCTACCAAACAGTTTACATCCCATGAAAAAAGTCCTTGGCTTCGTATTCCTTATAACGGTTAGTGCCTTAAATGCCTGTAAAGAAAGCGACCCTCCGCTACCCGACAATCTGGTGCAGTTTGAAAGTACCGAACAGGGTATGGATGCAGCTACACAATCGTCAACCATTAAGCTGAAGCTGTCTCGGGCGGTCGATGCGGCTACCCCCATAACTGTTCAGGTAACCCCCACTGGCATCACCTATGGCACTCAGTTTACGACCACCCCGGCCATCACCAACAATACCTTGTCGTTGACTGTACCAGCCGGAAGCAGTGAAACCTCGTTTACAATTACTAAAGCCAATTCAATTTTTCTGAGCGGTACAGAAACCATCGATTTTGCCATTACTTCGGCTGGTAACCCGGTTTTGGTCGGCACGACGAAATCCCTCAAGGTTAAATTCACATCCATCATATCAACAGGTACTACGCTCACACTCGATGGTGGTACAGGAGGCTCCAGTGCTGTTAACTCCGTATTTGTGGATTTAAGTAATAATGCGGCTACTTCCATCCGGCGGGACAGTTGGGATTTGGGCTTTTATTCCGGTGCCGATTTCCGCGTGATTCTGAACAATACGACCGGAGCAGCGGCTATTGCCCTGGCCAAAAATGACTTGGCCCAGGTGACGGCTGCCGACACGGCTGGCTTATCATTGAGCGTAGGAAACTTTGATCCGGCTGGTTTGAAATGGGTCGACGATGTATCGGGCGATCTTACCAAAACGGTTATTGCGAGCATTTCGGCTACCGATGCCGATAACAAAGTGTATATCATCAATCGGGGCACCAGCGGATCAACACCTGCCAAGGGCTGGGTAAAAGTTCGGATACTTCGGAACGGAACAACAGGTTATACGCTACAATATGCAGGTATCAAAGAGACGACCTTTAAGACCGTGTCGATTACAAAAGATGACGCGTATAACTTCAAGTATATATCATTCACAACGGGCACAGTAGTCGATGTTGAACCGGCAAAAGCACGTTGGGATATTGAATGGAGTGGTGGGATCTACAAAACCAGCGATGGCACCAATGATATCCCCTACTACTTTGCTGATCAGGTCTATATCAACGTCTTAGGTGGAGTTACGGCGGCCGAAATCCTTACCAGTACGGTTTCGTATGATGCCTACGCTGACAGCAATATTGCCACCACTACCTTCAAGAATGACAAATACGTGATTGGTTCAAACTGGCGCGTAGCGAGCCAAACCTCAACGGGTGTTCGAACCGACCGATTCTATGTGGTGAAGGACGCTGCGGGCAACGTTTACAAGATCAAGTTTATCAGCTTCGCTTCACAGGATGGTGGCGAACGCGGCAAGCCCAAATTCGAATTCAAGCTGGTTAAAAAAGTTTCTTAAACCCATCATACCGAAGGCGCTAAGTCGACGTGACCGTTTCCTTTTACCATACTCGCAATGAAACAACTACCCTATGTCATACTCTGCCTCGGTTGTTTGCTGGGAATTTTAGCCAGCCACCAGGCCGTATCAATGCCTGAAAACCCAAAAGACGACCCCATTCGGATTGTTTCGCTGGATGGCACAGTCAGTGAAATTCTGTGCGATCTGGGTCTACAGGCACATCTGGTTGGTGTTGATGTAACCAGCACCTATCCCGAATCCTTGCAGAAACTCCCGAAAGTCGGCCATAATCGGAACATATCGGCCGAAGGGGTTATCTCGCTGAAACCAACTCTTGTCCTGACGTCGCAAAATGCAGGTACTAAACCCGAAGTGATCGATCAGATCAGATCGGCGGGCATCAAGGTGATTACGTTTGGACAGGACTATAGCATTGCCGGAGCGAAAAAACTGATTCAGGATGTAGCCAATACCTGTCAGGTTCCTTCGCGCGCCAAACCCCTGATCAAAAAACTAGATACTGATCTGGCGCAGGTCAAAAAAGCGACCGGCAATCCGAAAGTCCTGTTCATTTATGCCCGGGGAACAGGCACCATGATGGTCTCAGGTCGGGGAACACAGGTCGATAAAATGATTGAATTGGCCGGAGGGACCAATGCCGCATCCGACTTCGAGAATTACAAGCCCCTCACTGCCGAAGCCCTCGTAACGGCCAACCCCGATGTTATTCTGCTATTCGACAGTGGTCTTGAAAGCCTGGGCGGAGCAGCTGGCTTGCAAAAAGTGCAGGGTATTACGCAGACGAATGCGGGTAAGGCCGGACACATCATCGGCATGGATGGGCACTTGCTAAGTGGGTTTTCCCCACGTTTAGGTAAAGCGCTACAGGAATTAGCCCAGAAAATCAGTCAAAAACCTAAGGCCTAAACCCGATGGATACCCTTACCGTGGTTCGTAATCCTCCGTTGAAAACAGGGGTCTCGCCATCGTCGCTAAAACAATCTATCAATCCCTGGCTGATGCCAGTCTTACTTGGTGGGTTAGTGGCAACCGTCGTTTTTTCGGCAGGGATTGGTGCTGTACGCGTGTCGCCTTACGAAATCCTGTTAATTATAGCCCGGTCACTCGGCTACACCGTTGCTGTTGACCCGACAAAGGAAGCCATTCTTTTAGCTATTCGATTGCCACGCGTTTGTGTGGCCGTCTTGATTGGCGCTGGCCTGGCTATTTCAGGCGCTGCGATTCAAGGGCTTTTTCGAAATCCGCTGGCCGATCCGGGTCTGATCGGCATTTCATCAGGAGCATCGCTGGCTGCGGTGACGATGATCGTGCTTGAAGTGAGTTTTTTTCAGAAGTTAAGCGGTATGCTGGGGCTGTATGCCTTATCGGTGGTAGCCTTTTCGGGCGCCTGTACGACCGCTTTTCTGGTGTACCGAATTGCGCGAATAGCCGGGAAAGATATCATCACAACCATGCTACTCACGGGTATTGCGATCAATGCGTTATCGGGTGCGTTGACGGGTATTATGACCTATCTGGCTACGGATGAGCAACTTCGCAATATTACCTTCTGGAGCCTGGGCAGTCTGGGTGGTGCTAGCTGGACATCGGTTCTGGCCATTTTACCCTTTACGATCATTGCGCTGGTTGGCATTCCCCGTCTGGGCAAATCGCTGAATCTGCTGGCGCTGGGCGAAAGCCAGGCGAGTATGCTGGGCGTGAACCTTAAACTTGTCAAACGGCAGGTCATTCTTTTCTCGACACTGGCCGTCGGCACCTCAGTAGCCGTTGCGGGCATCATTGGATTCATCGGGCTGGTGGTTCCCCACCTGATTCGGATGGGTGCCGGGTCCGATCATCGACGTGTCTTGACCGGCTCTGCGCTGGGTGGCGCCATCATTCTGACACTGGCCGATTCTCTTTCCCGAACGCTGGTGGCGCCCGCTGAACTGCCGATTGGCATACTGACGGCTTTAGTTGGAACGCCCGTCTTTTTATGGATTTTATTTCGGGAACGACGTCGTACCCTTGCCTAAATCACCAAACTATGCTGGAAGTCAGAAATCTTTCCTATCAGATTCGGAGTCGAAACCTACTCAACAACGTTTCGTTTCAGGCCAAACCGGGTGAGTTATTGGCCATCGTAGGCGCAAACGGAGCTGGGAAATCGACCTTGCTGAAGCTGTGTACCCGTGAGCTAAAACTCTCTGGCGGATCCGTTAACCTTCATGGGAAGAACCTGGAAGCCTATTCGGAGAAAGAACTTGCTTTGTTTCGGGCGGTACTGCCGCAGCAAAATGCCGTCGTTTTTCCATTTCTGGTTAGCGAGCTGGTGCTTATGGGCCGTTATCCTCATTTCGATTTCCATCCCTCCGAACACGATTATCAGGTGGCCGAACTGGCCCTGAAAAAAGTAGGGATGTGGGAATTTGCCTCCCGGGTCTTCACTACGTTATCCGGTGGCGAACAGCAACGCGTACAATTAGCACGGGTACTGGCGCAAATCTGGGACGCATCAGAGGGCATTTTATTTCTAGATGAACCCATAACAGGGCTCGACCTGCTTCATCAGCATCAGCTACTGGAGATTGCCCGCGAATTCACGCAGAAAGGCTTTTGTGTCGTTGTCATCCTTCACGATCTCAATCTGGCCGCTCAATATGCCGATCAGATCGTCATGCTCCGTGCGGGGTATATAGAAGCCATCGGCACACCGCAGGAAGTGATCACCGTCGATACGATCCAGCGCGTGTTTAATCTGGCAGTCTGGCTCGTCAGCCATCCTGAGCTTGACTGCCCCATGATCGTGCCACAGCAACATCAATTTTCTGAACATAACTGACCAATTCAAATCCTCCAATAACAAATGATTACAGCACAAAGCCTGAAAGAACGCTGGGCTACCTTTAAACAAGAAAACCCTAAAACCAGAATTCGGGATGCCGCCAACCAACTGGGAGTCAGTGAAGCCGAATTAGTAGCTACGCAGGTTGGCGATACGGTCCAACGGCTGGAAGGCGATTTCCGCCAACTGCTCAAAGATGTGCCGACGCTCGGTTATGTCATGGCCTTGACACGTAATGATAATATTGTTCATGAGCGTAAAGGCGTCTACGAAAAGGTATCGTTTAACGATCAGACCGGCTTGGTTCTGGGACCCGATATTGATCTGCGCCTATTCATGTCGCACTGGCATTTTGGATTTGCGGTCAACGAAAACGACCGCAAAAGCCTACAATTCTTCGATCAGGATGGGCAGGCCATCCATAAAATTTACATGACCGACAAATCGGATGTAGCTGCCTACGAAGCACTGGTTCAGATATACCTCGCTGCCGATCAAACCGCTCCCGTCGTTACAGTTCCATACCCTGAAAAAACGAAGGATATTAACAACGAAGATATTGATGTACAGGCCTTTCAGGCAGATTGGCTAGCGATGCAGGATACGCACGAGTTTTTCGGATTATTGCGTAAATACAAACTCGAACGGGAACAGGGTCTACGCATGGCCCCCGAAGGTTATGCTGAGCCAATTTCTGTCGATCAGCTTAAAAAACTATTCGAGACGGTCGCCCAGCGGGAGTTGCCGATTATGATTTTTGCATCAAGCCCCGGCTGTATTCAGATCCATACAGGTCCAGTTAAAAAACTGGTGAGTATGGGCCCCTGGTACAACGTACTCGATCCTGAATTCAATATGCACCTGCGGGAAGATCAGATCAACAGCATCTGGGTAACGCGCAAACCCACGAAAGATGGCATTGTGACGGGCCTGGACTTATTCGATAAAGACGGCAACACCATTGCCCTAATTTTTGGAAAGCGTAAACCCGGCGTTCCTGAAATGCAGGAATGGCAAAACATAGTGAACGAAACCATTGCCGCCTGACTTCTCTAAACCCCTAAAAATCCAGAAGCCCTAACTGTGACTAGTTAGGGCTTCTGGATTTTATCAGATGAATTAATGCTCTTCGTGATGATGCTCATGCTCCTCTTCTTCACCTGCCGGAGCCGGAATCTGATTTTTCAGACCCTTAGACCAATCGGCCAGTAATTTAGCATCTTCGGGGCTGACTTTGGCATCGCCGTGAATCCACAGATATGAACCAATGGGCATCGAACCTTCCGTGACAACCTCCTCTACTTCATCTAGTTTATGCCGGGCTCGTTTGGGCTGATAAGTGGCAAACTCCGAGAAATTCAATTCTCGTTTACCTTCATCAATGTGATGGCTTAACCACCAGGCTACAGGCTGAATGTTATTGTACCAGGGATAGGTCGTATTGTTGGAATGACAGTCGTAACAGGAACGTTTCAATACCGTCTGTACATTAGCAGGTACGGCATATTTTGTAGTAATATCGTTGGGCGACATACCCGAAGCCTGATTCTTTTCGGGGCGGAAAAACTGGATGAGAACCAGGATCACAAGTAGGGCAATAAGAATTTTACGGACCATAGTTGTTTAGGATTACGGTTCAATATAGAAAGAAGAACCATTTCTAAATTAACTAATGGTTAAATCATTCCAGCGATTGCATCAGGGCCTGTGCTTTGCGAATGTTTGTATTCTGCCGATCCGTTTCGATCAGTCCATCGCGGAGTCGGATAATCCGATGGGCATACTCGGCAATATCTTCTTCGTGCGTTACCATAATCACGGTATTGCCTTTGCTGTGAATCTGGTCGAAGAGGTCCATAATCTCGTACGATGTTTTGGTGTCGAGGTTACCCGTCGGTTCGTCGGCCAGCAAAATACTGGGGTCGTTGACCAGTGCCCGCGCCACCGCCACCCGCTGCCTCTGCCCACCCGACAGCTCGTTTGGGCGGTGCCCAGCCCGGTTTTCGAGTCCAACATTTTTCAGGGCCAGCATCGCTTTTTCAATGCGGTCGGCTTTGCTATAACCCGCATAGATGAGTGGCAGGGCCACATTTTCGAGCGAGGTTTGCCGGGGAAGCAGGTTAAATGTCTGAAAGACGAAGCCGATCTCTTTATTACGCACTTCAGCCAGTTCGTTTTCGCCCATGCTACTCACATCCTGATTGTTCAGAATATACTGCCCCGACGTTGGTGTATCCAGACAGCCAACAATGTTCATCAGTGTTGATTTTCCGGAACCGGAAGGCCCCATAAACGCAACATATTCTCCTTTCTGAATACTAATAGTAATGGATTTGAGTGCTTCAATCACTTCGGTACCCATTACGTACCGTTTGGCAATATTGTGGGTCTCAATGATATTCATAGAATCCTGGGGCTTACTAGCAAAGCTACCTTATTGTAAGAACTTTTGACGGCTGTTTTCGATTGACGCCAGTTTTTCCTGATAAGTCCGCAGAAATGCCTGATAATCGGTAGGGTTAGCTGCATTCCGTAGTTTTTCGAGACCATTTCTGGCATAATCGAACAAGCTCAAATCCAGGCAAAGCGACACGTACGTTTTGAGAAGTTCGGCATTATCTTCGTTATAGGGCAGGGCAGTTAATACCAGATCATAGGCCCGCCTGGTCTGCTTTTGCTGCTGTTCAAACTGAGCGAACGTAGCGGCCATTTGCGCATTCAGCGGAGCCAGTTGTATCGCTTTCCGATAGGCATTGCGGGCGTTGGCGGGGTGTCGCGTACGCTCATAGGTCTGTCCTAACCAGTAAAAACGTTCGGCCTGATAATCGGGCAAAATAGGTTGCTTTGCCATCGTCTCAGCCGCTCCTACACTTCGCCGGAAAGCCGCCAGCCGAATGGCTGTTACCGTACGCAATGATAAAGCGATTGGACTAACTTTCGATGAATCTGGCAATCCGGACAATACCAACTGTGCATTTCGCCACTGCAACTGGTCAAGGAAATCGTTCGCCAAGGCAACCCCAGCCACCGATTTCAAACTGGGGTCCTGAATGGTTTCCCAATACGCCCCCCGATTGGCGTCATCGAGTCGATAGGTGGCATAAAATGCTTTTTCGAGGTCAGTTTCCGGTTTACGTTCCTGGTAATATACCTGCTTGATTGCCTGCACAGCCGGATCACCCAAGGCAGCCGTCTCCCAAAGCGACTGCGCCAATACCGGATCATTCGCCTTGGTCAACGCAATAGCCCGGTAGTAGATAGAAGTCGTATCAGAATTATAACCGAACGTTTCGGCCGCCCGACGATACAGCCCCTGCTCCATCATCCACAGCCCCGCAATAGCCCGGTAAGAAGATCCATTTTGCTGATCACCTTCGCCCAGTTGAGTCATTAGCCCGAAAGCCGCCGGATGATCATGTCGTTTGTATTCCGCTACAGCAAGCGCCAGCAGGATTTCGTCTGTAAAATCCTGGTTAGCAGGCTGAATAGACAATTGCTGCATCGTTTTAGTCAAGGCTGCATCCGTCTGTTTGGTAGCCAGTGCGTAATTGAACAAGCTCGCGAATCGTCCAATACTCAAGCCTTGACTGGCCGCCTTATCGGATAACCAGCCAGGTTGTTTCGGTTGAGTTGTGTCGGTCTGAGCTACGAGCCTGAGGGCCAGCGCATTAGCCTGATACGACTCATAAGCCGATTCTTTCACATTTTTAGCGAGCGTAGAATCGGCCTGTAGTACATTGGGATTTCGCGCATACAAGGCCAGCAAATTCGACTGAGGCACCTCATTTTGGTCGGCATGGCTCGTAGCCGCTGTGAAATAATAATAAGCCGAATCGGCCACGCTGGTTCGGGCATAGAGATACCCCAGATTATTCTGTAGCTCACCACTTTTCGGAAAAGCCCGAATGCCCCGTTGCAGGATTTTAACGGCTTCGAAGAATAAATTGGTTTGCAGATAGGTTTGACTCAATCCAGCATAATCCTGTGGGCTGGGTTGTTTGAGCAATGCCTGCTGGAAATAGAAAGCGGCTGTGGTCTGGTTATTCGTTCCCAGAGCCTGCGTAGCCAGCGCGTAATTGGATTTATGGTTTTGAAACTCCTGCTCTAGCGCTAACTGGTAAAAGGCGGTGGCCGACGCCGATTCGCCACAAGCCGTATAATAATCCCCCAGGCCATTATAATATCCGGCCACTCCTTGCCGAAACGTAATCAGTCCACCTGATGCCAGTAGAACCACAAAAACGACAATACCAACAATTCGAAACAAGCTAAGTTCCAGTCGTTTGGGTTTGTATAGGATTCGATATACCGCCAGATTTTGCTGGTAAATGGGCCAGAAATTGATAACGACATAGGCCAGGAACACCAGCCCCATCGCTAAATGAGTATACACAATGACATCCTCAAACAACTCAACGACAGGGTCGTTCGCTGTAGCAAACGCATACGCCATGGTAAGCGTAGTTAGCAATGCCAACCCTACATACAGAAAGGCCCCCGAATCACGAAAGGACATCACATCCTGCTGTTGAATCATCCGGCGAAAGCCCCAAACACCTGCGACTACCGTAATGAGATACAACAGAAAAGGGCTGATTGCCAACACATCCCAATCGATCGACCGGGTGTTTTTAAGCCAGATGAGTGCCAGATTGATCAGATACAAAAAACTGATGACGAGCAGGTTATTTATACCCAATGTCCGCTTTGAATTTCCAGGGGCACTGCCTTCTTCGGCTCGCCCAACGGAGGTAAGCCAAACCAGACCTGCCATTATTTCGGCTGCCATGAAAAATATAAAACCAGCACTATACGCCAGCAGTACGGGCATCCCGTAGCTCACAACCAGTAGGCCCGGAAACTTCACCGGCGACACAAGTGTCAACCCAGTTGCTACCAGAACCGTCAGGAGGCTAAATGCCGCCATACGTATCAGAATCGGGTAATCGGAGCGAAAAGCATGGAAATAATAACTTACTGACCCGAATAAAAACGTCAGTAGTAGAAACAGATAATTGCCACCTAGCCCCGGTACTTCGAGCATTTCCCAGCGAAAAAAGGCCAATCCCAGAATCAGAATAGCCATACTGATCAAATACCGAATCCGGTCGAAGCGGGTTACGGCGCTCAGCACCAGCACAAAAGCGATACAGATTCCCACCAGAAAAGCGGTAGCCATCTCAGGCCTAATTTGCATAGGCCCCGCCAAAAATTGCTCCGAAACAGCGTAGGCTTTCCCGTTCACGGCATAATCGAGTAAGCCATCGGAGAAGTTATAAAAGGTAATAGGTACATCGGCCAGTTCGCTCAGGACATCCCAATGGACGGCATTGCCCAAACCACGTATCCAGGCAATGACAAACAAAAACAGGCTGATAATGAATAAACTACTACTAACTAAATAGGCAAATCGATAAGACCGATTCCAATCCTTCCAGAAAAATAAAGATGACATGCCCAAGTAACGCACGTTACAGCGGGTTAGTGCCTATATAAGGTGTACATCCTATCTGCAGAGCGATATCGTCATGCGGACAGGACGTACACTACTTAGTTACGCCCTTCCTGCCATTTGGGTCAGTTTCAGCAATTTCTGAGCTACATTATCCGTCAGCTGGCCAGGTTGCAACCGCCATTGCCAGCTTCGGCCACCCAGTCCAGGTGTGTTCATGCGGTTCGATTCATCTAGATTCAAAATATCCTGCACCGGAAGAATCGCTAATCGGGCCACCGACTGCATGGTTAATCGGCAAATCTGATCGACAACATTTTTTTCCGTCACTTTCATGCCTACATAGTCATTGATGCGCTGTCGTTGCTCATTATTCGCTTCCCGAAACCATCCCAAGGTGGTATTATTATCATGCGTTCCCGAATAGACCACAAAGTTTTCGGTATGGTTATGCACAATATGGGTTGCGGTAGGCATGTCTTTCCCAAAACCGAACTGAAGCACCCGCATTCCCGGAATGCCATAATGCCGTAAATAGGGCTGTATTTCGGCGGCTTTGTCGCCCAAATCCTCGGCAATGATAGGCAGGTTTACAAATTGCCGATACATGGCCTTCATAAATGGTTCAATGGGAGCCTTCACCCACTGACCAACTTTGGCCGTAGGCTCATGTGCTGGAATTTCCCAATATTCGGCAAAACCTAAAAAATGGTCAAGCCGTGTCAGGCTATACAGCGACATTTGATGCCGGAGCCGGTGCATCCACCAGTCAAATCCGGTTCGCTCATGCTCGGCCCAGTCATAAATTGGATTGCCCCAGCGCTGACCATACTCACTGAAATAATCCGGGGGAGCCCCTGCTACAAATAAGGGCTGAAAGTTTTCATCCAGTTTAAACAGACCCGGATTGGCCCACACATCAACGCTGTTGAACTGAACATAAATGGGGATATCGCCAATCAAATGAATTTTCTTATCGAAACAATACGCCATTAGTTCATTCCACTGGCGCTGAAAAAAGTATTGCAGCACCTTGTTGGTCTCGATTCGCTCGTGTAGTAAGTCGGTCTGATGCGCTATCTCCTTAGAGTCACGCCGGACCAGTTCAACAGGCCACCGAATCCAGCTGGGTTCGCCAGTTTCCTCCTGCAAGGCAGTAAATAGGGCGTAATCGTCTAGCCAGCGTGTATTCCATCCGCAAAAACGGTCGTAATCGCTACGTTGTGCGGGACTGGCTTCGCGCAAAAACGTTTGAGCAGCCTGATAGAGTAAGGGACGTTTTTTGATCCAGGCCGCATGCATCGCATTGGGCGCCATCACAAGTGGACCCGCCAGAATCGGTGAATTCGTTCGATCCGTACTGGATGGCTCGGAGATGGTTACATCCTGAACCGGCTGCTCATTGAATATGGCCAGATCGTCAGGGCTAAGCAGCTTTTCGTCAGCCAGTTTTTCGAGGCTGATCATGAGTATATTACCAGCAAAAGCCGATGGGCTGCTGTATGGCGAAAAACCAGCTCCCGGATCGACGGGGGCCAGCGGCAGGATTTGCCAGTAAGTTTGTCCGGCGGCTTCCAGGAAATCGGCAAAACGGTAGGCCTCAGGTCCTAAATCTCCGATACCATGAGCCGAAGGCAACGATGTAATATGTAGTAATAAACCGCTTGAGCGTTGTTGAAGCATGTACGTTGAGTTGATAGAAGCGAGGAGTGATGAGCAAGGAGCAAGTTGTAAGAATGGCCCAGTCACGTAGGTAATACGGCCGTATAGATTCTCACTCCTCGCTCCCCGCTCCTAACTCCCAACTCCTGTTGGCTTGTTTTTGTACAAATCTGCTTACGTTAATTTTTGTTTATGATTTTTCGTAAAAAGCTTATTGCCAATAACCTTCCCTAACAAATCATTCCGAAAATGAGCGGCCTGATTCTTGACCTTACGCGGTTTTTCTCCTACTTTTGCAGTCCCAAACAAAGGGCAACTTTTCAATAAAGCAATACCACATACAAATGAGTAAGGCAACGGTAGTCAATACAGGTAAGATTACGCAAATAATCGGGCCGGTTGTGGACGTGAGTTTCGAAGGTGAAGGCACCCGGATTCCCGCCATTCTGGACGCTCTCAAAGTAACGAAAACCAATGGGCAAGAGGTAATTCTGGAAGTTCAGCAGCACCTCGGCGAAGACCGCGTTCGGGCTATCGCTATGGACTCAACCGACGGCTTATACCGTGGCTTAGATGTAATTGACCTGGGCACTCAAATCACCATGCCAGCCGGTGAAGGTATCCGTGGACGGCTGTTCAACGTAGTAGGCGAGGCCATCGACGGTATCCCACAACCTCAGTCGAAAGGCGCTGGTCTGCCTATTCACCGGGGTGCTCCCAAATTTGAGGATCTGGCCACATCGACCGAAGTCCTCTTTACAGGTATCAAAGTAATTGACCTGCTTGAGCCTTACGCCAAAGGGGGTAAAATTGGTCTGTTCGGTGGTGCCGGTGTAGGCAAAACCGTATTGATTCAGGAATTGATTAACAACATCGCGAAAGCGTACTCGGGTCTGTCGGTATTTGCCGGTGTGGGTGAGCGTACCCGCGAAGGAAATGACCTGCTCCGTGAAATGATCGAAGCCGGTATCATTAAATACGGTGAGGCTTTCAAACATTCGATGGAAGAAGGCGGCTGGGACCTGACCAAAGTAGATACCGAAGAACTGACTAAAAGCCAGGCTACTTTCGTATTCGGTCAGATGAACGAACCACCGGGAGCCCGTGCACGGGTGGCTCTGTCGGGTCTGACCATTGCCGAGCACTTCCGCGATGGTGATGGCGAAGGCGCTGGTCGTGATATTCTGTTCTTCGTTGATAACATTTTCCGATTTACCCAGGCTGGTTCGGAAGTATCGGCTCTGCTGGGCCGGATGCCATCGGCCGTAGGCTACCAGCCAACGCTGGCTACCGAAATGGGTGTCATGCAGGAGCGTATCACCTCGACCAAACGGGGTTCGATCACGTCGGTACAGGCCGTTTACGTACCAGCCGATGACTTGACTGACCCAGCTCCAGCTACCACCTTTGCTCACCTGGATGCTACCACCGTATTGAGTCGTAAAATCTCCGAGCTGGGTATCTACCCTGCCGTTGACCCACTCGACTCAACTTCCCGGATTCTGACCGCCGAAATCCTTGGCGACGAACACTACAACACCGCTCAGCGTGTGAAGCAGATTCTGCAACGCTACAAAGAATTGCAGGACATCATCGCCATCCTGGGTCTGGAAGAACTTTCGGAAGAAGATAAACTGGTCGTTGCCCGCGCTCGTCGTGTACAACGCTTCCTGTCGCAGCCGTTCTTCGTGGCTGAACAGTTCACTGGTCTGAAGGGTGTACTGGTTCCGATTGAAGATACCATTAAAGGTTTCAATGAAATCATTGACGGTAAATGGGATCATCTGCCTGAGGCTGCGTTCAACCTTGTCGGTACCATCGAAGATGCAGTAGCGAAAGGTGAACGAATCATGCGGGAAGCTGGTCAGTAACCATAAATTTAATGGTTCGAGCCTACAGTTAATTTAATGGTTAATTAACCGTAGGCTCGAAACGAAAACCTGTTCCTCAAGTCTAATAGTTGCAATCAAACTACATTCTTGATTATGAAAACGATTCGATTGAGCGCAGGTATCGTTCTACTGCCATTAACCCTCTTAACAGTCCAGGTAGCATCGGCTAACGATGGAACACCCATTGCTAAAACAACCTCTGTTATTCTGGTACAGGACAATACTGTGTTGGCCCATCTAGACAATGCAGTAGCCTCACTTACCAAAGGCGATAAGTCAGCTACGACTCAGGAATTACAGGCTGGCATTACCGGGCTGGAATCTCAGGCACAAACGCAGCCGACATCCTTTAAGGATAAGCTATTAGCTCAGGCAAGCAAATTAAAAGCCTTACTTCCATTGATACCGACAGGCGCTTTGGGTAACGGTGTGCTGAGTAAAGCCGTCAGTTTAGCTAAACTTGCGTCGGGCGGCAGTCAACTCGAAGGGATTTTGGCAGCCGGCTCGTTGCTTGGCAAAGGCAGTCAGCTAACCAGTGGGTTGTCCGGTATTGGTGGTGCTCTGTCGGCATTGGGCGGTAGTACTCAATCGTCAGGTCAGTCACTGGTATCCACAGCGCTGGCAACGGTTGGCAAGCTCGATCAGGGCGGTCTGGTAGCCAAAGCCGCTGAACCTGCCGCCAAGACCCAGGTAAGCAGTGTATTGAATTTCGTAAAAGGAGTCTTATAAGAGATGTATGATGTATGAGATATGATGTAAGTTTGTAGCTTATCATATTTCATACATCATACATCATACATCTTTTTTGTATGACATTAGATATCATCACTCCCGACCGTAAGGTCTTTTCTGGTGAAGCGAGTGCCGTTACGTTTCCCGGCAGCGAAGGCCAGTTTCAGGTGCTCAACAACCATGCAGCGATGGTGAGTACGCTGGACCGGGGGCTAATCGTGGTACAGACCACATCCGGGCAGGAAACATTTACTGTCGATGGCGGTGTCGTTGAAGTACTTCAGAATAAAGTGCTTGTACTGGCCGAATCCATTACAGCATAAAACCCATTCTATAAGCGTGCAATAAACCCCGCTTAACCTTCATCGAAAGCGTCCTGTTTGTCATAAACGGGTCGCTTTCTTTGTGTTGATGCCTTCTGGGCTTTTTCGTTTCGCTCATTCCTGTTTTCTTTGTTTGTATTCGTAACTTCATCATGAACTCAAAACCATTTATTGTCGGTATTACGGGCGGCAGCGCTTCCGGCAAAACCTCATTTCTGAAAGACATCCTAAATGCGTTTGACGAAGATGAAATTTGTCTGATTTCACAGGATAATTATTACCTCAGCCGGGATTTGATACCAGTCGATGACCAGGGTATTCATAACTTCGACCTACCCGAAACGATTGACCATCACCTCTACGCACAGCACATCGGCCAGTTGCATAATGGAGAGATTATAACGCAGAAGGAATACACGTTCAATAATCCATCTATTGTTCCTAAGATACTGACCTTCAAACCCGCACCGATTATTATTGTTGAAGGCATTTTTGTCTTTCATTTCCGCGAACTGGCCGACCAGATGGATTTAAAAATCTTCATCGACGCGAAAAACAGCATTAAACTTGAACGGCGAGTAAAACGCGATGCCGAAGAACGCGGTTACGACCTCGATGATGTAATGTACCGCTGGAAGTATCACGTAAAGCCAACCTACCGGCAATTCATCAAACCCTACCGCGCCGAAGCCGACATTGTTATTCCCAATAACCATCATTACAAAAAAGGGCTTGACGTAGTCATTGCCTATTTGAAAACAAAGGTATAAGGTGGTGCCTCACCACCTTATACCTCAATCACAACTCCATCACTCTCAGGATACCCCGTACAGGTCAGTACCCAGCCATCGGCCAGGTCGTGGTCAGTGAGTACGTCATTGATCGTCATGTGGACCCGTCCCGACAGGCAATGAGCTGCACAGGTCGAACAGCGCCCGCCCCGACAGCTATAGGGCAACATAACCCCTTCGTCTAAGGCCGCCTGTAAGATCGACTTGTAGGCAGGCACCTGAATTTCTATCTCTCTTCCATGAAAACGAAGCAATACCGTTCGGTCTTCTGCCACAATGGGCGGTGGGGCAATAACAACCGGCTCAACCAAGAAATTTTCGCGTCGGATCTGGCTTAGCTGAAATCCGCTGAAGATGAGCGTAAACTGCACCATACGCATATAATCGCCGGGGCCACAGATATAAAATCGGAGGGTATCGGGATTGGAACCGCCAAGTAATGTCGGAAGCAGTCGCTCAAGCATGACATTATTCAATCGACCACGGAGCCCTTCCCAATTGTCTGTCGGATTGCTCAGCAGGTGAAATATCCGAAATCGCTCAGGAAATGTTTGCTGTAAACCTGCTAAGGCTTCGTTGAAAATAATTCGTCGCTCGGTCGAGTTGCTATAGAGCAACGTTACCCTTCGGCCGGGCTCATTATACAATGCTTGTTTCAGCAAGGCAAAGAGCGGTGTGATACCACTGCCAGCACCAATTAACACCAGATCGCCACGCTGATTCGCATCCAGCGTAAATCGACCGGCCGGATGCAGACTCGTCAGCGCATCGCCAACCCGAAGTGTATCATGCAGATAGCGTGAGATTTCACCGTTTTCTACCCGCTTAATGGTCAGTTGCAACGGTTCGCCCGGAATCGAACTCAGCGAATACGACCGACGGACTTCGTGAGTATTCGTTCCTCTATCGCGGTGCGTAAGTAACAACGTCAGAAACTGTCCAGGCTGATAGTCAACCGATCGGCCGTCGACAGATTCAAGTATATAACTTCGGGTATCGTCCGTTTCGGAAATGATACGAACAATGCGAAGTTGCAACAAATCGTCAGTCATATAGTCTTAATCCTATACGTCAAAACTAATCAAATCAGGACGATTGTTTGAAAGCCCAAACGATTTCCTGAAATTCGTCGGCCAGTCCGCCGTTGCAGTGGATTCGGCATTGTTATGGTTTCACGCAGTGACATTTTCAATCCAACCGTTGTTTAGATTAAAAAACCGAGCATACACTACCAATGGAAGCACTCCTGGAAGAAGTTCAACGAGTCGGGTACGTCAATAAGCCCGTTGCTGAAGATATAGATTTAGTGGCCGAAATCAATCGGCTAAAAAAAGAGAAGAATGCCGTCATTCTCGCCCACTACTACGTTGATGGCGCCATTCAGGATTTAGCCGATTACATTGGTGATAGCCTGGGACTAAGCCAGCAGGCAGCGGCCACTCCTGCCGACATGATTGTGTTCTGCGGAGTCCATTTCATGGGCGAAACGGCGAAGATTCTTTCTCCCCAAAAGAAAGTCGTCATTCCCGATCTCAATGCCGGTTGCTCCCTGGCCGATTCCGCCCCAGCTGATAAATTTGCCGCCTTCAAAGCGCAATACCCCGACCACATCGTTCTGTCGTACATCAACTGCTCAGCCGACATCAAGGCGCTATCCGACATTATCGTCACCTCGTCGAATGCGCTGAAAATTGTGGAAAGCCTGCCGAAAGATCAAAAAATTATTTTCGCTCCCGATGCCAATCTGGGCCGCTACATCTCGAAAAAAACGGGCCGCGATATGGTACTTTGGGATGGTGCCTGCATCGTTCATATTGATATTTCACTCGAAAAACTTCATAGGCTACGGACTGAGTATCCAGACGCTAAATTTATCGCCCATCCCGAATGCCAGGAGCATATTTTGAGCGAAGCCGATTATGTGGGTTCTACGACGGCCCTGTTGAAATACGTAGTCGATAGTCCAGAGCAGACCTTCATTGTCGGAACGGAAGCGGGTATTCTGCACAAGATGAAACAGGCCGTACCGCATAAGAAAATTATTCCAGCTCCTGCCAGCCAGAACAATACCTGCGCCTGTTCCGAATGCCCATACATGAAGATGAATACGCTCGAAAAAGTGTACAATTGCATGCTCTATGAACAACCGGAAATCATTGTACCGGAAGATGTTCGCCTGAAAGCCTATGAATCCGTAGCGCGGATGCTGGAACTGAGCAAGTGAACAAATGTCAACTAGCATAATAAGGAGATTGAAAACTAATTGCCACAATTAGTTTTCAATCTCCTATTCTAAGCTTTAATAAACAGATATGGCTAATGAACAAAATATAACATCTGTGTATTTTAGATCATTATCGCTACGAGACATAAAATGTTTCAAAGGTGACAGTCTAATAAAGCTATCTAACAGGCAAGGTGAGCCTTCCCTTTGGACAGTCTTACTGGGGAATAATAACACAGGGAAAACTACGGCTATCAAAATTTTTGCAGCATTATCATACCCAGAAATACTTGCAGAATATCTAAGCAAATATAATTTAAAAAAATACAGCAGTCTGTTAAGAAGGAACGGGAATTTCAATTTCAATACACAAGTATTTTATAATTGGCTATCTAATAGTCAGAATAGACCTATGATAGGTCCTAACTTATTCTTTCCTTTTTTCGATTATAGCCTTTATATAAAAAGGATAAAAGAAAGAATAGATTTGAATAGTTTTGATTTAAAGAAAAATATAGCAGTCACTGATTATATTTTGAACAGTTTATTAAATTATCAAAACAATTTGACCATATATGCCTATGGCATTCAAAGAAGAATATCAGATATAAGCTTATCTGAAGCTTCACACGTTCACCCGACGGCTAACTTATTTGAGAGTGCAGAATTATTAAATGTTGAGGAGTGGATATTGCAGACGGATTACGCCACAAAGATTGGTAATGAAATAAATCGTAAAAAAGCCAAAACTCAATTTGCTAGGATTAAACATTTAATAGTCGACAGTCAAATATTGCCTGATATAAAAAATATAAGAATAAATTCCTCTGAAGACTTACAATCCTATGTTGAAGTAAATGTCAGTCAAAGTTGGGTGAAATTAAAAGATTTAGGGTACGGTTATCAAGCAACTATGGCTTGGGTAACAGACCTTGCCAAGCGAATGTTCGACCGTTATCCTGATCTTGAAAACCCTCTTCATGGGCCTGCTATTGTACTCGTTGATGAAATTGATCTTCACCTTCATCCAGAGTGGCAACGTAAGATTATCAAATATCTCAGTGATTTATTCCCCAATACCCAATTTATTGTCACGGCACATAGTCCATTAATTGTCCAGTCGGCCGAGAATGTCAATCTGATAATGCTGGAAAAAGACGACGAAACGGGTAGCATCAACATTCGTCAGCAATTTGGTTCCTTTCAGGGTTGGACAGTTGAAGAGATTCTGCGAGAATTGATGGATATGGGTGAGAAAACGCGGTCGGATCGTTATCTGGAGTTGATGCGGCAGTTTGAAGATGGACTATTAGCAGAGGATTACAACATCGTCAAGACCGCTTATGATGAATTAGATAAAATACTGTCGCCTTCGAGCCATCAGCGAAAAGTTTTGCAAATCCAAATGTCATCGCTGATTCCAGTCTGAAAATGATTCGATTAAAGCGTACAGACCCGCCGATAGAAATGACAGCAGACTGGATTATAGATCAGACTGCTAGATTTATTGCGAACAAAGAAATAAGAGTCTGGAATGTCGACTTTTTAAAGAAAGCTTTGCTTGACATGTCAGGTAATAAGTGCGCTTATTCAGAAATTCGATTACAGGAAGAAGGGAAGCTTATGGAAGTTGAGCACTTCCTCCCTAAAGCTTTGTATCCTGATCAGGTTTTAGACTGGAATAACCTTCTACCGTCCAGTCGTCATTGTAACAATGCAAAACGTGAACGAGACCCAAGTAGCATTCCGATTGTAAACCCAATCGATGACGAGCCTAAAGAGCATTTTTATATGCTTGACTATACGCTATTTGGTCGGACTCAAAAAGGTAAAAACGCCGTCATTGTCCTAAAATTAAACGACGACGAACACCTAGTCACCCCTCGCCGGGAAATTGGAATGGCTGTGCGAACAGAATTGTACCGACAATATGAACAAGTACATCGGCTGGCTGCTGATGGCCTTACCCCAAGCGAAGGTTTACGAATTACCGCTTCTCTCGAAAATTTAATGAAGCAGGGCATGCCCAAAGAACCTTACAGCGCTACAGTGGCAACCACAGTACTTGACGATCCACATTATCAATATATTAAAGACTTTTTAGCGACTAACAACTTGTGGTCTGAAGACTTACCCGCTTTAGAAGCAGAACTTGTTCGTTTACGACTAGACACCAAACTTTAATCAATGCCCCATCAATTTGATTTTCTGGTTATCGGCTCCGGTATTGCGGGCCTTAGTTATGCCACCAAGCTGGCAATGCATTTTGAAAAGGTAGAACAGCCCGTTCGCATCGGTGTTATCACCAAAGTACAGGCTGAAGAAACAAATACGAAGTATGCTCAGGGCGGCATTGCGGCCGTTTGGTCGGAAGATGACTCGTTCGAGAAACACATCGAAGACACAATGATAGCGGGCGATTTTCTGAGCAACCGCCACATTGTTGAGATTGTGGTACGCGAAGCACCCGGCCGTATTCAGGAGCTGATCGACTACGGCACCCGCTTCGACAAAGAGCACGGCGGTACCGATTACGATCTTGCCAAAGAAGGCGGTCATTCTGATTTTCGGATTCTTCATTTCAAAGACATTACCGGTGCCGAAATTGAACGGGCTCTGCTCGAAAAAGCGGCCTCGCTGAAATCAATTGAAATCTTCACGCATTTCTATGCCGTTGAGCTCATTACACGACATCAACTGGGCGAAACGGTTCACCGCTACGATACCGACAACAAATGCTTTGGCGCTTATGTACTGAACACCCAAACGGGTAAAGTCGAGCGGTTTCTGGCTAAAACTACCTTGCTGGCAACGGGTGGCATTGGCAACATTTACCAAAGTACCACCAACCCCAGCATCGCCACCGGCGACGGCATTGCGATGGCTTACCGGGCGAAAGGCATTTGTAAAGACATGGAGTTCATCCAGTTCCATCCGACGGCTCTGTATGAACCAGGCAAAAAACCGAACTTCCTGATTTCAGAAGCCGTACGGGGTTTTGGCGGAGTTCTCCGTAACAAAAAGGGTGAAACGTTCATGGAAAACTACGACCCTCGCCTGTCGCTGGCACCGCGCGATATTGTGGCCCGGGCCATTGACTCCGAAATGAAAAAAGCAGGGGATTCGCACGTTTATCTGGATGTGACCCATTGCGACTATGAGAAGTTTATTGAGCATTTCCCAACCATCACCGCCTATTGCCGTGATCGCCTGGGTCTCGATTTACGAAAAGATTATATCCCCGTTGTTCCGGCCCAGCATTACCTGTGTGGCGGTATTCGTGTGAACGAATGGGGCCAAACCAACATCCAGTTTCTGTACGCAGTCGGTGAATGTTCCTGCACAGGTTTGCATGGCGCTAACCGTCTGGCATCCAATTCATTGCTGGAGGCAGTTGTCTTTGGGCACCGTGCCTACGAAAAAACGGTCGAAATGCTTAGTCAGGCTGTTACACCAAATACGATTCCTGAATGGAACGATGCAGGTACAACCCATCCTGAAGAACTGGTTCTGGTCACTGAGATGAAAAAAGAGCTGGAATCCATCATGTCGAACTATGTAGGTATTGTTCGCTCAAACCGCCGTTTAAAACGGGCTATGGATCGCCTGGAGCTAATCTATCTCGAACACGAAGAACTATACCGTCAATCGAAAGTGTCGGTTCCGATCTGCGAGCTTCGAAATATGATTGAGGTGGCTTATCTCGTAATCAAAATGGCGATGGCTCGTCGCGAAAATACCGGACTACATTTTAATCTGGACAATGTAAAAGCGGAATAAGAATTGCCTTATAGGTAACAATTTGCCGAATTTCCCACATTCATGGACCAGCAAGCCATCATCGACTTCATCAAGCAAAGTGAAAGCCCCAAAATTAAGTATGCCTTTACAGACATCGACGGCGTACTCCGGGGCAAAATTATTCATCGACAAAAATTTCTGGACGGGCTGGACGATGGCTTCGGCTTTTGCGACGTAGTTTGGGGGTGGGATTCGTCTGATACCCCTTACGACAATGGCCATACCACAGGCTGGCATTCGGGCTATCCCGATGCGCCGGTTCGGATTGATGTATCGACATTTCGGCAACTCCCCTGGCAGGATAATATTCCGTTTTTCCTGGCCGATTTCAGTTCTAAAGCTGGGCAGGAACCAAACGCATATGCCTTAGCATCCTGCCCTCGCAGTTTACTAAAACGAATTGCTGAGCAATGCCAGCAAATGGGCTTTCATGCCCGATTTGCACAGGAGTTCGAATGGTTCAATTTTCGCGAAACGCCCCGCAGCCTACAGGAAAAATCGTTCCTGAACCTGGAGCCCCTTACGCCCGGTATGTTTGGTTACTCCATCCTGCGTCCTTCGCTCGAAAGCGCTTTTTATCATGACCTGTTCGACTTATTAGCCCGTTTCGACATTCCGCTGGAAGGGCTGCATACCGAAACCGGGCCTGGCGTTTACGAAGCGGCTATTATGCACGATGAGGTTGTTCGGGCGGCCGATAAAGCGGTACTATTTAAAACGGCAGTTAAAGAAATTGCCTATCGACATGGCATTGTCGCTACGTTCATGGCAAAATGGAACGCCGATCTACCGGGTTGTAGCGGCCACATTCACCAAAGCCTCTGGAGTCTGGATCAGAGCCGAAACCTATTTTTTGATGCCAGCCAGCCGAATCAGATGAGTGAATTGATGCAACAGTTCATGGCTGGTCAATTGTATTGTTTGCCCCATATTACACCCATGTTTGCCCCGACCATCAATAGCTACAAACGGCTGGTGGAGGGGGCCTGGGCACCAACGACCATTACCTGGTCGGTAGATAATCGAACAACGGCACTTCGGGTATTAAACCACAAGGAAGCTTACACACGCGTAGAACATCGGGTGTCGGGATCGGATACGAATCCCTATCTGGCAATTGCGGCTTCGCTGGCTTCCGGTTTGTACGGTATTCGACATAAGTTAACGCTCGACATCCCCGCTTCGGTTGGCAATGGCTACGCAGATAAACGAAATGGTATCCTGCCGACAAATCTGGACGAAGCGACTCAGGCGATGGCCCGCTCGCCCGTGGCAGCTGAACTGTTTGGAGCTGAATTTGTTGACCACTTTACACGCACCCGAAACTGGGAATGGCGACAATATCTTCGCCAGGTCAGCGATTGGGAGCTGAAGCGGTATTTTGAAATAATTTAATCTGTAGAGACGCATGCTTGGCGTCTCCTGTGCGTCAGCCTGAGCCGTCTGGCAAGTAAGCCGTTCGGTCAGGAGACGCCAAGTATGGCGTCTCTACAACCATTACAATGCGTCTCGTAGATTATCATTCTATTATAAAAAAAGCCTGGGCTGATTTCGACCCATCGGTGCAGATTCATACCATTGAGGACATCAGCGCCCGCGTTTCGACCAACCACGTTTTTAGGGTACGGTTTGAAGATGGTGGGCATATTATTGCCAAACTGTCTTATTTCGGTAAGCACGAACACTTTCTGGAAGATCACCGGATCATTCACGCACTGGCCAATAACTTACTCTACCCGTTCGAAAATGTGCTAGCCAAATCATTAGTGCGCGACGGTCAGGTTTATACGTATCGGTACAAAAACGGCTATATAGATGCCTGGGTTGTTTTTTATAATCCTATTCGTATTCAGCAAAAGCTTCCCCGACGCCTGGAAGAGCATCAAATTCAGATGCTGGGTCGTCAAATTGCCAAATTTCACAAAGCCTGTTCACGAGTTAGCCCGGTTTTGCCCAAATCCAGCAAAACGCTTCGCTCCGATATTTGGGACTTGCTGGACTTATTGGACACAGAAGCCGGGCAGTTTGAGCACCGAATGCACGTTGAGGAGCTAAAACGGCAGGGTAACCTTTTTCTGGAAAATCGTCAGAAGCTCGTAGCCGGTATTGTTGAAACTATGCCCGTGTTTGTGGACTGGAACATTGGGAATTTTTCGGTAACCCCCAACTTCGAATTATATTCACGCTGGGATTACGACTGGTTCAGAGTGAGTTACCGGGTTATGGATTTTTATTTTTTCAGCCGGGTTGTCTCCAATGTCGGTGACCGAACTGTATTTAGTTACGTCATAGGTCCATTGATGGAAGAACGGTTCCTGCTATTTTTAAAGGAGTATCATGCCGTATATCCGCTGACGGAGAACGAAATTCGTTTCCTGCCCGAAGCTTATCGGTTTTTTATACTCAACTACGTCATAAAATACGGTCGCTACTTCTTCCATCGAACGTATGCCACCAAATTGCAGCGCGAAGCATACCAGACCTATTTCCCATCCATCGAAACCTTCGACGCGGAAAAAATTCTGAAAGCGCTGGGCATTTAAGATCATTTAGTTGTCATTGATGGTCATTTATTGGATGCACAACGAATGACAAACAATGGCTATCAATGACAACTAAATGGCTATCGCTCTCTAACGCTCAATGCCTGCTCTGACCGACCTTTCAGCCTTGATTGAATCGATCCGGCAAGGGGACGAAACGGCTTTCCGGCAGCTATACGAACTTACCAAAAGTCGTATATTCAATACCGCCCTCAGTTACGTTCGTTCCCGTGAAGATGCCGAAGAGATCACGCAGGACGTTTTCGTCGATGTATTCCGCTCAGCAAGCCAGTTCAAAGGAGATGCAACGGTTACAACCTGGCTTTATCGAATAACGATTAACAAGTCCCTCGATTTTCAGAAGCGAAAAAAGCGGCAGAAACGGTTTGCCTTTCTGACTAGTTTGTTCGATAGCACTACGGGCGAAGCCCTCCACCACCCTACCGACTTTTTTCATCCCGGTATTGCTCTGGAAAATCAGGAAAATGCCTCCCGGCTATTTCAGGCCATTGATCAATTGCCCGACAAACAAAAAACGGCGTACATTCTGACCCGTATTGAGGGATTAACGAATATTGAAGCAGCCAGCGTTATGACCGTAACTGTTGGAGCTGTTGAATCACTGCTCCAGCGAGCCAATGAAAATCTGAGAAAACGGCTGGCCAGCTGGTATTTATCGAGCCCGTGAAGCAGGTTTTCAACGCCCCTGCCGAAACTTACTCTATAACTCTACTATTTTTACTCAGTAGGCGTAGGAATCAAAACGCTTTGTCGTCTGTCTTCGTATGAAACCAGAAAAAGATAAATGGATCAATAGTGTACTGAATAGCCTGGAAGGTATGCAACGGGCGGAGCCCAGTCCGTTTTTGTTCGCTAAAATTCAACATCAACTAGCGTCCAGAAAGAGCCCGGTATACATACCTGCCCGAACGGTGTGGCTCACGATAGCTTCTTTCGCCTTACTACTACTACTCAACTGGCGAATCATCGACAGTCGTTCAATGCCAAAAACAAACGATACATCCGATTTGAATACTGTTGTATCAGGCATGCAATTGTATCCGTCTACCAATCAACCGTATGATTTATGGAGCGGACAAAACTACTAACCTTCTCCGTTATTGCTCTACTTCTACTCAATTTGCTGACTATTGGCTTTGTCGTGCTTAAATCAGGCCAATTTTTTCCGTCTGAGCAACCTCGAGGTCCATTTCCCCGTCGGGAAGAGCCAGCACGTATTATTATTGAGCGACTCCATTTCGACGAAGCGCAACAGGAGCAATACCGGGAAATGATAAGGCAGCATCAGCAGCAAACCCAGCAGTTGAACGATAAGTCCGCTCAGCTATTCCAGGCCTATTACGACTTATTGACCACATCGCAGCCCGATTCGGCAAAGCAGCAAGTGTTGGCTCAACAGATTGCCGACAACCAGCGACACCTGGCAGAACTCAATTTCGCCCATTTTAAGCAAATCAAAGCCTTGTGTCGGCCCGACCAGCAAGCTGACTTTCTACAACTGGTCGATGAACTTGCCCGGCTTTTTGGCCGGCAGCAGCGCCCACCAAGAGGCCCTGACCACGAGCCGCCGGGCGGTCGTCCTGATGGGCCTCCTGAAAATTTTCCGCCCCGGCCGTAGGAATGCATGAAATGTATCGTCTAAGCTGGTAATTAACGACTAATTACCATGAACAGAGCCAACGCATTTACTACCCTGATTCTATCTTTTGGTATACTGACATTCATTAGCTGTACTAAGAACGACGACTCCGTCAGCCCAACTAACTCAGGTTCTACGTCGGGAACCAGTAGTACCACAACAGCCACGGGTAGTACAACTACGTCGATAGGTACGGGTGTACCCGATGTATTCAAAAAGATTTATGGAGCCACCAGCATTACAACCGATGGCACGTATGTCTACATAAAAACATCTGGTACGCCCGATCACAAGAGTATTTATTACACTACGTCAAGCAGCCTGTACGAAAATTTTACCGGGACTACCTTCGGCGGGAACAAGTTTTCCAAAAATCCGAATTCTATTGCCGCTCAGAATTACACCTTTAAAATTCCGCTGAATCCTAAAGTAGCCTCTTCGCATTCGGCGACCAATCTAGGGCCTATTGGGGTGTCGTTGAATGGAGTGGCCTTTTTCAACCAATATGCTGGCCCTAACCAGCCCCTGACGAATGAAGTTGTCTCGTTTGATCAATGGTGGGGGCATCCTTCGCCAAGCAGTGAATACCACTACCACGTAGAGCCATTATATCTAACTACCGTTAAAGGGACTAAATCGGCACTATTAGGCTTTTTACTGGATGGCTTTCCGGTTTACGGGCCAGAAGAAAACGGAGCTACGGTAGCTGCTTCCTCATTAGATGCCTACCATGGACATACACATGCTACGGCCGATTACCCGAACGGCATCTATCACTATCACATTACCTCAAGCGATCCGTACATCAACGGCAGTGGCTATTATGGTACGCCCGGAACAGTTTCTAAATAAGTTAATGTGTATTGCTCTTCTGTGGCTGGCTTCCTGTTCGGGACATGTAGCATCCGACAAGTTGCCAGCCTTTGAAGCAACCACTGTACATGTGCACTGGCAAAATGGCCTGGCCGTTGAAAATAATCATCCCTTTACGGGCATGGTTTATACGCTTGCGGAGAACAAAAAAGACACCGTTGAGATCGTTGGGTTTCGAGATGGGAAAGAACAGGGTGAATGGAAACGCTTCTACGAGAATGGCAAACTAGCCGAAAAGCGATTCTTCAATAAAGGTCAAAAAGTGGGTGACTTAACCGCCTGGTGGCCAGATGGTAGCCTGAGAATGGCTTACCACTTCGCAAACGGTGAATACAACGGAGTTTGCCGGGAATGGGGCTCAACAGGCTTATTGCTTAAAGAAATGACTTACAAAGATGGCTATGAAGAAGGCTCCCAAAAGCAGTTTTACGACAACGGAAAAATAAAGGCCAACTATGTCATGATTGCTGGGAAACGATACGGTTTATTGGGTACCAAAAACTGCGTAAACGCGACGGATAGTCTGTTCAAGCTATAACCTATACTTTTTTTTCGGCTTTCGTCAAAGTGAACTAGACTAATCTATCAGAACGACATGTTTGAAGGCAGCTACAAAGAGTGGTTTCCCAACGAGAAATTATTCAGGAACATGCACTACAAAAAAGGGCAGGAATCAGGCCTTCAGTAAAGTTGGTATACCACTGGCAAAATAAAAACCAATTACATCATCAAAGACGACAGGCGTTATGGCTTATTGGGCACCAAAAACTGTAAAAACGTTTCGGACAGCATTTTCAAAAAATAGCCTGATTGTGGTAGCTATTCTAACGGTAGCCTGCCAGAGTGATCCGGTTCAGCACCTGCCGTACTACAACACCCCCGACTTCAGCCCAATTTTCCTCGATTCCCAGCAGGATACGGCTCGAAAAGTGCCACACACGATTGGTAACTTTTCATTCACCGACCAGAACGGAGCCACTACTACCCAGAAAGTGATTGAAGGTAAAATTCACGTAGCCGACTTTTTCTTCACATCCTGCGGAGCCATATGCCCCAAAATGACCAGACACATGCAGCTAGTCGAAAAGGCATTCCCAAATGATGATAATCTGATTTTGTTGTCTTACAGCGTTACCCCCTGGATTGATAGCGTTGCCCGGCTAAAAACCTACTGCCAGACAAATGGCATCCAGGCTAAAAACTGGCATTTCTTAACCGGTAACAAATCGGAAATATATCAGCTTGCCCGTCAGTCGTATTTTGCCGAGGAAGAGCTGGGTTTTAGTAAAGACAGTACGAATTTTCTGCATACCGAACATTTCTTACTGGTCGATAAGTACAAACGCATTCGGGGTATTTACAATGGCACGCTTGAGCTTGAAATGCAGCAACTTATAGCCGACATTAGGACGTTGAAAAAAGAAACAGATTGAAAATTCGGCTTGTATTGTATTTTTACGAATAATATATAGGTGGCTTGGGGCTACACTATTATTTTATTCCTTTATGCAACTTACTGATTTCAAGACCGTAGCGGCTAACTATAAAGTTATTTTCTTCGATGCGTTCGGCGTTTTGAAAAACTCAGAAGGGATTTTACCAGGCATTGAAAAAACCTTCGACTGGCTTCGGGAAACCGGTAAAGATTTTTACGTTCTGACCAACGATGCGTCACGAGGGCCTCACGAACTGGCCGAATCCTACTATCGGCAAGGATTCTACGCCATTACCCCTGAGCGCATTATCTCGTCGGGGATGCTTGCCCGCGAATACCTCGATCTGAAAGTACATAATGGAACTGTTGCCTACCTAGGCACTGAAAAATCAGCCCATTATCTGCAAACAACGGGGTTAACCACACTCCCTATCAGCCACCTTGACCTGAAAGACATCGACGATATTAATGCGCTTGTTCTGCTCGACGACGAGGGTTTCGACTGGAATACCGATCTGACTAAAACCGTCAATCTGCTCCGAAAGCGAAACATTCCCGTTATTGTAGCTAATACGGATGCAACTTATCCTGTTTCAAAAAACCGCATTTCCATAGCCATTGGCGCAGTAGCCAAAATGATTGAAGGTATAGTAGGCAAGCAATTCATTCGATTCGGCAAGCCCGACGCGCAACTGTTTATGTTCGCCTATGAACGGCTCGACAATGCAGCCAATATTAGTAAACGGGATATTCTGATGGTAGGCGACACCTTAAAAACGGATATTCTGGGCGGTAATAAATTTGGACTTGATACCGCTTTGGTCTTAACTGGAAACACGCAACCACAGGATGTTGAAGTACAGATTAGGAGTACAGGAATTATTCCTACTTACGTCTGCAAATCGGTAGTTATACGGTAAACTTTGCTAGATTTTGTCGATTTATGGCTTTTTATGATAGACAGTTCATTGACCATTTTTTCACTAATAACGAACTGTTTATCAAAAACATAGAATAATTAGAGCCGCTATACGAAACGATTTACATCCTAAAAAATTGTTTGATAATACCAAGGTAAATACGTTTCTTTGCGCAGTTTTTTAACTAGAACAGACTACGAAAATGTCGGACATTGCACAAAAAGTTAAGAATATCATTGTTGAGAAACTAGGTGTTGAAGAATCAGAAGTTACGCCGGAAGCAAGCTTCACCAACGATCTTGGTGCCGATTCGCTTGATACGGTTGAGCTGATCATGGAATTTGAAAAAGAGTTCAATCTCCCTATCCCAGACGATGAGGCTGAAAAAATCTCTACGGTTGGTTTAGCTATCGAATATCTCGAAAAACACATCGGCAAATAAGTCGTAGCCGAAAGCAATTTAGTTCCTGAAAGCCAGCGCCAACATAAACCAGCTTGGCGTTGTTTTTCTTTTTCATTACGCAGTCTAATCTGTATGACATTCAAGCGAGTAGTAGTGACCGGCCTCGGTGCGTTGACACCCATTGGCAATGATGTAACCACTTATTGGAACAACTTGGCCGCCGGTGTAAGCGGGGCCGGTCCCATTACGAAGTTTGACGCCAGCAAGTTTCGTACGCAATTCGCCTGCGAAGTAAAAGGACTGGACGTTTCTCAATACATTCCGCGGCAGGAAGCCCGTAAGATGGATGCATTTACGCATTATGCACTCATCGCTACCGATGAAGCTGTTCGGGATGCCGGATTAAATCTCGATACGCTTGATAAAAATAAAGTCGGTGTTATCTGGGGATCAGGTATTGGCGGTCTTAAGTCCTTCGAGGATGAGATGATTGACTACGCCAAAGGCGACGGTACGCCCCGCATCAACCCCTTCTTTATTGTCCGCATGATTGCCGACAGTGCATCGGGGCAAATTTCGATGCGCTACGGATTCCGGGGAACCAACTATGTAACTGTTTCGGCCTGCGCGTCAACCAATAATGCCATCATTGACGCCTTCAACTACATCCGGTTGGGTCGGCTCAATATGTGTGTAGTTGGTGGCTCAGAAGCGGCCGTTACAAAAGCTGGTATTGGTGGCTTCAATGCCAATCGGGCTTTATCAGAACGAAACGATTCCCCTCAAACAGCTTCACGCCCTTATGACAAAGATCGCGACGGGTTTGTCATGGGCGAAGGCGCAGGGTCCATCATTCTGGAAGAGTATGAACATGCTCAGGCTCGGGGCGCTAAAATTTATGCAGAGTTAATTGGTGGTGGTATGTCGTCGGACGCTTATCATATTACCGCTCCGCACCCTGAAGGATTAGGCGCATTTCTGGGCATGCAGGATGCCTTGAATGATGCGGGTATTGCACCAGAAGAGATTGACTACATCAATACGCACGGTACGTCAACCCCTATTGGCGACCCGCAGGAATTGAAAGCGATTCATCAACTGTTTGGTGAGCATTCATTCAAATTGAATATTAGCTCAACTAAATCTATGACTGGTCACCTGCTAGGTGCTGCCGGGGCCGTTGAAGCAATCGCGTGTATTAAAGCATTGGAACACCAAATCGTTCCGCCGACAATTAATCACTTCACCAACGACGATGAAATTGATCCGCGCTTCAATTTAACCTTCAATGTGGCTCAGGCTCGTCCGATGACGACCGTTATGAGCAATGCATTTGGATTTGGAGGCCACAATGCCATCGTCATTTTCCGTAAACTTAGCTGAGTCGTGCAACTCGCTTTGCCACGTAGTTTATTCAATCCCCTCGCGTGGTTCCGATCTGGCCACAAAGATCCGCGTAAAAATTTACGCCGGTCCATTGGTCATATCATTGGGGCTCGTCCGTCCAATCTAGGGCTATATCAACTGGCACTGCGTCATACATCTGCTTCAAAAGCCACAGCGATTGAAGGGTTTCGAGAATCGAATGAACGATTAGAGTATTTAGGCGATGCCGTTCTGGGGATGGTTATTGCTGAGTTTCTATTCAAAAAATACCCCTACAAAGACGAAGGCTTCCTCACCGAAATTCGCTCTCGGATTGTCAACCGCGAGACGCTGAACGGAATTTCCCGCAAGATCGGCCTCGACCAGCTCATCGAATACGACGGAAGCCGCACACGAAGTCTTCCCGCCCGTACGTCTATGTATGGCGACGCGCTCGAAGCGTTGGTTGGTGCTATTTACCTGGATAAAGGCTTCCGCTTTTCCCGTCGGTTTATCCTCAAAAACTTACTATCTCATTACGACATTGAGTCGGTCGTTCAGAACAACGGAAATTTTAAAAGCCGTCTGATCGAATGGGCGCAACGCGAAGGTAAAGAGATCCGCTTTGAGATTGTCTCCGAAAAAGGTAATAGCCACTTCCGCGAATTTATTGCTCAGGTACTTGTTGATGATGAGCCATTCTCGACAGGTAGCGGCTACAGCAAGAAAAAAGCTGAACAGGCAGCCGCTGAAAAAGCATTTGAGCTGCTGGCCATCAAATAAAGTCATCTTGACTCCCCAATTTGTCTTGATTCGCTAACTCGAAAGGTGGGCGCTGTCTGAGTAAGCCAACCGACGTTGATTTGGCAATTCTGTCATTTTTCTGGTCAACTTGTCTGGAAATAACTTCCGTTGATCGCCCAGAAAATGTCAAAATGACCGGATTTGTTATGATTTTTCTATTGGCATGTCGTTTGAAAAAGGTTAACTGAATCAGTTAATATATCGTCTAACACAAAACCAAAGAAAGTCATGAGTACGTTAGTGCGCACGAACAGCAACTTTCCGTCGTTGATCGAAAACTTTTTTGGCCGCGATGTGAACGACTTTTTTAACACAAGCCACTCTGCCTTCACCTATGTTCCGGCAGTAAACGTAGCCGAGCATCCGGATGGTTTTCGAATTGAGGTAGCAGCACCTGGTTTAAAGAAAGAAAACTTTAAGCTGCACCTAAACCACAATAACCTGACTATTTCAGGGTCGCAGGAAACCAAAACGGAAGATTCGGAGAAGCCTGCTGAAAAGTATACGCGTCGGGAATTTAGCTATTCTTCGTTTCAGCGGACGTTCACCCTACCGACCTCCGTTGATGCTGATAGGATTCAGGCAACCTACACGGATGGTATTTTGAAAATTGACATTCCGAAACGCGAAGAGGCCAAAGTAAAACCACCTCGTCAAATTGAAATCGGTGGTTAATCCAACTTTAATAAAAAGCCTGTGGGAAAATCTTACAGGCTTTTTACTAACTTAAAGGCCCTTTAACAAAGCCCTGTTAAATTTTGTTAAGGACACACATTACCCGGATTTTTCAGAAGCCCTTTCCGTTATACAGGCAGAGTAAACAATAATTCTAACACAAAAAGAAAGCAATTAGATTTCCCAATCAATCATGAAAAGCAACTGGAAATTAATAGCGTTAATAGCTCTATTTTCGAGTGGCATAACGCTGGCCGCTTACCACCTGTTGGGTTTCAACAACCGGGACGTGATTTTTAACGAATCGTCGCCTATTCAGGCGATCACGGGTCGTCTGGCATCGATGCCAGGGGGACCTACCGCAGCTCCGGGCGATTTCTCGACTGCTGCTGAAGCTGTAACACCAACGGTTGTACACATTCGGACTACAATGACCCGCACTGTACGTCAGCAACAAGTTCCTGATATTTTCCGGGAGTTCTTTGGCGACGACGCATTTGGTGGTGGTCAGCGGCAACCTCGCCGACAACAAGGACAGGCTTCGGGCTCAGGGGTAATCATCAGTAAAGATGGTTATATCGTTACGAACAACCACGTAGTACAGGATGCCGACGAGGTCGAAGTAATTATGACCGACAAGCGCAGCTTTAAAGCGAAAGTTATTGGTACTGACCCACTTACCGATCTAGCAGTCATTAAAGTAGACGCTAACAACCTGCCTGCCATTACGCTGGGCGATTCAGACGCTCTAAAATTGGGCGAATGGGTACTGGCAGTTGGTTACCCTCTTGATCTGGAATCGACGGTAACGGCTGGTATCGTGAGCGCTAAAGGACGTCGGATTGGTATCCTGGATCAGAACATCAATAAAAATGATGCAAAACCTGATTCGCCGGTTGAAGCGTTTATCCAGACGGATGCCGCTATCAACCCTGGTAATTCGGGTGGTGCTTTGGTAAACCTGCGTGGTGAACTGGTTGGTATTAACTCAGCGATTGCTTCGGCAACAGGTTATTACAGCGGCTATGGCTTCGCCGTTCCTGTATCGCTGGTTAAGAAAGTATCAGCCGACTTGCTGAAATACGGCAACGTGCAACGCGGTTATATTGGTATAATGCCAATTGAGCTGAACAGCACGGTCGCTAAAGAGAAAAACGTTAAAGTTGGCCGTGGTATCTATGTTGATCAGGTTGTTGACAATGGTGCTGCTGAAGCTGCTGGCCTGAAAAAAGGTGACGTTATTACCAAAATGGAAGGTCAGCCATTGGATTCAGATGCTCAGATGCGCGAAATCATCGGTCGTCGTCGTCCAGGTGATGTTCTGACTGTAACTGTTAACCGTGATGGCACCGAGCGTGACTTTAAAGTAGAGCTTCGCAACCGGAATGGTGGTCGTGACATTATCAAGAAAACCGATATTACGCCATCGGCCACTTCGCTGAACTCGCTGGGCGCTCAATTTGAAGATCTGTCGGCTCAGGATGCCAAACAGTTAGGTATTAGTGGTGGTGTTCGGGTGAAGAAAATCACCGATGGTAAACTAGCCGAAACGGATGTAGAAGAAGGGTTCATTATCGTAAAAGCAAACGGTAAAAACGTTAAAACGACAAAAGACCTTCAATCCATCATGTCGACTGTAAAAGAAGGGGAAGGCTTAATGCTGATTGGCATGTATCCCAACAGTTCGCGGATGTACTACTACGCAGTGCCTGTATAAATAAAAGCATAAACGGCGTAAAGGAAAACGGGCAAAAGGATTAACAACCCTTTTGCCCGTTTTCCTTTACGCCGTTTATTTAATTCTACTCGTAATAATTCAGAATCTGGTGCCCGCTTCTGGCAAGAAGCTGATCGCGACGGAAGAGGTCAATATCAGCCGTCATCATATCTTTCACAAGAGCAGGTAAATCATATTTAGGCTGCCAGTTCAATTTTGTCATTGCCTTGGTTGGATCGCCAAGCAGCAGATCCACTTCGGTTGGCCGGTAATAGCGAGGATCAATGCAAACAACAGCTTTACCGATTTCAACCGGGAAGTCAGGATTCGTTGAACTAACCACAGTACCAACTTCAGCATCGCCTTCACCGGAAAAAGCTAGCTCAACACCAATTTCGGCGAACGCCATCCGAATAAAATCTCGAACGCTGGTCGTTACACCCGTAGCGATAACGTAATCTTCGGGTTTGTCCTGTTGCAGAATCAGATACATGGCCTCTACGTAATCCTTGGCATGACCCCAGTCACGCAGCGAATCCAGATTTCCCATATATACTTTATCCTGCAAGCCTAAACCAATACGGGCAACGGCACGGGTGATTTTACGCGTCACGAAGGTTTCACCCCGTAGTGGCGATTCGTGGTTAAACAGAATTCCGTTGCAGGCAAACATATCGTACGCTTCCCGATAGTTAACCGTAATCCAGTAGCCATATAGTTTAGCAACTGCATAGGGAGAGCGAGGATAGAATGGTGTTGTTTCTGATTGAGCGTGTCCCTGAACCCCACCATACAACTCAGATGTAGAAGCCTGATAAATGCGTGTCTTTTGGGTTAAGCCCAGCAAACGAACAGCTTCCAGAATCCGTAGCGTTCCGATACCATCCACCTGAGCCGTATATTCGGGCTCATCGAAACTTACCCGCACGTGCGACATAGCGCCGAGGTTGTAAATCTCGTCAGGTTGTACCTCCTGAATAATTCGAATGACATTGGTCGAATCAGAAAGATCACCGTAATGGAGTTTCAGGTGTACTTTCTTCTCATGCGGATCTTCATACAGGTGGTCGATCCGTTGCGTATTGAATAACGAGCTACGGCGTTTGATACCATGTACTTCATATCCTTTTGCTAACAATAACTCTGTTAAATAGGCACCGTCCTGCCCTGTAATCCCGGTAATTAACGCTTTTTTCATAAATTCTTACAATCTAGGTTGAAGCACGTGCAAAAGTTTACACATTAGCTTCTAAGTTAACATCTATTTATCTAAATCTTAAATTACTTTATTAATAGGCTACGCCGAATATCCACTTTGTCGGGTTGTAACTGGGCTGATGACACAAATCTGTGAATCGATGAATAATATCGCTCCGCATCTAAGCGACGCATAAAGTCGCCTACTTTTAGTTTATAAGTTGGCTGATTATACGTAAGGTAAGGGCTAAGTTCTGGAAAATTCTGAGAGATCAGCAACTTGGCTGCTTCTGCTTCCTGTCGCTGATTACCCACATAAACCTGAATCCGATAACCAGGCGCATAACGAATCGACCGATTTTGAGTGGCTATTGTATCCATAACCAGGTCAAGTTTACGATTTATATGCAAGGCTTCGATAGGTGCATTCGGCTTCCGGGCGTCTGTTCGTCGGGGCGTATTGGTCGGATTAGTTACTGGGGTAGTAGAACGATTAGTTGATGGGTTAGAGGTAGCCGGATTCGGATTATACACAGGTCGTACGGATGCCAGATCTTCATTGTAGCTGTTGTAATCGACTGTCGAACTGCCTGACGAGACCGAACGACTACTGGCACAACCGGATATTGTCAGTACAACAAGTACCGATAATACTCCTAATTTACAAGGCATACTCTTATTCCGCATGACGCAAAAATAGCATTTTGTTGCTTCGATTGCTTAACCCTTTATATTCCGGTATAAACCCATGCTGGATTTTAGCTAATTTTGGGCTCTTATCAAGTCGAACACATGCTGAGTATACAGAGCCACGTGTCGCTAAAACCGTATAATACGTTTCGGATTGATGCCAGCGCACGCTATTGGGTCGATATTAGTAACGAAGACGACCTCCAAACGTTACTTCAACTAGCTGAATTTTTGGATACTCCTAAATTAATTCTCGGTGGAGGCAGTAATGTCCTTCTCTGCCAGAATTTCGACGGATTGGCCGTTAAAGTAAGCTTTCAGGGTATCGATGTAGTGCGAGAAGATGATACGCATGTGTATGTAAAAGCGGGTGGGGGTGTAAACTGGCACCAACTGGTTATGCACTGTGTCGATCAGGATTATGCAGGGATTGAAAACCTATCGCTTATTCCGGGTACAGTTGGCGCTGCTCCCATGCAAAATATTGGCGCTTACGGCGTTGAACTCGAACAGGTATTCGACTCATTAACGGCCGTACATATTCAGACAGGTCATACCCGAACCTTTGGCCATGCCGATTGTGCATTTGGCTATCGCGAGAGCGTTTTTAAACGTGAACTCAAAGGCCAGTATATAATCACCAGTGTTACACTACGACTCGATAAGGTTCCAACGTTTCATACACGCTATGGTGCCATTCAGGAGACACTAGCTGACATGGGTGTTTCGGAAGATAACCTGTCGATAAAAGCCATCAGTGAGGCTGTGATACATATCCGACGAAGCAAGCTTCCCGATCCGGCCCAAATCGGGAATGCCGGTAGTTTCTTTAAAAATCCGGAAATCCCCAAGGCTCAGTTCAACCAGCTAAAAGCAAACTACCCAACCTTACCAGGCTATCCTGTCGGCGATGACTTTGTGAAGGTTCCGGCTGGCTGGCTTATTGAGCAGGCTGGTTGGAAGGGCTACCGATCGGGCGATGCAGGTGTCCATGCTAAACAGGCACTTGTCCTGGTCAATTACGACAAAGCGACGGGGAACCAGATTCTGGCTCTTGCTAAGCAGGTGCAGGAGTCCGTTCAGAAAAAATATGGTATTACAATCACACCTGAAGTCAATATTATCAGGTAAGGAACCATCGATTTCATATAAGTAGAGCAGTGAGTGAAAGTAGCATGAAAACTACTTCATTCACTGCTCTACTTGTTTTACGCACATGTTTCAGCATCAACTTATTCAAAACAAAGCGATGCAGCACCCAGTAAACCTGCATCGTTACCAAGCGTGGCCCGTTTGATGCTTAGGCCGTTTTTATAGTACGGATTCAGCCAGTAATCGAGCGTTTTATTTACAGCAGGTAAAATATAATCGAAGGAAGCTGATAACCCTCCACCAATTAGTACCTGTTTAATATCCAGAATCTTGATCAGAGCCGCTAAGCCTTCGCCTAACATTTCGCCTACTTCCGTCCAGATTTGCAGGGCCAGTTCGTCGCCTTCAGCGGCAGCCGCTACTAATCCAGTGGTCGAAATATTACCATCGTCAGGCAAATGCGTTTCGCCGGTATAGCTTTTCCGGCGCTCATTAGCCAGTTGGAGCAATTCTACCTTTCCGATGTTACGTTCCAGTACCCGACCATTCCGCGAAGGAATGTGGCCAGGCTCCATAGCATTCCCATCGCCCCCGGTAAAAATTTTCTTATTAATGATAGCAGCTCCACCAACACCCGTGCCCAGTGTGATGAAGATGTAGTTTTCGGTAATACGCTCTTCGGCAAAATAATACTCGCCTAAAGCCGCAGCGTTGGCATCGTTCGCCAGAAAAAACTGAATGCCCGGAAAGCGCTTAGTTAGCAACTCGACCATCGGCTCCCCATTGATTTCTGGAATCGCCGTGATTTCGAGCGGAATCGTACGTTCACGATTCAGCATACCGGGCAGACCGATACCTACTTTTTTTACGTCTTTGTTATTTAACAGCTGAAGGGCAACGGCATCGCCAAAGCGCTCGATAAAGTGGCCCGATTCGCGCCAACTGATGGTGTCGTGGCTGTAGAAATTTGAAATTTTACCCGTATTGGCATCGACAATGCCCATTTTGACGTTTGTGCCGCCAACGTCAATACCTAAATACTCAACGGAAGCCATTCGTAGCAATAATCAGTTTAACAATGAATAATGGTCAGTGTACAAGAGCGATGAAGAGCGTGCAAGTTACGAAAGAGTGGTCAGTAATAGCCATTAAGCTCAAGGAGTTTAAGACTACTTTGTCCCCAATGCGTCATAATTAACCTCAATTCCTAAATATCGCCAAGTTGGGGGCGGATTAGAATCTCCTCAACCACAGCATTTTTTGACAACGAATAAGCCGCCCAGGCGCTGTTAGCGACATCTTCAGCTTTCATAAATCGCTCTTCAGGCAAATCGGTCCCCTGCCAGCTAGCCGTAAGCGTTGCACCCGGCAAAATAGCCGTAACTTTCACATCGTGGGGTTTCAATTCCTCGCGCAAAACCCGGCTCATGCCCAGCAGAGCAAATTTTGAAATGCAGTAAGACCCACCATTCGTATAGGCTGTAATGCTGGCTGTAGAGCACATCATAAAAATATGTCCCTGCCGACGCGAAATCATATCCCCAACCAGCCCCCGCGTCAGGTGGTAAGCGCTGGCCACGTTCGTATTCATCAGCGTCTCAAAGGTTCCTTCGGCCTCCTGGTGAATTTCGCCCGGTAAAAATATCCCGGCATTATTTACTAACACATCGACTGGGCGACCTAACGATTGAATGTAAGTCAACAAGGCATTTACACCCGAACGATTCGATAGATCAGCGGCAACAGGCAGCAGGCCCGGACCTTCTATCCCTTCAACTGATCGGGCACAGACGATCGTATCGAACCCTTCTGTTATAAATCGATCGGCAATAGCCCGACCAATCCCTTTGGTTCCTCCCGTAACAACAAGTAGTGGATTCATGTAAAAAACAGCTATGTCAGGCATTTTCCGGTGCAGAAAACACGCGGTTTAGCCTACGGCGCAAGTTACGTCAGAAACCATTCTATCTTTACGAGGGTTCTTTCGAATGACTATCATTCACTGTATTCCTCTACAGTTCTGGCTACTGATTTATGTCACGATTAGGCAGTTATTTTATCTTTTTGGGTACCCTATTCCGTAACCCGGAGAAATTTCGCGTTTATGTGGGCCTCATTCTCAACGAATGTACCAATATTGGCGTTGGGTCAATTTTTATTGTAGCGCTCGTTAACTCGTTTATTGGTGCGGTCACCTGTGTACAAACGGCCTATAATCTCACAAATCCGTTTGTTCCGAAAAATATTATTGCACTGATTGTCCGCGACAGTTCGATTCTGGAATTAGCGCCCACCTTATCCTGCATAGTACTAGCCGGAAAAGTGGGGTCGAATATTGCCAGTGAGCTAGGTACAATGCGCATTACGGAGCAGATCGACGCCCTGGAGGTGATGGGGATCAATTCCAGTTCCTATCTTGTACTACCCAAAGTGATTGCTTCCGTTCTGATGTTTCCCCTGCTGGTTATTATGGCTGGTTTTCTGGCAATACTAGGTGGATACATTGCCGGAACGCTGGCTGGGGTTATTTCTTCAGAAGATTATATATCGGGACTCCGCTTCGAGTACAAGCCCTTTGGTGTTACGTTCGCTCTTATCAAAACCGTAGTCTTTGCCTTTTTAATCTCTACGATTTCGGCCTATAGAGGCTACAACGTACGCGGAGGAGCGCTCGAAGTTGGCGCAGCCTCTACGGCAGCCGTAACCAACAGTTGCGTAGCGATCGTAGCCGCCGATTTTATTCTAACGCAGATGTTACTCACGTAATGTTGAATGCCTGAATGATTGAATGATTGAATTAAGAGGGCTGAATAAAGCCATTCAATCATTCAATCATTCAATCATTCAGGCATTCAATCATTGAACCGATGATTGAAATCAAAAATATAGCGAAATCCTTTGGGGGGCGTCAGATTCTGGCGGGCGTCAGCGGTACATTCAAACAGGGCGATACCAGTCTGGTCATTGGCAGTAGCGGTACGGGTAAAAGCGTATTATTAAAGTGTATGATTGGGTTGGTAAAGCCCGATTCAGGTGAGGTTCTCTACGACGGGCGTAATTTTTTGAAAAGTGACCTGAATCAGCAAAAAGCCATCCGCCGGGAGATGGGCGTTCTGTTTCAGGGATCTGCTCTGTTCGATTCGAAGACTGTGCTGGAAAACGTTCGGTTCCCGCTCGATATGCTTACAGAACAGGCCGAAAGTGAAAAACTGGATCGTGCTCACGAATGCCTGCGCCGGGTAGGTCTTGCCGAAGCTGCCGATCGGATGCCTTCTGAAATCAGTGGCGGCATGAAGAAACGGGTTGGCATTGCCAGAGCGATTGTCCTGAACCCCAAATACTTATTCTGCGACGAACCCAACTCTGGCCTTGATCCACTCACCTCTATCAAGATAGATCAGCTCATCTCTGAAATCACCGATGAGTTTAAGATCACAACCGTCGTCATTACGCACGACATGAACTCGATGATGGAAATCGGTGAGAAAATCATGTTTCTGTACCAGGGCGAAAAATTGTGGGAAGGCAATAGTACAACCCTTACGCAATCGCACGTTCCCGAACTAAACGAGTTTATCAACGCCAACAAGCTGATTCGGGAAATGGAAAAATGACAGGCTGGTTCTGGTCAGTTTATTTTTCAAAATCGATGATTTCAACAGAGAATGTCGGTAGGCTGTACATTGATTCACAGATCAATACAGGTAAATTGCTCAATATCTAATAACAAGTTTGTCCCAATAGCCCATGCAGATAAGGCTTATGCCGCTTGTCTTTGGATGGCTTCATTCAATGCCCACCAACTTTCGCTACCTTTTGGCTCTGCTCGGCGATACGTTTGATTTGCTCGGGTGACATCGAGGGCTACTCAGATACTTTCCTGATTAATCGCTTGTTCAGCACTTTGTGGAAGTTGTTCAATTCGATTTCTTTGACTTTCTTCATTGTCGTAAAGATTGGTCATTTAGATAAAGATAAGCGTTTTATTGGTGAGTCAATCAAAACCGCCATCGGGCCTGTAGTTTCACCTCGGTTTTATGCGGAGCATTAATCTGCTCCAAATCGGAACCAACGGCAGTCTGATTGGTGTAGTCCGTTCTGGCCCAGCGCACCCATATATCCAGATGGCGACTCAGGTTATACTGCGCCAGGAAATAATGGCGAACACCCCGATTAAAGTAAGCAGGAAACGAAAATGCGTAGAGCACATCACGCTCGTACACATATTGTCGACTGTCGTAATCGTCCGTTCCGAATAAAGCGATCCGGCCGCTAAGGCTGAAACGTCGGTAGTCCCACGTAGCATCCTGCGCCAAGGTGAATCCATTAGAAGCAGGTTGCCCTGCATACACAAAACTGCCCCATTGTATGCGCGACCGCAATGAAAAACCCCGCATCAATGTGTATTCGGCATTCAGTGCGTAGCTTCTACGGGCAGTACCAACTACATCTTTCTGTTTATCTACCGTCAGATTCTTTTGCTTATGCTCTTCGTGATAAACGCCATAAAACGTGGTTTGTCGGTTGGGGGTGTACCGAACCTGAAGCAAATAATCGAATCCGTTTGAGGGCTTATCGACCAGATACTTCAGCCAGGGGAAATTGAAATAATCCACAAAGCCGCCTACGGACAGCTTCCGGTAAATGGTATACTTTAACCCCAGATAGGCTCCTTCTTCGTTGCTATTCCGGCTTCCTTCGCTAAAAGCATTCCCATAAAAGCTATGAAAATTTGGGTCGTAGTGCCGCAGAACAACCGCCATATCCAATTTTTTAGTCAGGCTAGCCAAAGCTCCACCTACAAACCCTATACCCCCTGAATTTGTAGCCGAGCCACTACTGCGGGCCAATTCAGCGAACAGATTCCAGTTTCGCCAGATATATCCTCCGTGCACACCTACAACCAGGTTATGCGTACCCGTAAACTCATACGCATTGTAGGCCTGATCGCGCTTCTGGAAAAACGTATCATAGGTGGTGCGTAATACCGTAAGCCCAAGCTGCAGTTGATGGCGATTTTGGTAAAGCAGATGGGCGCCCAGATTAGTTTCCATCAAACTACCCTGATCGGCTCGTTCAGACTGTGTTCGGTGAAGGCCAGAGGTTTGCAGTGAAGTAGCCACAAGACCGGTACCCGAGCTATCGGTATTAGCGTCCCGGCGGATTCGGGAAGCCAGCAAGGTTATAGTAAGACGTTGATGCAAAGCATAGGTCGCCGTTATACCCCGAAAATACCCAAATTCCGTCAAGGATGTATACGGGCGAGACCCCAACGTTGGACGACGAACGGTTTGAACTGTTTCGGCACTTTTTCCAAGCACAAAACCTGCCGATAGAATCAAACCTTGCCCTACCTGCAATTGATAGTCACCCAACAGGATGCTTTTCCAGCGCCCTCGATTTTGAAGCTGTGCATGGAATGAAAGATAATCGGCGCCATAACGTCGGCTTTCGGGATGCCAATCGATCCGCTCACCGGGGTCCTTTTCCAGGGTTAGTCCGAAACTAAAAGCACGGGGCCGACTGTAGCGATATCGTAGATACCACTGGCTGGCATCACCTACATAACGCGTAGGAAAATTCCCTTTTTTATCGGGCGTTGCTTCTGAAAAGCCTTTTTGTTCTTCCAGTATACGTTCATAACGGACAATCAGGTAATTATCGGTGGGAGTAGGCAAAGCCCCTAACAGACCCCGACTGCCTGCTACGGTTATGAAAGGGAGTAAACGCCGGATCGTCGCCAGGTCGAAGTTGGGCACCGCCTGAAGTTCATAGATTGACAATAAATCCCCGAATCCAGCCCGATAAGTCGCTAAACTGGTTAGCTGACGTTCTGAGAGCAGATTCGTAGCTTCAAGCTCGTCGCGAGTAGCCGTGTTGAGATCAATTGGATTGGCATATAGCTGTGTGAGCGCATCATAGATAGCCTGATAATCAACCCCTTCTGTTTGTACAGGAAATAGGTCTTGTAGATACTGGCTTATATCAGCATCTCGGCGCAGCGGTGTATTAGTTTGTGAAAAAGCAGCCGATGAAGCTAACCATCCGGCTATACAGAGCAGGTAAACTGTTCGCAAAATCGTTTGGGAGTCCGGTTCAATAATCGTAATAAACTACCAATGCTAATGAGTTCGGGAGATAAACAGCCCCCATGAGCACTGTAGTCTATTGGACGAATGGACGCCCCAAAAGATACATTAGTCAACAAAAAAGATACTTGTAGCTAGAGACTAGGCGAACCGCCGTTTTAAAATTTCGACCAATTCGCTAACTTCATCACTGCTCATATCCCACATGTACTGCGAAGCATAGCGATATGAAATCAGATCAAGTGCTTCACCATAATTGCTCAGCTTATCGATCTCGTCAACGGCCTGATTATAGGCATTGGAATTTCCATTGAAAAGCTGATTGATAAACCGAAACTTCTGGTTCAGCGATATACTTCGGGCTACACTTTCGATAGGTGCCCGGTGGAATGTCTCGGCAACTGTAGCTGGTTCCGTCGTTGCTGTTTCCCGTAAAGTATCATTGAGTGTTGCGGGTCCATCATTCGGCACAACAACGGGTTTAACTTCAGGGGCTACAGGGGTACTGATTGCCCCAGTTTCTAACTGCGAGGGTTGGCTGATGGGTGCCACTGGTTCAGGGCCAGACGAACCAGAGAGAAACATAGGTCCAGCAGTACTACCTGTTTCTGAGCGCTCAGTAGCAGGGACAGGATCAGGCTGTGGCGCTACAGCAGGTGGAGCTTCACTTTCAGGAACCGATTCGACAGGTACCAACGGGGCAGGTGGTATCGACGATTCAGTGGCTGTATCGAAAAACGAACGGGTCGGTGTAGCTAATAGACTATCATGAACATGGCTTCGAAGCAAAGTTGACACGTTCATGGGGAGCTTTTCCGAAAAGAGGGCCACAAACTTATCGTATGGCTCCAGTTCATTTCCTTTCTGAGTCAGAGCTTCATCCAGATAAATCAACGCCTGATTCACATAGATGAACGACTTCCCGTTCATTCGCTGCGTGATATAGGTCGGAATAAACTGGTTAATTTTCGTGTAACGCGTGATTTGCTTCATGGCAGCCGCTGTTACCGTAAAGTCGGGCTGGCTCCGTAGCACATCATCAAAGTAGGCACGAGGATCAAAAATCATGATAATCGTGCGTCGCACAGCATCGGCCAGTAAGGGTTCGAGATGTTCGCGTCGAACACAGATGTATTGCGAAACAACGTTCATGAAGTTTTGCAATGCCTCTTGTACTTCTTCGTTCGTAAAGTCGAAATAAGGGCTTCTGAACTTTTCGGCATCAGCTTGCCATTTATCAGATAAACTACTGATAATAAACAGGTTTATCTGGTTAATAGGCGTTAACGACATGATTTGCTGACCATTGATCGTCGTATGCTGTTGATAAAAATCAGCAGCAATCCGGCGAGCGTAGGACTTGCTATATTCAGAAAGAGCGTTCGCGTTAAACTTGTTCGACATCAGGAAAAGCCTTTGTTTTGTAAATATATAGCTTTCGGCCACAAACCGACTGTTATCACTAAAGAAATCAAATGCTGCGGGCTGTAACCCATAATTCAGTCCGACAACGGGCAACCCGTGAGGATATATGAAGCAATGTCCTTGCCGGGAATTCATATACGTTTAAGGTACAAGTAGGTTATAGTCGTTACGTTTTTATCGTTTACTCATGTTTATTGAACCTTCCCGCCGACGTGACCCACCCCATCTGCGCACTGGCTGGATTGAAGTCATCTGCGGATCGATGTTTTCCGGAAAAACGGAAGAGCTAATCCGACGACTTAATCGTGCCCGGATTGCCAAGCTAAAGGTGCAGATTTTTAAGCCTGCTCTGGACAATCGCTATCACGCAGAAAATATTGTTTCGCACTCGGCTGTTGCGATTCATTCTAGCCCTGTGCAAACAGCGAGCCAAATTTTATTATTGGCCGGTGATTGCGAAGTAGTTGGCATTGATGAAACCCAATTTTTTGACAAAGAAATCGTTTCCATATGCAATGAGCTGGCCAATCAGGGCAAACGAGTCATCGTTGCCGGGCTCGATATGGACTTTGCCGGTAATCCATTTGGCTGCATGCCTCAGCTCATGGGCATAGCCGAGTATGTTACAAAAGTACATGCTATTTGTGTAGTTTGTGGCGACATAGCCCACTACTCTTACCGTCTTGTACCTTCGCAGGAGCGGGTACTCCTGGGCGAGACCGATAGCTACGAAGCTCGTTGTCGCCGGTGTTTTAACCTGGGCGACGATGCCGTACGAAAGGAATGGGCTTACGAAGACGTTAAGAATGATGACTGACCTAGTGGTTATGAATAATGAAAAATGTACAATGGATACGTTATCTGGTTTCGTATAAATGGCCTTCGCGTTCATTATCGCTTTTTCATTGTTCATTATTCATTATCCATTGTACATTTTTCATTGTTCATTATTCATTTGCGCAGATTGGTACCTGGCAAACGCATGTCAGTTATCAATCAGGGCAGTCAGTCGCTGTAGTCGGTAATAAAATTTACGCAGCTACGCAAAACGGCTTGTTCTATTATGACAAGATTACGCAGGAGACAACCAGCTTAACCAAGAATTCTGGGCTTAGTGATGCCGGTGTTAGTCGACTTCTGTATCTGGCTGATCAATCCAAATTACTGATTGCCTATCGGAGTGGGAATCTTGATTTCATGACGCTGACCAATGATGGAGAGCCCGGAGCGGTTAATAATGTCAACACCGTTGTAGCGGCTTCTACCCTACCATCCGCCAGAACGATTTATCACATCAATCGAATTGGTAACAACGCTTACCTTAGTACCGATTTCGGCCTGGTTGTTTTAGACCTGATCAAGTATGAAATCAGGGATACCTATTTCAGTCAACGTACCGACGGCACACCCCTTCCGATTTACCAGACTGTAGCGACTACCGACAGCCTATATGCACTGACAGGACCGATACGGGCTACCGATACGGGTTTTCGCCTACGTGCCATTCGTTTTGCGGCCAATGTAAATATTGCAGATCCAGCCAATTGGCGAAGTGTAACTGAACCATCCACCTTGATGAGTTCATTGATCGTTGATCAGAATCGTCTTTATGTTTCTGTAAATGGCACCGGAATTTATCTGAGAAATAATGGCTCATGGGTGTTGTTCCGTTCCAGTACGGACCCAATCATTCGGTTATTTCCATCGGCAGCAGGCCCAATAGTCGCTACTAGTCAGTCTATTCTTCTTCCGAATCCAGTAACATTTACCGGGGCGCTCCTGGTCAACCCTCGTGAAGTGGTTGCCGATGGTACCAACGTTTGGGTAACCGATACGCAGAGTGGTCTACTTTATGGCACCATAGGTCAATTTCAGCGTATTGCTCCTGAAGGCCCTTCCCGCGATCAGTATGTAGGTCTATACACCTATCCGCAAACGCTCGTAACATTACCCACAGGACCGCTGGATGCAACGAGCCTGTCAACAAACCAGCCTCCCTATGAGGCCTTTTCAGTTACGAATAACCGTTGGGTAGCTCCTTCAACCAATGGCCTGACTCGCGGTTTTAATGCTGCGGCCTACCTCCCATCTGAGCAGCGTCTTTACGTAAGCACGTTTGGTGCCGGGCTATGGAGCCAGTCGAGCGATCAACCACCAATACCCGTTACGCTTCCGGCTACGATTAGCCCATTTATCAGTAGCCTGGCAACCGATTCGAAAGGTAATTTGTGGATAACAACCGGACGGACGACTTCATCACAATCGGCTACGTTGCATGTACGTAAGCCCGACGGAACCTTCCAATCGTTCCCTGTTGTCACCCAAACCAACATTCTTCAGATTGTACCGGATGATAATGGGTTTCTGTGGCTTCGGCCTGATGTCGGCGGAGGCTTACTGGTTGTTGATCCTCAAACCAATCGTAGTCGTTACTTGACGACGCAAACAGGGCAGGGCGGATTACTCACCAACAGCGTTCGTGCTTTGGTAAAAGATCGAAATGGGATTATCTGGGTAGGCACCGACTTAGGCCCGACCCTTTTCGACAATCCAGCCGGAGCGTTCGATGCGGTTATCGATGCCCAGCCACCTATTTTAAACCGGCGTCGACTGTTGGCCAACGAACAGATTACGGCAATCGCAGTCGATGGAGGAAATCGAAAATGGATCGGTACGCAGAAAGGCATTTATCATGTAGCACCCGACGGATCACAGCTACTGGACACATTCACGGCCGACAATAGCCCTTTGCCCAGCAACACCATCCAGGCATTAGCCATTGAACCTACACGTGGGGTACTCTTTGTTCAGACGCCAAATGGCCTAGTATCGTATCAAGCACCAGCTACAGAGCCCACTGATGTACTGAGCAACATCACTATTTTCCCGAATCCCGTCCGACCTGACTTCTCGGGCAACGTGGGCATACAAGGCCTTACGGAGAATGCAACCGTAAAAATTCTTGACGCAGGCGGCAAACTGGTCTATGAGACCCGCTCACAGGGCGGAACAGCTAGCTGGAATCTGATCGACTATCTAGGTCGTCAGGCACAAACGGGCATTTATCTGATTGTTGTCGTTACAAAAGATGGTGCAGAGGGGCTGGCGGGTAAACTTGCCGTGGTTCGCTAGGAAAGGCCATGTTATCGACGGCCATCGTCATTGCTTATTTTTTTGCTTTGTTTGCCTCCTGAACTCATCTGGCCAAACTTATAGCTCAAGGTCAAGCGTACCGAGCGATTGACAAACAGCGACGTATTTTGTGCCGTGAAAGTAGGAGCAAACTGCTCGCCAGTTTGCCGATTACTTCGGTTGAATGGATTATTGAGGTTGAGTGTCAGCGTGATTTTTTTATCCATCAATTCTTTTTTTGCCGACAAGCCGTAATAATACCAGCCCGAATTACGGCTTTGTAGCGAAATCCATCCTGAATTAACGTAGCCATTCGCCTGCAAGGTGAAATCTTTGGGTAATTTATACGACGCATTAGGCCCCACGCTCCATACCCAACCGCTGGTGCGCTGATTAAGCGCTACGCTTGTTAAATCGACGTAAGTAAGTTCGGTATTCAGGCTAATATTGGTCTGTTTGTTAGGCTGAAGCGTAACACTCATGTTAGCACCATAGCTGGCATTTCGCCCAATATTCTGTGGTGCCGACAAGGCCGTTCCCTGCGCATCGACCGTTGTCAGCCATTCGATGGAGTTGTTTGTCTGCCGCCAGAATAAAGCCGCATTGAATGAAGACCCTTCTTTCCCAAATGTGCTGTACGACACTTCTGTAGCATGGGTCAATTCGGGATTTAAAAATGGATTACCTGTCTGGACGTTCTTGGGATCGCTGTAGTTTTTGTATGGATTCAAATACCAGATCATTGGGCGAGAAATCCGTTGGGTATAATTAACCTTCACAGTATGCTTGTTATGGAAGGTTTTCGCCAGCGTAAAACTCGGAATCAGGTTTTGATACTGATTGGAGAATCGACTTTGCGTTGTGACAAAATCGCCTTGTATAGACGTATTTTCAAGCCGGACCCCTGCTGTCAGATTCCACTTTCGTTTTGAGTCCATTTTCATCGACGCATACCCCGACGTAACCCGTTGACTATACGTAAACTCACTGGATCGATTTGGATCAATTCTGTAATCCTGTTCCAGGCCAGTAGTTGCCTGTTCGATAACATACTCGCTACCGATGTTTCGTAAGATTGACTTGGCCCCAGCTTCCAGTTTAAAACTAAGCGTATCGTGTTTCGTTCGAGCCGTCAACGGATGGATGTAATCTGTCTGGAACGTGTATTCATTGTTGCGACTGAGATTTGTACTTCGCTCCAAATACGTCGGTATCGTCGATTCAATTCCGGTTTGCTGGATGGTATAGTAATAGTTGTCGGGCATCCGGGCATATTGTGTTAAGACCGAAAGCTCCCGCCCTGGCTTCTTAAACGATTTGGTCCAGCCAAGATTAAACTCCGTATTACCAAAAGGATTTCGAAACTGAATATCACGGTGATAAGCCTGCACTACATTTCCCTGTATATCAGTCAGGCGGCTATCTAGTGTGCTATTATTGGGGAAAGTCCCACCCCAAGCGTTGGCCGAAAAATTGATTCGGTTCGTCGTATCGGGATCGTAATCAACGCTCAATTCTCCGTAACCGCTCGTTCCCGTGTTATCGCGAAACGTACTCTGCTTTAACATACTGGTCGGGATCCCATTCGTGAGAGCCGTACGCGTGCTGCTGGTTTCGCCAATACCTCGAAACTGGTCGCCATTCAGTGAAATCGCAACGCCCAGCTTTTTACCTTTTACTGTCAGATTCCCGCCAATTGATCGATTTAAATTTCCCCCAGTCAGATTAACAGTACCATTTGTTCCCTGAATAGCCTTCTTCGTAATAATATTGATAACCCCTGCCGATCCTTCAGCATCGTATTTTGCACCAGGACTCGTAATGACTTCCACCGATTTAATAATGTTGGCTGGCATCTGTTTAAGTGCGTCAGCCAGATTACGAGCCATAATACTGGAAGGCTTTCCATTCACCAGCACTTTAATATTGCCGCTACCCCGCATTTTTAAATTTCCATCCAAGTCAACCGTAAGCATCGGTACTTTACGAAGCACATCAGCGGCTGTACCGCCCGTATTGGTTGCATCTTTTTCCGCATTATAAACCAATCGATCACCTTTATCTTCGACCAGGGCTTTCTGCCCCACCACAGCCACTTCTTTCAAATTCCGCGTATCAACTACCAATTTAATTTGCCCTAAATCGATCCATGATTTCTCCGTCGTTATCCTGATAGAGTCCAATAGTTTGGTACGATACCCTACAAAGGAAATTTCCAGTTTATAGGCACCGACAACAATTTTTTCGAACTGGAAGTCGCCATTTTCCTTCGTCGTTACACCCGTAATGAGTTTATTATCTGCGGTTTTAAGCGCTACTGTGGCAAAAGGAATAGGCTTGGTCGTTAGTGAATCAATCAGTACCCCACGAATTTGCCCTATGCCCGACTGGCTAAAGGAAAGAAACGGTGATAAATAAAAAAGAATCAGGCAAAGGTTTTTCATAACTACAGAATCAAACTTCAATGGCTAATTAGCTACTGAGCAAAAGTAATGCGACAAAAACCAGCGGTTGATGATATTAGGATTCGTTAACATTCTTTGACAATCTTTAACAATTGCCGTTGTCTGAACTGCATTAATACACTGTAAAGTAAGCCTTAGACTGTTTTCTGTCATTCCGAGGAACGAGGAAGCTTCGGATAAGTATTGTATTTCTTCCTCACCCGAAGCTTCCTCGTTCCTCGGAATGACAGAAAACAGTCTAAGGCTTAGCTTGGTATGATTACCATTATGGTTATACGGATGTATAAAGACAGACCAAACCAGCTAATTTTTTCCTCGTTATAAGCGTACTGGTTTAAGATCCGGGAAAGCTTTTGATCGGATTTGATGAATCAGGGCATTTTGCCTAATTTTGGCTGATTTTTAGCCCCTGCACCCGATGCAGTAGTGTAATTGGGTAAGTTACTAACCGAAATTAATGCACTCAATATGAGAGAAATACAGTTCCGCGAAGCCCTACGGGAGGCCATGTCGGAAGAAATGCGCCGGGACCCACTAGTCTACCTGATGGGCGAAGAAGTCGCCGAATACAATGGAGCCTATAAAGTTAGCCAGGGTATGCTGGACGAATTCGGAGCAGAACGGGTAATCGATACCCCTATCGCCGAACTTGGTTTCGCAGGCATTGGTGTTGGTTCGGCCATGAATGGTTTACGCCCCATTATTGAGTTTATGACCTTCAACTTCTCGCTGGTGGCGATTGATCAGGTCATCAACTCAGCGGCTAAAGTTATGTCGATGTCGGGCGGGCAGTATTCCTGCCCGATTGTGTTTCGGGGCCCTACCGGAAACGCTGGTATGCTGTCGTCGCAGCACTCGCAGAACTTTGAAAACTGGTTTGCCAATACACCTGGCCTGAAAGTCGTGGTTCCTTCAAACCCCTACGATGCCAAAGGTCTGCTGAAATCAGCCATTCGCGACAATGATCCGGTCATCTTCATGGAATCGGAGTTAATGTATGGCGACAAAGGGCAGGTTCCCGAAGAAGAGTATCTGATTCCGATTGGCCAGGCCAATGTAGTTCGGGAAGGCAACGACGTAACGATTGTCTCGTTCGGTAAGATCATGAAAGTAGCATTAGCGGCTGCTGATGAGCTGGCCAAAAATGGTGTATCGGCTGAAGTAATCGATCTGCGTTCGGTTCGTCCAATCGATTATGCTACCATTATCAACTCGGTGAAGAAAACCAACCGGTGTGTGATTGTCGAAGAAGCCTGGCCGCTAGCAGCCATTTCGTCGGAATTAACCTACAACATTCAGCGAAACGCATTCGATTATCTGGATGCTCCAGTCATTCGGGTCAACAGCATGGATCTGCCCCTTCCTTATGCACCAACGCTTATCGAAGCGATTCTGCCCAACGTAAAACGTACCTTACAGGCCGTTGAATCGGTGATGTATAAGAAGTAGTAATCACACGATATACCAGCAAAGGAGCGATAGCCTGTGTGGTTACCGCTCCTTTGCTTTTTAGACCAATATCAATAAAAAATCCCGGCCGTTTTTCACAGTCGGGAGTTGATTAGCGCAATTGTAAGTAAAACGCCATTAGGCTTCATTTAGTTCGTACTTTGAAAAATAGTTTAATTATTTTTCAATTATTCGACTCATGGATTACTTTTATCAGAAAATTAAATCAAAAGGCAAAAATGATGGCTGACGTAAGGCCTACAGGAAAGACAATTTATGAAGTGACGATCAATTATGTTGGCTCATTGACTACCCTTCGTCAGCGTGAACCAACCGTAATTTTTTTCTCAAACCTACGGAAAGCGGTCGATGCGATTACGGCTGAACTGGCCCTTAACAACTGGCCACCGAAGGTTAACTATACAGCTGTTTATCGGGGTGTAAAACAGCGGGATTTTTATAGCTGTGACTTTACCATGGCAGGTATGCGCGTGTTTCGACTGAAAATTGTTCCGCGTATCCTGAACCCCGCCTTACCTCGCCTGGGCATTGACGAAAACCCGGCAACATAAGAGAGTGTCTAAAATGCTTAAGAAAAGCCATGAGTAGCTAGACGTTGCTCACAATGCCCGCTACTCATGACCAGGCTTGACTCTTAATATGCTTTCAAGCTCAAATCCAGACTTTTGATCTGATGCGTCAGGGCACCGGACGAAATAAAGTCAACCCCCGTTTCGGCGTACGCTCTGAGATTGGTTTCGTCGATACCTCCCGATGCTTCGGTTACATATCGACCATCGATCAGGCGGACCATTTCACGAATGCCTTCAGGGGTGAAATTATCCAGCAATATAACATCGACCTTGCCAACCCGTAAAACCTCTTCCACCTCTGCCCGATTGCGGGTTTCTACTTCGATTCGAAGCGAACGCCCTGTGTCCTTTAAATAGGTAACAGCTTTAGTTATAGCAGCTTCGATGCTACCTGCATAATCGACGTGATTATCTTTTATCAGAATCATGTCGTACAAACCAAAGCGGTGGTTTACAGCCCCACCAATCTTCGTCGCCATTTTCTCGCAGATGCGAAAATTAGGTGTTGTTTTCCGTGTATCCAGCAACTTCGCCCGTGTACCTTCGAGCAGATTGACCAACTCACGTGTATGCGTCGCAATGCCGCTCATACGCTGCACACAATTAAGAACCAATCGCTCGGCCGTCAGGATATTTCGAGCGTTGCCGCTGACAGTCAACACAATATCACCGGGTTTGATGCTGTCTCCATCCTGCATCAGCACATCAATCACAAACGTTGGGTCAACTTCAGCAAATATAGCTTTGGCTACCTCAACGCCCGCCAGAATACCCACTTCTTTCACCAGCAACCGGGCTCGTTTTTGGGCATCGGCCGGAATCGTTGCTAAGGAAGTATGATCGCCATCGCCAACATCTTCGGCTAAGGCCAATTTGATAAATTCATGCAGATTCATGAGTGCAAGGTAGCAGATTATTTTTTCAACCGAAAACTACTTGCATTCCTCCCGAATTGGTACGAAATTTGTCATCCGCTAAGGAAATTTATGAACCAACCGCGAGTCATACAACGCTTTTCGAGCCTGCTGCTGGCTACCCTACTGCTGTTTACAGCCATATGGGGGCATGGCAATACCGCTCAGGCAAAGCAGTTGGTGACGCCCAAGCCGGTTGCCCAACAATCGAAATCGGGCAAAGCGACGGATGCTCCTTCATCCAATGCCCAACTGAGCGCGGCCCAATTTGAAGCGGTCGTTACCCCCGCAATAAAAGTAGGTGAATCGGGCCAGACCGCTTTTCTGCTCCCCGAACCGACGCTTGTGATTCTGCTGCTGCTGAGCGTTGTATTGCTTCAGCACTTTACCCTGCCGCATTTTTATTTCTCGTATTTCAGGCACGTCTTCGGGCACCATATTGCCACCAATGCGCCCTAGTTCTCACCAGGGGCTTCTTCCTTTTTGTCAGTACCCACCCGTTTTTCGGTCAATCTGATTGGCTGAAGCAATTTTTGTTCTAAATCAATTTATGTCAAAACAGGCGTTTGCCTGTGCAAACCAATGCAAAACAAAACCGGAATTCTAATTCTGACTGGGGTTATTGCGGCCATTTGCCTCTACTTCCTGTCATTTACCTTCGTCTCGCGCAGCATTAAGGCGGATGCTGAAGCTTATGCAACCAACAAGCAGGGGCTTGTTGACCGTAACAAAAAACAGCATTATCTGGATTCGCTGTGGAAAGAGCCCGTTTATCTGGGCAGCACGCTCCAGGAAGTAACTGAACGTGAGCTAGGCCTGGGTCTTGACTTACAGGGCGGTATGCACGTTGTTCTGGAAGTGTCGCCTGCCGATATTCTGCGTGGCCTGTCGGGCAATAATCGCGATCCGAAATTCAATCAGGCGCTGAAACTGGCGCAGGAGGATCAGAAAACCAGCACCGCCAAATTTGTGGATCTGTTTGCTGATGAGTTCAAAAAACTGTCTCCAGACACTAAGCTGGCAACCGTTTTCGCAACCAGTGCGAACCGCAGCAAAATCAACTTCCAGTCGTCGGATACGGAAGTTCGGAAGTTGTTGAATACCGAAGTTGAAGACGCCATAACACGAGCTTACCAGATTATTCAGGCACGGGTTGACAAATTTGGGGTAGCCAACCCAAACATTCAGCGTTTGCCAGGTTCTGGTCGTATCCAGATTGAATTACCTGGTGTCGATAATCCAGAGCGTATCCGTCGCCTGCTGACTGGTGCTGCTAAACTAGAGTTTACCGAAGTTTACCGCCTGAACGAACTGGCTCCGGCTATCGAAGGCATTGGTGCTTACCTCTTACGCGAAGAAGCCGCCCGGAAAACCGCACTAAAAACCAGTTCGCCAGCAACTGGCACGGCTACCAAAGGAGCCTCAGGTACATCGAGCCTGGAGTCGCAACTCGCTCAGGGTAACAAATCCGATTCGGCCAGCAAAGCGAAAAACGACACGGCAGCCGCAGCCGCTCAGGGCAATGCACTTACTCAATTGTTCTTGCCAGTTGGCCAAGACCAACTGGGTGTTTACCTAAAAGATACAGCACGGGCCAACGCCGTTCTGAATACGCCTGAGATCCGTAACCTGTTTCCGGCCGACATCGTGTTTGCCTGGGATCGGAAAGCGTTCAAAGCAACGGATGGCAAAGAGATTCTACCACTTTATTTCCTGAAAAAATCAGGTGGACGTGCTCCGCTTGAAGGGGATGTGATCACCGACGCTACCAACGATTACGATGACCGTGGCCGCCCCGAAGTGACCATGAACATGAATGCCGAAGGTGCTCGCAAATGGCGTAACCTGACAGCCGCCAACGTAGGTCGCCCAGTGGCTATTCTGCTGGATAACCTGGTGTATACAGCTCCAAACGTACAGAATGAAATTCCAAATGGTCGTTCAAGCATTTCGGGTAACTTCACCGTTGAAGAAACGAAAGACCTTGCCAACGTACTGAAAGCCGGTAAACTGCCTGCCCCAACCAATATTGTTGAAGAAAGTATTGTGGGCGCCACACTGGGTTCAGAAGCGGTTAGCGCTGGGGTTCTGTCGTCTATTGTCGGTATTCTGCTTGTATTAGGGTTTGTAGTATTCTACTACAACCGAGCTGGCTTTATTGCCGACTTGGCCCTGATTGTCAACCTGTTCTTCCTGCTAGGCGTTATGGCTTCGCTGGGTGCTGTGCTGACCATGCCGGGTATTGCCGGTATCGTACTCTCGATTGGTATGGCCGTGGATGCGAACGTACTGATTTTTGAGCGCATTAAAGAAGAACTCGCTGAAGGTAAGACGTTTAAAGTGTCCGTTGCTGATGGGTTTAAAAACGCCATGTCGTCAATTATCGACTCAAACGTAACGACCTTCCTGACGGGTATTGTCCTCTTCATTTTCGGTACGGGTCTGATTTTGGGCTTTGCTACGACCTTGATTATCGGTATTCTGACGTCGTTGTTCGCAGCTATCTTTATCACCCGCCTGATTCTGGAATACTATATCCGCAACGGTCAGACGCTGACCTTTACTTCGTCGTGGGCTAAAAACCTGTTTAAAGATTCCGACTTCGACTTCGTATCGCGCCGGAAACTGTATTATACGATTTCGTCGGCTATCATCGCAGCCGGTATTATCTCGGTTATCTTCAAAGGGTTCGGACTAGGAGTAGATTTCAAAGGTGGACGTTCGTACGTAATCCGTTTTGAGAAATCGGTCAGCACCGACGACGTTCGGAACTCGCTGGAAGGTGTATTGGGCGCATCGCCCGAGGTAAAAACCTACGGCGGTACGGGTATTGGAGCCAATCAGGTAAAAGTTACAACGCCTTATCTGGTTGATGATAACTCGCAGGGCGCTGACAAGAAAGCCGAAGCCGCTATCTACAAAGGCCTAAGCAGCCTGAAAGGTAATCCAGCAAAAATCGAAAGCTCGCAGAAGGTGGGGCCAACTATTGCCAACGATATTATGACCTCGGCTGTATGGTCAATTCTGCTGGCGGTAGCGGTCGTGTTCGTTTACATTCTGATCCGATTCAAGCGGTTGGCGTTTGGTTACGGCGCTGTGGTTGCGATGTTCCACGACGTATTGATTATTTTGGCTATCTTCTCGATTTTCAATGGCTTATTACCCTTCTCGCTGGATGTTGACCAGGCGTTTGTGGGTGCTTTGCTGACGATTATGGGGTATTCGATGAATGACACAGTTGTGGTGTTCGACCGGGTTCGTGAATACCTGAACGAAAACCGGGGTAAGAAAGAAAGCATTCCGACCATCATCAACAACGCGCTGAACAGTACCCTGAGTCGCACGGCCGTAACGGGTTTCTCAACGATTCTGGTCCTTTTGGTCCTCTTCATTTTCGGGGGCGAAACCATTCGGGGCTTTTCGTTTGCTATGCTGATTGGTGTTGTTGTCGGTACCTATTCATCACTGTTCGTTGCTACGCCAATTGTGGTTGATGCCCTGAGCCGCGATCAGGATAAAGATACGGCTGCCTCAGCCATCGCTGAGAAGAAAACAGGCTTCGACGCTATTCCAGCCGACTTCACCACGAAAGCGGCTGCTACGCCCGAAGAGTTTACGGCTACGAAAAAAGAAAAGAAAGACAAAAAGCCGCTGATTCGCCCTTCACAATCGTAAGGTAAAGAGCGAAAGAGCGAAAGAGTGAAAGAGCGAAAGCCATTTGGCAATTTTATTCGCTCTTTCACTCTTTCGCTCTTTCGCTCTTTTTTTTCGTATCTTTCCCAACCGTTTCACCCAAGAATCTTTTTCCAAACGACACAATCACCAAACTCTATTTCCCTACATGGAGACTAAACTAAAAACAGTTGATACCAGCGTCATGCGTAAGAAGCCGCTTTCGGCTTATGCGGCAGATGCCCAGAAAAGTGAACTAAAACGTGTACTAACCCGCTGGGGACTAACGTCTCTAGGTATTGGAGCCGTTATTGGTGGTGGCATTTTCGTATTGACTGGGATTGCTGCCCGCGAATGGGCAGGCCCCGCACTGGCATTAGCCTTCGTTATTGCAGGGGTTGCCTGTACGTTTGCCGCCTTATGTTATGCTGAATTTGCATCAATCCTGCCCGTTGAAGGTTCGGCCTATGCATACTCTTACGGCACTGTTGGTGAATTGTTTGCCTGGCTCATCGGCTGGAACCTTATTCTGGAGTACATGATGGGCGCTACTACTGTAGCGGTGAGCTGGTCGGGATATTTTGAGAAATTCCTCCATTTATTCCATATAGAACCGCCCTTATGGCTTATGAACGACCCGGTTACCGCCCATGAAAAAGCCGATGCACTGCGGGCTGCCGGTACTGCTGTCCCCGATTTTACATTTGCCATCAACCTGCCCGCCCTACTGATTGTATGGGTCGTGACCTACATCCTTGTGAAGGGTATTAAAGAAGCTGCCAGCACCAATAACCTGATTGTGATGCTAAAAGTAGCAACAGTCATTTTTGTGATCATTGCCGGGGCTTTCTTTGTCGATACTGCCAACTGGACCCCATTTATTCCGAATGCCGTTACCGACGATACAGGCCAAACCCATTTTGGTGTTCCCGGTATCGTTACGGCAGCTGGTATCGTTTTCTTTGCTTATATCGGCTTTGATGCCGTTTCGACACAAGCTGGTGAAGCCATCAATCCAAAGAAAGACGTTCCATTCGCTATCATTGCATCGCTTCTGATTTGTACGGCTCTATACATTTTGGTTTCGCTGGTACTGACAGGTATGGTTAAGTACGACACACTGGACCTGAAAGCGCCTGTTGCGCAGGCCTTTGCCGATGCTGGCTTAACCTGGGCGGTGTACCTGATTACGATTGCTGCTATTGCCGGTCTAACCTCTGTAATGCTGGTGATGATGCTGGGACAAACCCGCGTTTTTCTGGGCATGGCCAAAGATGGTCTTTTACCCAAAGGGCTATTCGCGTCGATTCACCCTACCTTTAAAACCCCTTGGAAGAGTACCATCTTTGTCGGGACCATCGTTTCGATTGTAGCAGCCGTTACTCCGATCGATAAAGTATCGCAGTTAACCAGTTCGGGGACCCTGTTCGCGTTTGCCATGATTTGTGGAGCCGTTTGGCTGCTACGCGTTCGGGAGCCAAATCTGGAACGCCCCTATCGTACACCAGTCCTGCCTGTCATTGCTACCTGTGGCATTTTGGCGAATCTGTACCTGATGTGGAACCTGCGTACCGATACAAAAATCACCTTCGTTGTTTGGTGTATCATCGGCCTTATCGTGTATTTCGCCTATAGCCGCAAGCACAGTAATTTGAATAACCCAGAAGAGTAAACCGATTTTACTTCGATTAGTAAATGCCCCCTGGTCATGGATCAGGGGGCATTTTTCATTACTCTATAGACTACATATCTGGTCTAAGGAGCGTACTTTTGCGTTGCATGCATACACAGGAAGCTATCGGCTATGCGTCAGCCCTCATTATCGGAATTGTACTTGGCTTGACCGGAGGAGGGGGATCGATTCTGACGGTTCCTATTTTTGTGTACGTTTTCCAGATTCCTCCTGTACTAGCGACGACATATTCACTATTTGTAGTAGGCTCTACTTCATTAGTCGGCTCGGTCAATCATATCTGGAAAGGTCAGGTCGACTTACGGGTGACGTCTGCCTTTGCATTGCCCTCATTTATTTCTGTCTACCTTACCCGACGATTTCTGGTCCCTACATTACCCGACCCTTTGTTTCAGTTTGAGCACTTTCGGCTCTCGAAAAGTGATGCCATCCTTTATTTTTTCGCGATTGTTATGATTTTGGCCGCTCGGTCTATGATTCGGAGCGAACGGCCCGAACAGGGGGAGGCTGCTGATGGAAAGCCCCGTTACGGTAATCTGGCCCTCGATGGCCTGTCGGTAGGGCTACTGACAGGTACGATTGGAGCCGGTGGCGGTTTTCTGATTGTACCAATGCTCGTTTTGCTGGCCGGACTGACCATGCATCGGGCCGTAGCCACCTCCATCCTAATTATTGCGGTTAATTCGTTCGTAGGCTTTCTGGGCGACATTCACCATACCGATCTTAACTGGAATTTTCTGCTGCCCTTTACCGGATTATCCATCATCGGTATTTTTATTGGGATGTATCTAGCCCGCTTTATCCCACCTGACCGTCTAAAAAAAGGTTTTGGCTGGTTCGTGCTGGCGGTAGCAACCTATATAATTCTGAAAGAGATCCTGCAGTTTAAACTAAAAAGCCACTGAATATCAGTGGCTTTTTAGTTTAAACTGCAGCCCTTATTTACGGCTTTTTTCCGGCATCAATACTAACCGGATAAAGTTTTGACCCAGATATTTATTGGCCGAAGCCTTTGTGCTTTCGACGGTTACTTTGTCCAACTGTTCATTTTCGTGCAGGACTTCGTCGGGGGCATCGCCATTGTAATACTGGTTCTGTAAATAGCCGAGCCAGAACTGATTGTCTTTCAACTGGATTTCGGTTTCCCGGCGGGTTTCGGCTTTGAATTTAGCAATGTCGGCGGGTAGGCCTCCTTTCTGCTTCAACTCGTTGATCTGCTCCTGCGTTTTAGCAATCAGTTTTTCGACATTTTCGGGGCCACAACCGAAGTTGATCCGGAAGGTATAACGTGGCACTGGATATTTTGCATAAGCAGCGCTTGCCCCTACCCCATATACGCCACTCTCTTCTTCCCGAAGCTTTTCAATTAATTTGATTTCCAATACTTCGGCCAGCGCGTCGAGTTGTGTTGTTGTTTCAGGCGACCAGGTCAGATCGCCACTGTATACCAGTTGCACCGATGCTTTGGGGTCAAGGCCCTTATACACCGTTTTGCTGATCTGCCCCGATGGAATCCGAATACCCAGGTCGTTGAATTTTTCAGACTTATCGGAAGCCGGTAGACCACCCAGGTATTTTTCGATCAGCGGCTTGATTTGATCTTCTTTAAAATTACCGACAAAGAAAAACCGGAAGTCCCCCCCATTGGCAAAGCGTTCCTGATAAATTTGCAAAGCGCGGTCCAGATCAATTTTGTCCAGATCGTCGGGCGTCAGCGGCTGACGACGGGGATTGTTAGCGCCCAGCGTTACCGATACCGTATCCTGAAATACCTTTTGAGGTGTAGGCGTATTGATCTGATTCTGCAACGCACTGCGCTGATTCGACAGGAAACCTTTTACCACGTCAGGGTCTTTACGAGGCTGGGTAAAATAGCTGTACAGTAATTGCAAAGCCGTTTCCAGGTCTTTCGGGGCCGCACTGCCATTGACACCTTCGCTCAACTCACCCACATACGGAAAGACGCTGACCTGTTTACCCGCCAGAAATTTCCCCAGTTGAATCTGGTTATAAGCCCCCGTTCCACCCATAGCCGTTAGGGTAGAGGAAAACCGGGCTGATTGAAAATCCTTAAGGTTATAGAGAGACGTTCCCCCAAAACTATTAGCCGAAAACAAAATCTGGTCGTTTTTGAAGTCGGTAGGCTTCAGCACCACTTTCACGCCATTTTTCACTGTCCATTCGGTTACGCCAATATCGCTGATCTTTTTTTCGTTTACGACCGGCGAAGCTGTTGGTTGGGTCGCCAGCAAGGGGCTATCGACGGTTTTATCTTCATAAGCCGTCAGCCCTTTACCAGCATCGTCGATATAGCTTAGAATTTGTGCTTCGGTAGGTAACTTATCTTTTTCTTTCTCAGGAGCCATTACAATAACGGCCCGGTTATCGTTGTGGATAAACTGATCGACCAGCGCATTCACTTCGGCTAATTTGATACCCGGCTGTTCTTTTTTCAGGAAGTCATAATAGAATTCGATGCTGGTGTAGGGTTCTTTCTCTGTGAAATTCTGCACGTAGTCGTTCACAAAGCTGGCCGAACGGGTCTTGTTCCGTTCACTATAGGCTTGCTCCACACTGGTCATGAATTCCTGTTTGGCCCGTTCCAGTTCGGTAGCCGTAAAACCGAACTGCTTAACGCGGGCATTTTCGTTGAGTACAGCCCGGATTGCCTGTTCCACATTGCCACCTTTGGCAACGGCAATCGAGGTAAACGCATCCAGATTACCCAGGAAATCGCCATAGTTACTGTAGCCTCCCAAGAAAGGGGGGTTAGCCTGCTGGGTTAATTCCTGAATCCGATTGCCGAGCATGGTATTGAACAGGCCACGCTTAATACTTTCCCGCAAATCGTTCAGCGTTTTCTCCTTAATTTCCGGGCGCTTGTAAATCACCTGAATGACTGTATTAGGCTGCTCGGGATCGGTCACGATAACCACTTTGGTGTCCTTGTGCGACGGAATATCGTACTCGGTGCGTGGTTTTGGATTTTTAACGGCTGGAATCCGGCCAAACTTCTCCCGGATAATGCCTTCTACCTGCTTCACATCAAAATCACCAACGGCCACAACGGCCATCAGGTCGGGACGGTACCAGTCATGGTAGAACTGCCGCAGAGTTTCAGTTTTGAAAGTCGTGAGTACTTGTTCAGTACCAATGGGCAGCCGTTTGGAGTATTGTGAATTATTAAGCAGCGCCGGAAAGTACTTATCGCGCATCCGCTGGCCCGCTCCCCGTCCGAGACGTCGTTCTTCCAGTACGACACCCCGTTCTTTATCTACTTCGGCAGGGTCGATGGTGGCGTTATGCGCCCAGTCTTCCAGAATCTGAAAGGCTTTATTGAACACATTGGCGGAGTCGGTCGGCACAGGAAGCTGGTAAACCGTTTCGTCGAATCCTGTATACGCGTTCAGGTCGGCCCCAAAGCGAATGCCCGCCGATTGCAGGTAATTGACCAGTTCGTTTTTGGGAAAGTTCTTCGTGCCGTTGAATTCCATGTGTTCCATGAAATGGGCCAGCCCCTGCTGGTTATCATTTTCCAGTACCGAACCCACCCGAATCACTAACCGGAGTTCAGCGCGGTTTTTAGGTTCGGCATTCTTACGGATATAATACGTCAGACCATTGGGCAGCTTACCCACTTTTACGGCTGGGTCGACCGGAATTGGACTGTTCAGGTTAAGGCTACCAGCCTGGGACGCTATTGGTTTAGCAACGGTTTTTGGTTTTGGCGCAGGCTGAGCAACGACCAGCGATACACCGCATAGCAGGTTAAGTAATATCGGAAAACGTACCATAGTTGGCCGTAGTAGGCGGGTTGATTGATTACTAAACTATAACGAGTTAGTCGATTGAATCGTTTATCGGTGCCTGATTAACAAAATGGAAACGACTATGGAAGCAATCGCTGATAACCAGCAGATAATAATAATCCACCGCGTTGGAATTTCCCAACTACGGGCATGAAATGCATCGGGCCTGACTGGAACCATTTCGCTGACCTGGTTCCGATGGCAGAAATCACCCCAGCCTTCGTACTCAATAAAATGGGTAAGGGTATCTAAAAACGCTATTGACGGAATCTCTGAGACCTGCCAGAAAGCCTGCAAATCGTCCACGTTCAACTCCTGATTAGTCTGGCTGAACACGAGATCACGTAGGTGTACGAAGTCTCGCAATCGCCAGTGTGACGAGGGTTCCCAATGCAGAATGCGTTCGATTTGTCGTTTTAGCTCCTGTGTCTGCTGATCCACAGATTAATACTACACATTTTTATTGAGCGAATGAGTGATTGAGTGAAAAGTATGCGTCAGCTTTTCACTTAATCACTCAATAAAAGAAACTCCCGCATTGCCCTTGGGAAATTTGCTCCTTCGTGGCCTGATCGACTCAACTTTACTAGCGCAAAACGCTGTAATACATCGAGTTGAAGCCATTGTTGTAGGGTTAGAGGTGTACATTCCCATTCCTGTGCTTTTAGCTGTACTTCGTCTGGGACTTCACCCAGATATGCCCAGGTTGGATTCACCTCGCCCAACTCGCTAACGGTATGGTGGCAACGACGTTGAACCAGATCGATTAAATCCTGTCGATACTGCGCGATCTCGGCAGAGTTATAACAAGGTTGTTCGGCCAGACGGGCTTTCTCGACAACGGTGAGCTTTACCCACTCGGGCAGTTTTAGTTTGATGCCGCAGGTATCGAGTTTATACCGGACAATCATGGGAATGCAACGAAGCGAATCGACAAAATCGCTTTCAAATTCGAAGAAAGTTGGTACTACGGCAACTGGTTTCATAACGGGTAAACATTTCAAATCAAGCATGATAAAAAAGCCCTTGTAACATACGACAAACAATTGGCGCTTGAGTACTTACGTAATAGATTCGTTGCATTCAAATTGACCCCTAGAGGCAGAAATCCAAACTTATTTTCTAACTATACAGCTTCCAGCACTACCTCACACATCTCACATTTTGGGGCATCGCAGGTAGGGCAAACATAATCGCCTGGGAGGTTATCGAAGGTTGTTCCAGCGGGTATTCCCTGCCGTTCATCGCCGTACTGAGCATCGTACATGGTGAAGCAATGAGGGCACTGATGAACAACGTACTCATTTAGCGAGGTCTGTTCCGACTTTTCGGTTTCGACACGATCGATTTCCCGCTTTTCCTCCGATCGTCCAGCATTGAATTTCCGACATAGGCGGTTTAACTGGTTGGGCAGATGAACTTTGAAGAGTCCTTTTTCGAACCGACGGTATACCCGGCTGTTGGGGTTAAAATTCTCGGTATAATAAATGTCGTACAGGCTGAATAAAGCCAATTGCCCAATCTGGAATAGAGGCCGTCTGCGAATCAGTACGGACCCAAATACTTCTGACTTAGGACGGGTCTGGATACCAAAACACAGCCCGAACGTGCGTGTATCCTGTTTTTCAAAATAGCCCAGAATGTATTTTTTCAAGGCTGTCCCTTCGTCTGAATGGTCTTCTGTTTGCCAGGCCAGTTCGTTGGCAGCATGGCGCACGTTGATGTTATGCTTACCCAATATATACGACCAGCCAGCCCGACCTTTTTCCTCGATACCCTTTATAATGAGAGACTTCCAGGGTGTAACGCATAATTCGCCGATGCGCGTTTTCAAACACAAAGCACAAACATCCAGTAGGAACTGGATAGAAAACTCTTCGTCTCGCCGATACAATCCTAGCCACGATCGCTGGCCATATCGGTTGAATCCTTCATAGTACGGCAATGAAAATTCGGGAAGTTCAACCTCCTGCGTAGCCCGCTGCGTAATAAATGATTGCCCGTCGGTAACAGCCGGATAGAGTGATGACTCGTCGCGGTATCCCTGATCAAGCATCGCTTCTTCCACGGCCTTGGCAAGTCGGCCAATATCGTTGGTATAAATTAATTCTGGCCAGCGGAATAGCGTATTGGTTTGCTTCGGACGTATATATAAAAACCAGAAATGCGGCTCCGGCGACGCAATAAAATTGAGGTTGCCCGTAAAAAAAGGCGTAAAGCTCTGATTCGAATCCGACAGATTTACCTTGAGCCGGGGCTGGTAGTCAAACTGATCCAGTACGGTATGGTATTCGCTTTCATGCAGCCACGCTCCCGTCCGAAACACCTCTTCGCCACAATAGGAACTGATAATGTTCGGGAACTGCTCCGTATTAACCTCATAAGCAATGGCCTGTTGTTTGAGGTCTTTTTCCAAAAAGCGCATATCCTCATAATGCACCGTCATCAACAGTTGCTGACGCGCCCCAAACCGTACCGTTCGTACGTGAGCTTTGTAAGCCAGCGTCAACACATTCTGCAACGACGCTGGCGATACGATCCCGGCGGGCCAATTGATTTTCAGAGTATAATAGTCGCGCATGGGTTAATTTTGAATGATTGAATTAGTGAATGATTGAATAGCTGAAAATGATAGGCTACTCTATCCCTCAATCATTCACTAATTCGGTCATTGACAATAGAATGCTCCGCACTTCGGGCGGCACGAGCCACAGCCTGTTCCGGCACCCGTTTTCTGGCAAAGCTGCTGAAAATCCGTGCAGCCTGTCCGAATGGCTCGCTCCAGATTACCCTGCCCAACGGTATTACAGGAACACACCAGTTTACCTTCGACGGGATCTACTTTTTTGCTCGCCCGCAGCAGTTGGAGCCGTTTTTCAGATAGCTCAATACCATTGGCAATCAGTTCACGGAACTCCGCAAATTCATTTTTATCACCCACCAGGATGGCACCTACCAACTTATCTTGATGGACAATACACTTTTTATAATAGCGTTTTGCCTTATCGATAAAGACGATTTCTTCATACTCATTTTCGGCATTGGCAGGTACCTCGGTCATACCCATGCTACACAGATGCAGGCCTTCCATTTTCAGGATGCTGATAGCCAGACTACCCCGATAAGGCTGCGCAATATCACCAGCTATGAATCGGGCTGCGGCTTCGGCCTGTTGCTCGGCAGCCAGGGTTATTCCCCACATCTGTCCATTCCACTGAGCCACTTCACCAGCCGCAAAAATGTCGGGGTCGGAGGTTTGCAGGTAATCGTTTACCACCACACCCCGATTGCAGACGAGTCCGGCTTCGCGAGCCAGATCAATGCTGGGAACTGTACCGATTGCGATAACTACGGCCTGACAATTGATCCGTTTTCCAGAATTCAACTGAACGCCTTTGACCCGATCAGTTCCCATGAAGGTTTGAACCTCTTCGTTGAAATAGACGTCAATGCCCCGGTCAAGTAGTTCCAGATAGAGCAATTCGCTGGCCAGTGGGTCGAGTTGTCGCTCCATGAAACGCCCTGCCCGCTGAATGACTGTTACCCGAACGCCAATTTGTCGTAACGAAGCGGCTAATTCAAGCCCCAGCAATCCTCCGCCCACAATAACCGTATGCGGGTCTTTCTGATTGAGGAACGGCATCAGCGAATCGGCATCGAGCCGGGAACGCATATTGAAAATACCCGGCAACCGAGGAATTCCTTTCGGCATGAAGGCACTGCTTCCCGTACCCAAAACGAGTTTGTCGTACGAATGCTCAACGCCGTTGGTGTCGATCACAACTTTCGCTTTCCGGTCGATATGGCCGATGCCTACGCCTTTATGGACGATGATATTCGCTTCGGCAAACTGATCTTCGCGCAATTTGACAAGCTGCTCCCAGGGTTGCGCTCCGCTGATGTAATCGGGTAGAAGAACGCGGTTGTAGAACGGGTAAATTTCCTTGGAGAAGACATGAATTTCGTCTTTGACCGTCAACGTCCGATAGGCATTGATAAAACCCAATCCAGCCGAACCTGCACCAATAATGATGATTTTCTCCGTTGGCTTCCGATAGGGAACAACCTCCACAGCCGTAAACTTAAAATCGGGTTCTTTCGAACGCGGATCTACAAGCGTATTGGTGAGGTTATTTGCCCGATTCAGGCTGCTGTTTAAGAGTTTACCCCAGTGCATGGGCAGAAAGCATAATCCTGGCCGGACATCGTCGGTGAGTTGCGCTTTTACACGAACCTCCCCCCGCCGACCACGAACCTCTACCAATTGCCCATCCTGGATACCCCGACTGCGCGCATCATCGGGATGGATTTGTAGAAACAACTGCGGACTATGTTGATTCAGTTTGGCTACCCGACCCGTTTTGGTCATGGTATGCCACTGGTCGCGAATACGACCCGTCGTTAGCACCAGCGGAAAATCTGAATCGACCGGTTCAGAAGCATTACCATCAGGTACGGCATGGATTTGCGCCCGCTGGTTTGCCGTATAAAACTGTTGATCCGTAAACAGACGCCTTGTACCCCCTGCCCCTTGTTCCGTGCTCCCCGCCGGATAAGGCCACTGCACGGTTCGCACCTGTTTCAACAATTCATGACTAACGCCGGTAATATCGACATTGGTATTGGCCGTCAGTTGGGCGTATTCATCATATACCTCCGATACGTTTTTATAAGCAAAAGCATCCGTAAAGCCCATTTTTCGGGCAAATCGCCAGATGATTTCCGAGTCGGGCAGAGCTTCGCCGGGTGCATCGAGTACGTTGGGCAGATAGGCAATCCGGCGCTCGGCATTGGTCATTGTCCCTTCTTTTTCAAGCCAGGCAGCCGCCGGAAGCACCACATCAGCCAATTGAACGGTATCTGCCCGATTCGATACATCCTGTACCACCACAAACCGGGCCTTTTTCAACGCCTGTTCAACGGTATGTACATCTGGCATACTTACCATCGGATTGGTATTGATAATCCAGATGGCTTTTAATTTATCGTTGGCCAATGCCTCGAACATCTCGGTAGCCGTTAGGCCGGGTTTATCGGCAATCTTGACGGGGCCATTCCAGAACGCTTCAATTTCAGCGCGGTGAGTGGCATTGGTGACGTCGCGGTGGGCGGGTAATATGTTGGCTAGTCCACCTGTTTCGCGGCCACCCATGGCATTGGGTTGCCCCGTTAGCGAAAAAGGCCCATTTCCCGGTTTACCGATGCGACCCGTAATCAGGTGTAAATTAATGAGCGACAGGTTTTTGTTTACGCCAACGACCGATTGATTCAGGCCCATGGTCCAGAGCGACAGAAACCCTTTCGACCGACCAATCCAGTCGGCAACGGTTTGAATCTGACCGGACGAAATGCCACAGATTTCAGCCGCTTCCTCAACTGTCCGTTGCATTACCTGCTCCCGGTAGGCACTGAATCCGTCGGCATGGTTGCTAATAAAATCAATATCGATATCCCCATTCTCGATCAATAATCGACCAATAGCGTTGTTCAGGACAATATCGGTGCCGGGTCGGATAGCCAGGTGCAGATCGGACGACCGGGCGGTGTCGGTCTTACGTGGATCAACGCAGATGATTTTAACGTTCGGATTGGCGGCTTTATGGGCTTCAATCCGTCGCCAGATGATTGGATGGCACCAGGCCGGATTCGCCCCTTCGACTAGAAATACATCAGCCTCCTCAATGTCATCGTAACAGACCGGCACCGAATCTTCGCCCAGCGATAGTTTATAGCCGACTACGGCCGAACTCATGCACAACCGCGAATTGGTGTCGATATTGTTGGAGCCGATAAACCCCTTGATGAGTTTGTTGACCAGGTAATATTCTTCCGTGAGGCACTGCCCCGACACATAAAACGCTACCGAATCGGGACCGTATTTCTGGATCAGTGTCTTGAAAACGGCGGCTGTTCGCTCCAGCGCAGCATCCCAACTCACCCGCTGCATAGGCATTGCCCGGTTGAACCGCATCTGCGGATACAGCAGCCGATCCGACTGGTCCATAACCGTATAATGCAGATTCATACCCTTGGAGCAAAGCATGCCCCGGTTTGAGGGGTGTTGTTTATCGCCCTCAACGGTCAGTCGTCCGTTCGGTTCCTGTTTGACCACTACTCCGCAGCCAACACCACAATAACAACAGGTCGTTTGATGAGTCATGAGGTTAGATAATGGATAATAAATTATTACGACCACATAATTCAATCATTATGCATTATCCATTAAGTTTAAGCTGTTTGAAATTCGACTTCCCGGGCTTCTTCGACCACGACGGCTTTATTGAAATTCACCAGAAACAGAGCAGCACCGATAACGGCTACCACGCAACCGATGTACAGGAACGCCTGCCCATAGGAGATCGATTGCGACTTGAACAGGAAGCCCATCAGCATACCGCCGAGGTTTCCCCCTGCCCCCACAACACCCGAAATCACCCCAACGGCTTTCGGATTGACGAATGGCACAATGGCATAAGTACCTCCGTTCGACATTTTCAGGAATAGCGCGAAGGTCAGCATCGACGCAATAGCCAACGGCAAGCTACCAGCCTGGGCAAACAGAATAATACCCAACCCTTCGAGCAGAAGCATACCGGCCAGCAAAACGCCTTTACCTCGCATGCCGTATTTCTTCCCGACTCTATCGGCAACGATACCACCCAGCGCACGGGCGAAAATGTTCATGAAGCCAAACAACATAGCCCAAAAGCCCGCTTCGGTCTGCTCCATCTTGAAATTATCGAAGAAGTAGAGCGCTGCTACCCCATCGAACGTAATCTCCATGCCGAAGCAACAGGCATAAGCCAGCGCCAACGCCCATACACGAATATCGGCACAGGCTTTCCAGAAACTCACTTTTTCACCCGATGAAATGGACCGTTCAATCTGATCGACATTGCCTGCTGGCGTATCCTGCGTAAAGCGGTAATACACGTAGGCCATAATGAGCATCAGCACACCGGGCACCACCATAGCCAACCGCCAGGCTTCGGGCTTCGTATAACCAAACCCAACGATAGTTGCCATAATCAACGGCATCGCCAATTGGGTAATACCACCGCCCAGATTACCCCATCCACCCGCTACCGCATTAGCCGTACCTTTGATACTGGGCGCAAACATCACCGATGTATGATACTGCGTGATTACGAACGAGGCTCCAATAATCCCAATCGCCAGCCGAAACAGCAAAAACGTGGTATAATCATGCGCCAGGCCCACCAGCATAACGGGCAACGAGCCAACGACCAGCAAGGCCGTATAGGTTTTACGCGGTCCCCACGTATCGCATAGGCGACCAATAATGAGTCGGGCCAGAATAGTAGCGGATACAGCCGCAATAATGGTGTTACCTACCTGTGGTTTTGTCAGTCCCAGATCTTCGCGGATGGCAGGCATCAGCGGAGCCAGACCGAACCAGCCAAAGAAGCAGACAAAGAACGTAAACCAGGTGATGTGGAACGTCCGCATCTGAACCCCTTTAAAATTCAGTACATTCAGAGAGCTGAGTGGCTTATTCGTGATTGTATTCATGGTTATATATGTCTTAAGATTTAGAGTTGTGAGTAGTGTAGTAACGCGGGTGGAAACCCGCGATTTGCAACCAGATAGCGCGGGTTTCCACCCGCGTTACAAATAGTCTATTACTTTTTGGGAGCGAGGAAATCCGGGCGGACGTTGATCATCAGATACGACCAGGAACCCAGCTTATTTTTTTCGTCCATAGTGCCCTGCTTGGTGTACTCAAGGGTATTGGTACCATTCATGATCGAATAGCCAAATTCAAGCGTGGTAAACTTGTTGAGCGCATAGGTCGCTACAAAGTCATATTCCATACCCAGTTTCGACGGCAACAGCGTACCAGCCGGAACGTCGGGCATTTTGTTATAAGTCGCATTGGCAAGGGCGAAGTAGTGCGCATCCAGCGTGGTCGTTAGGCGGGTTCCGGCATATTTGAATTTGAGGAACGCATCGTTCAGGCCCCCAGCAGGCGCGCCCGTTCCAACGTAGAAATAATCCATATATCCCCAATGCCGGTGTGGCGTACCGTAAAGTGGATCGAATCGACTGGTTTCGCCCGACTGGATCGCCGTGGCGTCATTACCCGACAGGATTTCATAGCCTGGCCCCACGCTAAACGCTCCTTTCTGGATCATGAAGTTGGCCCCGTAGTGATAGGCTTTTTTAATCGTCAGACCATCCCGATCTTTACCACGTTGACCGTAGGCAAAGGCCTGCCACTGTACTTTAGCCCGTTTTGAGGTCGGATTACCCAGTTGACCAACCAGCATAGCTCCGTAGGTTACCCGCGAATTCACGCCCGAAACATCATAACGGCGACCATATACGTAACCCTGGGTAGCGTTGCCCAGCGAGTCGACGCGGTACTTCTGAAAATCGTCTTTAAAAAGCAGGGCCGAGAATTTAGTACTGCCAGTCGCAAGGCTGCTGAATTTGCGCGTTAGGTACGCCATCTGAAACGACTTAAACTGCTGATTCTGACCATTCGTACTCAATGGTGTTGCCAGTACGGGTGCTCCACCTTTGCCTGATGTGGGCAGAAAACCGGCCGGAATGGCCAGGGTTACGTTTTTGGTCGATAAGGCAGTTGCCGGTGCATTTCCGGCGGTATAATAATCCCCGACGGTTCCGAAGGCATCGGTATTCTGGTTAAAGCCAACACCCAGATCAAGTGCCCAGCCTAGATGTTGCGCTTTCAGCAAAGCCGCGTCGAAACGCCTTCCCTGCTGGAGCCAGTCGAGATTTCCAAGCAGGCGAACGTCATCGTAGACAAGCTCCTGACGGCCTATTTTCAGCGATAGATTTTGAATAGGCGTAAATTTGATCGTGGTATCGGCGCTGTTAACCAACGTAATTTCGGCCCAGGCTTCGTGTACCATCAGGCGATTTCCATCGGTATTATTGATGGTCGATGCATCCTGGCCCCACACCCGAACGTCCTGAACCGAAGTCTGGAATTGCACCCGATCCCATTTGTAGCCGAAGGTCAGGCGAGCGCGTTGCGACGTAAAAAAGGCAGCCGGCGCATCTTTAGGTGCCAGATTTCCTACCCCATTACGCAGTTCGGTGCGGGTACGCAGTTGCCCGATCAGCGAAAACTGCGCCTGTACCGAACTGCATAGAGCAAGCAACAAGCAACCTGTAAGCAGGCTATGCTTTGTATAGAATTTCATCAGAAGGTGGTCGATTTGACGAGAAAATGAACGGAATTGACAAAACAAATTCACCTCAGCCTGTTCGCTGAGTTAAGAGTAGGCAATAACCGGAGAGATAGCAGGTATCTGGCGCCTGGCGAGGCCCGAAGGCTCAACGAGTACCTGAGTTGGCGAAGCAGCTGATTTGCTTTACGAGTGTTTTTTCATTTTCTTTGACACGTTTGTGTTTTCGCATGGACAAAACCCTGTGAAGCCGGTCCAAAGGTGCCCCCACACCGGATCGGCTTTTTTCTTTAGTAGGCTACTGAAACGTTATGCAGGCATTCCGCCAGATAGGACGGATGCAACGCGACAACATCGCCAATGACCAGCACAGCGGGCGCCCCCACGCCTTGCTCAGCTATCAATTGTGGCATATTCCAGACCTGACCCACTACGCAATGCTCATCGGCACGCGTCCCGTTTTGTATCACGGCCATCGGTACATGTCCCCGACCAGCCTTGCAATACATAGTACAGATTTCATTCACTTTATTCAGGCCCATCAGCACCACAACCGTCGCTTTCGACTGAACTGCCAACCGAAGATCGTCGGACAACTCGCCGGTGCGGGTAGTGCCGGTAATAACCCAGAAACTTTCGCTTACACCCCGGCTCGTAACCGGAATACCCTGTGAAGCTGGCACTGCTATACTGCTCGATACCCCCGGCACTACCTCATAGGCAATGCCATACTGACGTACATACGCACACTCTTCATACCCACGCCCGAACACGTAGGAGTCGCCCCCTTTCAGCCGTACCAGATGCCCATGTTCCTGCGCCAACCGTACAATCAGGGCATTAATCTCGTCTTGTGAGAACGATACTTTACCAGCTCGCTTGCCTACATACATTTTCAAGGCCCGTTCGGGTGCAAACTCCAGTAAAGAATGATTGGCAAGGTCGTCGTACAAGACAACGTCGGCTTGTCGAAGCGCCCTGATTCCTTTTAAGGTAATCAATTCGCCGTCGCCGGGACCCGCCCCCACGAGTGTTAGCTTTGACCGCATCTGCATCTTCATTTTAGGCTTAAATAGTGGTATTATACTATTTATAGTTATTTACAACTATTTGCGATTTATGCTTCAAAAGTAGAGATGAAATTCTTAAAAACAAGTCTTTTTACAAAAAATATGTTTTAAAATAAGCTTAAATCAAAATATTACGCTAGGAATTACAAAAAACACCTTTTACTTTTGACTTGCCTTTATGGGGATAGAAAGGCATAATTTCTTAAATAAATACAATAATAAATCAGGGTTTTCACAATGTTATAGTTACTTATAACTATGAACACAAACACAATCAGACATGTCGTAGTCATCGGCAATGGCATGGTGGGCTATAAGTTCTGCGAAAAGCTTATCGCCAAACAGAAAAATGAGCATCGGTTTACGCTGACGGTTTTTGGGGAAGAACCACGCGTTGCCTACGACCGGGTGCATCTGAGCGCCTATTTCGACGGCAAAACAGCCGACGAATTAACCCTGGCTCCTGCCGACTGGTATGCCGAAAACGGTATTACACTCTACCTGACCGACCCTGTCGTAGCTATTGACCGCGAGCGTAAGCAAGTTCGGTCGCATCACGGTGTTGTAGTACCATACGACTATCTGGTACTGGCCACGGGTTCGGGCGCTTTTGTGCCGCCCGTAGCAGGGGTTGAGAAAGATGGCGTATTTGTGTATCGGACAATCGAAGACCTCGACTTGATCCAGTCATACGCCCGTAACGCCCGGGCTGGCCTGACGCGTAAAGGGGCTGTATTAGGCGGAGGACTGCTCGGCCTGGAAGCGGCCAAAGCTCTGCTCGACCTCGGCCTCGACGAAGCCCATGTGGTGGAGTTTGCTCCCCGGCTGATGCCCCGACAGATTGACGACGCCGGATCAGGAGTCCTGCAACGGCAACTGGAATCGCTGGGTTTAACGATTCATCTGTCGAAAAGCACGCAACAAATCACGGGTGATGCAGCCATTACAGGCATGCAGTTTGCCGATGGCTCCCATCTGGACGTGGATATGCTCATCATTTCGGCGGGTATCCGCCCTCGCGACGAGCTGGCCAAAGCATCGGGTATCGATACGCATCCTCGTGGCGGTATACTGGTCGATAATTTCCTGCAAACCTCCGACCCGTCCATCTTTGCCATTGGCGAATGTGCCGTAGCGCACCATATGATTTATGGCCTGGTAGCCCCTGGCTACGAAATGGCAGAGGTAGTCGCTTCACGGTTGATGGGTACTGAGAAGGAGTTCAAGCCCTTCGACATGTCGACCAAACTCAAGCTGATTGGTACCGACGTGGGTTCGTTCGGTGATCCGTTTGCCAGTGGCCCTGCCTGCCGAACCATTGTCTATGAAAACAAGGCTAAAGGCATCTATAAGCGTATCAATATCTCGGCCGATGGCAAAGAACTCCTGGGCGGGATTCTGGTAGGCGATGCTGATCAGTATACTATGCTGCTGCAAACCTGCAAGAGCAAAACCGTTCTACCACCTGATCCCGAAGACCTTATCCTGGGCTCGCGGGGTGGCGAGGAAGCTGGCGCGGGTGTGATGGCGCTGCCCGATGATACACTTATCTGCTCCTGTGAGGCTGTTACGAAAGGGATGCTCTGCCACGAAATCGCTGAAAACGGACATACGTCAATCGATGGGCTCAAAAAAGCGACCAAAGCCTGTACAGGTTGTGGGGGCTGTACGCCAATGGTAAAGGACTTAATTCAGAGCGTATTGAAGCAACAGGGCGTTTACGTCCGCAATGTGCTCTGCGAACACCTGGAGTACAGCCGTCAGGAATTGCTGGACCTGATCAAAATCAACGGTCTTAAAACGTACAATGCCGTGCTGGATCAGTTCGGACATGGCGATGGCTGCGAAATCTGTAAACCGGCAGTGGCGTCGATCCTGGCTAGTCTTTGGAACGAGAACATCCTGGAAAAAGGCCGGGCTACCATTCAGGACTCGAACGACCGCTATCTGGCCAACATCCAGAAAGGGGGTACGTATTCGGTCGTCCCAAGAATACCTGGTGGCGAAATCACACCGGACAAACTGATTGTGATTGGGCAGGTAGCCAAGAAATATGGTCTGTATACCAAAATTACGGGTGGTCAGCGGATTGACCTGTTTGGTGCCCACGTTGGCGATCTACCGAAGATCTGGGAAGAACTGATTGCGGCTGGTTTTGAGAGTGGTCATGCGTATGGAAAAGCCCTTCGAACCGTAAAAAGCTGCGTCGGAAGCACCTGGTGCCGATTTGGCGTGCAGGATTCGGTATCGTTTGCTATAGAGGTCGAAGAACGCTACAAAGGCATTCGGGCTCCGCACAAACTCAAATCGGCGGTATCGGGCTGCACCCGCGAGTGTGCCGAAGCCCAAAGCAAGGATTTTGGCATTATCGCTACTGAAAAAGGCTGGAACCTGTACGTATGTGGTAATGGTGGCATTAAACCCCAACACGCCCTGCTACTGGCATCCGACATCGACAAGGCAACTTGTATCCGCTACATCGACCGTTTCCTGATGTTCTACATCAAAACCGCCGACCCGCTTACCCGAACCGCTACCTGGCTCAACAAAATGGAAGGTGGTATTTCGTACCTGAAAGCCGTTGTGGTGGATGATGTGCTGGGTATTGCCGCTGATCTGGAACGGGAAATGCAACAGTTGGTCGACACGTTTATGTGCGAATGGACCGAAGTCGTGGAAAACCCTCAGCTCCGCCAGCGCTTTGCCCATTTCGTTAACGCGCCCGAACAGAAAGACCCGGCGGTTCACTTCGAGTCCATGCGCGATCAGAAACGAGCCCGAGAATGGGTGTAGTTAATCGTCATTTATCGTTTATAGCAAAGACCGCCTAATGACCACTTAATGACTTTTAAAAAATGGAAGCTATTTCAATACATCAGGATAAACAGACCTGGCATGCTGCCTGCCGGGTTGAGGATATTCCGGCCGATGGGGGCGCTTGTGCCCTGATTGGCGGACGGCAGATTGCCATTTTCAATTTTTCGCGTCGGGGCGAATGGTACGCTACCGATAACGAATGCCCACACCGTCAGCAGATGGTTCTTTCGCGGGGTATGATCGGCAGTCAGGGCGACGACCCTAAAGTGGCCTGCCCATTTCACAAAAAAACGTTCTCCCTGAAAAACGGGCAATGCCTGAACGACGATGGATACCGGATCAACACATTCCCGGTAAAAGTTGAAAACGGCATTGTCTATATTGGTGTGTGAAGTGTACGGTATTCGGTTTACGGTGGGTTGACGCAGGCGTTGCTTTCGCACCATCAACCGCAAACCGAATACCGTAGCCTGTAAAACAAGCCCTCCTATGTACCAACTCGACCAACAGGTAGCCCGCCGATTAACCCGGTTTTATGTGATCGCCCTCACGGTCATTGCCATGCTATCGTTGGGTGGCCTTTGGTTTATCAAACGCACATTAAGCAATCACTACGACGATGGGCGGGTGGTCAATGTAGCCGGGCGACAACGAATGCTTAGTCAGCGGCTTACCAAATTGGCTATTCTCAGGGCTGAAGGGATAGCAGCAACGGATACCGTTTCGTTCGATTCACTGTTACACGACTGGCATCAAACCCACGACCAGCTACGGCAGGGAAAGCTCCAGATGGAAAAAGCGTATGCGGTTCGGAAAAGTGCAACCCTCGACAGCATGTTTAACCATATTGAGCCGTATTTCCAGGCGATGTATCAGGGTTTCAGCCGAATCGGCGTATCAGAACCCACGACTCGAAAGGAAGCGTTATCCATCATACTGCAAAATGAGCTTTCGTTTCTACAGCAAATGGATGCGATTGTTTTTCAGTTCGATACCGAAAGTTTCCAGCGTATTCGCACACTCGAACGCATTGAGTGGCTACTAACCATTGCTACCGTATTGACGCTGCTTATTGAGGGGTTCTTTATTTTCCGGCCCGTTGTCAATCATACAAAAGCAATCATCAGCCGGTTGGCAAAGTCCGAACAGTCATTACAGCGAACCAACCAGCGGCTGGAAATTGCCAATCACGAGTTGGAAGCAACCAACCAAAACCTGGCCTACACGAATCAAAAGTTACTCGACACCCAACAGGAGCTGGTTCGTACCACCGAAGAAAAATATCAGCTAATCCGCGCCGAAGATCGGGTCCGGTCGGCGGCCCTGCTGGAAGGCCAGGAAGAGGAACGGCGTCGATTTGCCCGCGAGCTGCACGATGGCATCGGCCAGATGCTGACCGGCATAAAACTCCATGCCGAAAAGTTGAAATCCATCTCACTGGCCGATGAGAAACAACGTCAGCGGTTTGCTGAGCTTTGCGACCTCATTGCCGATATTATTCAGACCACACGCCAGGTATCGTATAACCTAATGCCTTCCACCCTGAGTGATTTTGGTTTAGGCCCAACCCTGCAATTATTAGCCGAGCAAACCAGCCGATCATCGGGCATCGACATTGTTTTTAACGGCCCCCGCAATGCGGCCCGATTAAGCCCGACAATGGAAATCGGATTGTACCGAATTGCGCAGGAGGCCTTACACAATGCCGTAAAATATGCTAATGCTCCGTCTATTCGCATTAATCTTCAGCAGGATCGGCATAAATTAGCACTTTCCGTTCAAGACGATGGCAAGGGATTCACGTTGAAAGCGGCTCGTTCCTCGGAAAAATCGTCGCTGATCGTCAATGGACTGGAGAATATGCGAACCCGTGCCCTGCTTCTCAACGGAACCCTAACGATCCAATCTAAACCCAAAAAAGGAACAACCGTCGAAGTACTCATCAACTTACTAAGTTAAAACCGTAAACTCAAACGCTATGTCGATACGCATTCTGGTCACCGACGATCATTCTGTAGTCAGAAAAGGCATTCGGATGCTATTGGAAGACGAGCCTGATATTCAGATCGTTGGCGAAGCTTCCGACGGTGATGAGGCCGTTGCTCTGCTGTCGGGCATCGATACGGATGTTTTACTCCTCGACATCACGATGCCTCGTATGTCGGGCATCGATACGCTGAAGGTTGTTTCCGAAAAATACCCTAGAGTACGAACGCTTATGTTCAGTATGCACAATAATCCCGACTATATTCTGAAAGCCGTTCAGCATGGGGCCGCCGGTTATTTGCTGAAAGATACTGGTCAGGAAGAGATTTTGAAGGCGGTACGAACTGTGGTTGATGGCGATTTATACTATCCCCCGAATGCTTCGTCGGTTATCATCCGCCATCTTGTACTGCCCAATTCGATTCAACGAAAAAATGAAGTAAGTAATACGCCCCCAAAAGGCCCATCGATCTGGAACAGGATTACGGCCCGGGAAGCTCAAATTCTCACATGCCTGATCGACGGTATGAGCAGTCCCGAAATTGCGGATCGGTTCGGCATCAGCCCCAACACCGTAGCCAACCAGCGGGCCAGCATTATTCGAAAGGCGGGGGTAAAAAATACCGTTGACCTGATTCGGCTCGCGCTGGAAGACAAAAACCGATAACCAATTCAGCCTCAAACCTTAATAATTACGTTCTTACGATAGAGCCACCACAAAATACCGAACCAGATTAACACAAAGGTCAATGCACCGGCCAGGGATGCATTGGTTGGATCGGTAAAGGGAGGAGCAATGGCCGTTCGGTAGAGATATTCTTTCAAACCGACTTCCGTTCCGTCGGCCTTTGTCACATGAATCAGATTCATAATGCGCGGAATTAATCCCGATAGAAAGAAAACAGTGATGGCATTAACGCCAAACGCTACAAACGGCAATATACCCCAGCGGTAGTTTTGCGCTTTAGTCTGTCCATCAATCAGCCAGTAACACAACGCCAGAACCAGCATGGCCAGACCACCTGCCAGGAGCACATATGAACTGGTCCATAACGCCTTATTGATCGGAAAGAACCCGTTCCAGATTAACCCACCGAACAGAGTCAGACAACCAACGGCGAAAAGCCAGGCCGCTTTTTCAGCAATGGGTCTATTCGTTTGTAGCCAGCTACCCGTCAGCATACCTAGTATACCGGTTCCTATAGCCGGGACTGTGCTGAACAAGCCTTCAGGATCCCACACTTTGGCGGGTTTATAAACATGGGCAGGGGTCAGAATGATACGATCCAGCCAGGCCGCCAGGTTGGTTTCTGGTTCCAGATTGGCATAACCAACCCCTGGTACGGGAATCTGCGTCATAGCCAGCCAATAACCAATCAATACACTGAGCAGGATGTAAAGCTGTTGTCGAGGGCTGGTTTTTAAAAAGAGTAGTGAGCAAACCAGATAGACGATAGCGATCCGCTGTAACACGCCCAGAATTCGAACCGTCGAGATGTCAAACTTGGGAAAAAAATTCAGGAACAGGCCCAACAGAAATAGCGTTACACTTCGCTTTACCACTTTCTGAATTACGTCCTGCTTCGCCTTTTGCTCATCCCGACGGCCTAGGGCAAACGTAATGGAAACACCTACAATAAACAGGAAGAACGGGAAAATCAGGTCGGTGGGTGTCCAGCCATTCCAGGCAGCATGTTCCAGTGGCGCATAAATATGCCCCCAATCGCCCGGATTGTTCACCAGTATCATAGCGGCTACCGTTAAGCCACGGAAAAAGTCCAGCGAAAGGAGTCTACCAGATTGGATTGTAGCAGGTGCTTGTGTATCGGAAATAGGCGCTACAAGAGGTCGCATAAGCTTCGTATAATCTCTCGAAGATACAACAAGTATGCTGAACGAATCAACTAAATACCTTCGTCAGCTTTTTTTCCAGGTCTTTTTCGAGTTTTAACAGCCCTTCTGTGTTGGGTAAGTAGGTAAGTGCTCTGTGGTGTCGTAAATCGAACGGAATATCGCTTACCGATTGCGTAATAGGAATAACCAGTTTACCCAGCGTATGCGCAACGCCCGTCTCGTAAAACACATTGGGGTTCCGGTCGGTAAAGTCGGTTATAACGGCCTGAGCCGTAAAAATCAGATCAAATACATCCTGAATCAGAATGCTGTTATCCCAGATGTCATCAGCCCGCTGGCAATCAACTCCAAGTCTGGAGCATACATTACGAATGGCCGCATAGGTTCCTGAAAACCGACTTTCGAACGGCATCATAACGGCCAGTGCATTACTATTTACGGGTTTGTCTGGAATTCGGAAGACATCGGGCGCAAAGGTGATGACACGGTCGGGTGCACTGGCCTGACTGGTCGAAATAAAATCTGGAACCGTACGGGCAGCCCGGCCAAGCAGTGCTTTCTTGATTTCGACGAATCGCTCGATTTCGTATAAATTACTGGCGCTTTCGCTCATCAATTTAGAGAGCACTTGTAGGCTATTCCCTTCATAATCATCATCTTTAAAATCCAGACTACGTAACAGACGCGGATGATCTTCAATCAGTTCCAGGCTATCGGTCAGATAAGCTACTTTAATCCAGTCGGCTTTTGTAAAATGATCGACAATAAATTCATGTAAGGCAAATAATCGAAGCGTTTTCTGTTTGTTCTGTCTGGTCATCTTTCTATCAATTACCCGATATAATATAACTACAATATATTTTTGCAATTATATTCAAAAACTATATTATAACAACTACTGCTTTCACAATTTAAATTTTTGACTCGCTGTTATCCACGGCTTGTCTATTATGGCCTGTTTGTTTCAGCTTGAGTAAACTACCCGTTTAGATTGCCCTGCCTGCTACCATTTCCCGGAAACGATTTTTGAGTTCTATCTTTGTCTCTACATTACGTAATAGAGCTTTTGGACCACATGGATTTTAACCAAGAAATAGTCAATCAGAAACGTCAATTTCTTATCCGTGCAAACGCTGGTATTTCATTACCAATAGCGGGTGCTATTTACTGGGCGGCCTTAGCCGTTGCCGGTTTTTATTTAAAACCGGGCCAATGGACACTCATGGCTTTCTGCACCAGCGGTTTACTTTTCCCATTGGGTCTTGCCTTACAAAAGCCATTCAAAGCAAATTTGATGGTAAAAAATCCGTTGGCAGGGCTTATTCCCTACGCACTTTTTTCCATGATGCTGAGCTGGGGAATCATTATCCCGGCTAGCAGCATCGATAAATCACTAGTACCCTTGTGTCTGGCAATTGGCATGAGTATACACTGGCCTATTATTGGCTGGCTATATGACAGTAAAGCGTGCCAGTTACATGCCTTGCTCAGAACAATCGTTGTAGTTGCCTGCTGGTACACACTTCCTGGCCTCCGCTTTACCCTGCTTCCGCTACTTGTTTCTGTGCTTTACGTGCTGACGGTAATCGGTCTTACGATAGAGGTCACCCAAGCCAGGAAGCAGGCGGATAAGGCTCCTCTCTGGGTGTAGTTACAGCATTTATTACCGCGAGCATAAAAAAGCCCCTCCTTTTGCAGTGAGGGGCTTTTTATTAAAAACTTTATTGACTTAAAACCGCCAGCGGACAAAGGCTTCCATGGCTTCGTATTCGGCAAGGCCGAGTCGGTTATAAAGACCAGCCGTTGCGCTGTTCCGCTCTTCGGCCCGCTGCCAGAATTCCCGCGAATCGGTGCCCTGGTAAACCACGCCATCTTTCTGCGACTGGTGTTTGAAAATACCCAACCGCTTTTTCATCACCTGATCGGGCGACATCGGTACCGCCATTTCGATTTCGTGAATATCCCACTCGGCCCAGGCACCACGGTAGAGCCACACCCAGCAATCTTTCATGAAATTCTTATGCTTTAAACGCCGAACCGCTTCCATGACAGCATCCAGACAGACTTTGTGCGTACCATGTGGGTCGGCCAGATCACCAGCCGCATAGATTTGATGCGGCTTAATTTTTTCAATTAAGTCCATCGTAATCTTAATATCTTCCTCACTGATCGGCTTTTTGGCTACCGTTCCGGTTTCGTAGAAAGGCATGTTCATAAAGTGCGCATTCTCGACGGGGATTCCCACAAATCGACAGGTCGATTTAGCTTCTCCCATCCGAATAAGCCCTTTCACGTAGCGCACTTCAGGGGTATCGACTTCACTGTCTTTCTTCTCGCGCAAGGAAGCGGCCGCATCATGGAAAATACGGGTAGCTTCAGGGCTATTGATACCAAACTTAGCGTTAAAATCAACGACATAATCGGCAAAGCGCAGCGCTTCATCATCCGCCACAGCGATGTTGCCCGACGTTTGGTAACCTACGTGAACTTCGTGACCCTGATCGCGGAGACGCTGAAAGGTGCCGCCCATCGAAATAATATCATCGTCGGGATGCGGGCTGAAAATCAGACAGCGTTTATGTGCCGGTAAGGCCCGTTCAGGACGGTTGGTATCGTCGGCATTAGGCTTGCCACCGGGCCATCCCGTAATGGTATGCTGAAGCTGGTTGAAAACATCGATATTGATATCGTAAGCCTGACCATACTGCGCCAGCAGGTCGCTCATTCCATTATCGTTATAATCCCGGTCGGTCAGTTTCAGAACGGGCTTGCCTAACGTCAACGACAAATGGGTGACGGCTTTTTTCTTCATTTTGTTGTCCCAGACAACCGAATCCACCAGCCAGGGTGTCTTCATACGGGTCAACTCCGACGCAGCCGCTTCGTCAATCACAAACAATGCGTTTGGATGTGTCTGCAGATACGATGCCGGGTTCAGTTCGGTCACCAATCCTTCTACGGCACCCCGAATAACGGGTGCTTTTCGTTCGCCCCAGGCCAGCAGTACCACCCGACGGGCACTCAAAATACTCGCCACCCCCATTGTAATCGCTTTCCGGGGCGTTTTGGCCAGGCCACCAAAATCGACCGACGCAGCAGCCCGGGTTGAGTTGTCGAGCATCATCAAACGGGTATGCGAGTTAATAAGCGACCCCGGTTCGTTGAAACCAATGTGACCATTACCACCGATACCCAATAACTGAAAGTCCAGCCCACCAGCTGCTTCAATAGCCGCTTCGTACTGTTTCGAAAACTCCGCTACCTTATCCGTCCGAAGGGTACCGTCAGGAACATGGTAGTTGCCCTGCGGAATATCGACATGATCGAATAACTGCTCTCGCATAAACCGCCAATAGCTTTGGATCGAATCAGGTTCCATAGGGTAGTATTCATCCAGATTGAATGACACCACATTACGGAAACTCAGCCCTTCTTCCCGATGCATCCGAATCAGCTCAGCATAGACTGTTTTGGGCGATGAGCCGGTTGCCAGTCCCAATATGCAGGGTTTTCCTTCACTTTGCTTCTGGCGAATCAAATCAGCAATTTCCTGCGCCACGGCTCGCGAGGCATCTTTGGCATCGGCGTAGATATGGGTTGGAATTTTTTCATACGTGATGGCCGATTGAATAGGGCCACCTGAGGGTGATGTACCCGACAACAAGCCGTCTGGATTGTCGAGAATAGTTGACTCCGTGATCATGCGTTATGCGGAGAAAGATGGTTTAGCAGCCGCAAATGTCGCAAAAATTTAGCCAGTTCGCACCACCTTCCAGTACATATGGATAAGTTTTTTAAATTTTTTAATAACTAAAAATACCTAATCATTAGCGGGTTATCTCATCTACGCGCCAGTTGATCAGCGATCATTGCGGTTTTCAGCGATTCCAGGCCGTTCTCTTCCTGAATAATACGGTGCGAACCCGGATACTGAATAGCTCGGAGTTGATCGCGAAACATGAGCCGGAGTAATTCGCTGTAGATGTGCTGCTTTTCGTCGCCAAATCCGAATCGAAGCTCGATCTGCTGATAGGCATCGAAGGTTTTGTGCCGGCCCCGCAAGGGTCTGTCCTTTCCGCCAATATTAGCCGTAACATTCAACTGAGCGCCCGGAAATAAATCCATCAACGCACGAGTCGTTTCTTCATCGACTACACACCGCATAATCATCCGGGTCGGCACCCATTCAAACAAGGTAATATCGCCACGTTCGAAGAGAAGGCGCATTTCCTGACGATCCATCCGGCCGGTCTGGGTAAATCCGTGGTAAAAGTTGACCAGTTTACGGCCGCTTTCATCATCTCCATACTCGACTGTTGCCTGCACCTGGTCCTCAATATCGTTGCTGTTCGGTCGTTTTATCACCTGAGCCGCTTTTATGGTGCCCTCGCCAAGCCACCCGGCGAACATGTCGAAGAAATGTACGCCATGTTCAATAAAAATGCCGCCACTTTTGCTCCGGTCCCAAAACCAATGCTCTGGCGACAGCCCTTCATCCCCTGCATAATTTTCAAAATACCCATGTAGAAACTCCCCCAGGATCTTTTTATCGATCAGGTGCTTGACTCGGGCAAACATCGGATTGTACCGCTGCATCAGGTTGGTTACCATCAGTAACCCTTTTCGCCGGGCCGTATCAATCATTTCCTGCCCTTGCTCTGGATTCATGGCCAGCGGTTTCTCACAGATCACATGCTTGCCCGCATTCAGCGCCAGCATAGCCTGCTCGTAATGCAGGAAAGGGGGTGTAGCGATGTAAACAATATCGACACCAGGATGATTGACCAGTTCCTCCAGACTGCCAACCTGTTCTGCCCCAAACCGTTTTGCAACCGTGACGGCTTCTTCTCGCTTCGATCCGGCAATGGCAACCAGCTTTGCATGAAGTCCGTCAGGAAAACCAACCTGCAAAAACTGTTGAACGGCAAACAAACCGAATCCTCCCATTCCGATCACACCAAGCCCTAATTCCTGCGCAGGATTTGCATTTATATCCATAGAATCAATTGTTGTATTCCTGAAAACAACTGCGCAGCGTGCGTTAATGTTGGCCCGATCAGGTTACGAATTAGATAAGAGTAGCCATGCAAGACAGGTCAGATAAAAATCAAGCTCCCGTTGATGAGCGCTTTCTGGTAGTTTTCTTCATCGAACTGGTAGAGGTAAGGTGATTTATGGGCACCACCCGTACGGCGTTCGTCCAGTCGTTTTAGAATATTTAAGCCGGTTATCTTTTTATGAAAATTACGGGCATCCAGTGTCCGGCCCAGTACGGCTTCGTATAGTCGTTGTAGTTCGGGGATAGTGAACTTTTCGGGCATCAGATTCAATCCAATGGGTTGCCAGTTAAGTTGAAGCCGAATCGTTTTAAGCGCTACATCAACAATATTCCGATGATCGTAAAGCATTGATGGCAATTCACTGACATCCCACCAATTACACTCGTCCGACATAAAATCGGTGGTTGACGTCACTTTTGTATAATCGACCAGCGCGTAATAGCCTGCCGATATGGTCCGCTTCGGCCATCGACTGCCAAATGAAAAAGGGATTTGCTGTCGCTGCCAGGTATCCTGCCAGTCGTACCGAACGGCTTCGCCAAACAAATGAAACTGTTGGAGATAAATCTGGTCTAATCCGGTACGTTCGCGCAATACACGTTCGGCAGCTGTATCAACCGATTCTTCCTTATAAATAAACCCACCCGGCAGACACCACTCGTTTGTGTCTTTCCAGCGTAGCAATAAAACTTTCAGCCGTGTATCATGAAAACCAAAGATAACACAATCGAGCGAAAGGCCTAAAATGCACTCTTCGGCAACGGTCTGGAAGTAGGTCGTTAATTGTTCAGCAAAAGTCATGGGGAAAGTTAAAACGCTTTCCGTCATTTTGGCAACTCCATGGGCACAACAATTACTATCTATCCCCCCAATAAACCATGTATCTATAAAACGGAGCAGGTTTCAGCTATAATTTGTATCTTTCCGTCTATAAACAAGTTTTCAAACCCTATCTTTATTCGTTATGGCTGCGGTAAAGCTAACGATTAATAATCAGGTGCATACGCTGGACATTGATCCTCAAATGCCCTTACTATGGGCCATTCGGGATGTTGTCGGACTAACGGGCACCAAATTCGGCTGTGGTATCGCCCAATGCGGTGCCTGCACGGTACATCTTGATGGCAACCCGATCCGTTCCTGTAGCTTCCCGGTTTCGGCGGCAGCAGGTCATAAAATCACGACCATCGAAGGTATCTCGAAGAATGGCGACCACCCGATTCAAAAAGCCTGGATCGAGCATCAGGTGCCGCAGTGTGGTTATTGCCAGTCAGGCCAGATCATGTCGGCACTGGCCCTGCTGAAACAAACGCCCAAGCCAACCGATGCGGATATTGATGCCGCTATGCAGGGGAATATTTGCCGCTGTGGTACCTACAATCGGATTCGTCAGGCCATTCATACGGCATCGGCCGAGATGACATCGGCGCCCAAACTACCCAAATCAGCCCCTAAAATCGGTGAACGATGAGCCATAACCCGAAACAATCTGAATCGAACCCGTCCCGTCGGGCTTTTCTGAAAGCAGCCGGACTGACTGGGGCTACGTTTGCGCTGGGCCTATCGGGCACCGATCTGCTGGCCAGCCCGGTACATAACCTGAGTGCCCAGCCTGGACTGGCCCAGCCTGAAACGGCCGAACTTACTCCTTACGTACTGATCGACAAATCGGGGCAAATTACCCTTATGAACCCCCGTCCCGAAATTGGACAGGGAACCTATCAGTCGGTGCCCGCGCTGATTGCCGAAGAGCTGGAAGTACCACTGGATAAAGTCATTATCCGGCAAACGGGTGGAGAAAAAAAATATGGTGGTATGTGGTCGCAGGCGGTGGGTGGCAGCGGCTCCATTCGGGGTGGCTATACGCAGATGCGAAAAGTGGGAGCCTCAGCCCGCGAGATGCTCATCAAAGCCGCCAGCGATCAATGGAATGTGCCCGTCGAGGAATGTTACGCTGAAAATGCGACGGTAATTCACAAACCATCAGGCAAAAAACTCACCTACGGGCAACTGGCCGAAACAGCGGCCAAACTTCCTGTACCGAAAGAGCCGAAGCTGAAAGACCCGAAACAGTTCACGATGCTGGGCAAGTCGATTCCCCGGCCCGATGTACCGCCGAAGGTAAATGGTCAGGCGAAGTTTGGAATGGATGCTAAAATAGCGGGAATGCTCTACGCGTCTATCGAACGGTGTCCGGTGCTGGGTAGTAAACTCGTTAGCTTCGATGCGGCCCAAGCCCTGAACGTAAAAGGGGTTCAGAAAGCGGTGAAAGTAGAGCGGATCATGGGCAAAAACCGTTACGAAGGCGTTGCCGTTCTGGCCGATACGTACTGGGCTGCCTTACAGGGACGGAAAGCACTCAAGGTGCAGTGGGACCATCAGCATCATGATACCTTCAACTCGGCCGACTACGAAAAAAGCCTTCGTCATCTGGAGAAGGCAGAGGGTGTAGTGGGTCATAACACAGGCGATTTTGACATAACCTTTGCCGAAGCCCCAACCAAACTGGAAGCGTTCTATGAAACTCCTATGGTGAGCCACTCCCCCATGGAGCCGATGAACGCGCTGGCTCATTACCAGTCAGACGACAAAATTGAGCTTTGGGTATCGACGCAAGGGGGCGATCTGGTAAAAGATGAGGTTGCGAAGGTGTTGAAGGTATCACCCGATAATGTTACGGTGCATGTCATGTTCAATGGTGGCGGTTTTGGCCGTCGACTCACGCAGGATTTTGCTACCGAAGCGGCTCTGTTGTCGAAAACGGTTGGCAAACCCGTAAAAGTTGTCTGGACCCGCGAAGATGATACAAGCCTGGGACCTTTCCGCCCACTCACATTCTCAGCCATGCGCGGAGCCTTATCAGCCGACGGGAAAGCCATTGCGTTCCAGCACAAGGTTATTTCCCCCTCTATCGACGCGACGATGAGTGAGAAATACGACAAAACCAAACCCGACGGCACCATGCTCGAAGGAACGGGCGAGCAGAAATATGAGATTCCGAACCTACGTACTCGCTACGTCCATTCAGACATTCATATTCCGCTCACGTACTGGCGTTCGGTAACTAGTTCGACGGTTGCCTTTGCGCACGAGTGCTTTCTGGACGAAATGGCCCACAAAGCCGGGAAAGACCCAATGGCGTTCCGATTAAGCTTGCTAACGAAGGATACCGACGCCAGGCGGATGATGACTAAACTGAAAGCGGTTTCGGGTTGGGATAAGCCGCTGCCTGAGGGAAAAGGCCGGGGTGTAGCTCAGTGGGAGTTTTTCGCTGGATTAGCCGGTCAGGTGGTCGAAGTCTCGAAAAACAAATCGGGCGGCATCACCGTTGACAAAGTCTATTGCGTCATTGACCTCGGTACAGTCGTGAACCCCGATACCGTAAAAGCGCAGGTAGAAGGCGCTATTGCGATGGCCCTGACTGCCGCTACCAAAGATGGCATTACCTTCGCCAACGGTCGGACGGTACAGACAAATTTTGACGCGAACCGAATGCTGCGTATCCAGGAAATGCCTGAAGTTGAGGTACATATTCTGGCCGAAGGCGGACCGACGATCAAAGGCGTTGGCGAACCGGGTTTGCCTCCTCTGGCTCCTGCACTGGCCAACGCTGTCTTTGCCGCCACGGGCAAGCGAATTCGTACGTTACCGTTTGATTTAGAGAAGGTATAATCGATTGCAATTTACGGTAGCTGACCCGGCTATATTGTTCTCGTCAGCTACCGTAAACAGAACACCCTACATTATGAAGGAAATAACCCGTATCGTCGACGTTTTTGAGCAGATTGACTTTTCGCAGCGGAAAGCCGCTTTGGCAACTGTTGTCTGGGTCGAAGGGTCTTCGTATCGGCGTCCGGGCGCCCGTATGCTCATTACGGACGACGGGCGTTGGGAAGGAGCGATCAGTGGCGGTTGTCTGGAAGGCGATGCGCTACGGAAAGCCCGACAGGTAATGCTCGATGGGCAACCCATTGTGGTTACTTACGATACCATGGACGATGGGGCTAACAGCTTTGGAGTAGGGTTAGGCTGCAACGGCATTATCGACGTACTGATCGAACCGATTCAACCTACGAATCCCCAAAACCCAATCGCGTTTCTGAAGGAATTTGCCCAGAAACGTGATGTCCGAGCTTTAGCCACCATTCTGAAAAGTGATGGCACTACATTACTCCCTGGCAATCGGTTTGTGCTGACAGGACTAGCCGATGACTCTGTACCGACCTGGCTTAAGCCCGATATGGAAGAGGTCTTCGATCTGGGGAAACCATTGACAAAAGGCTATACAGTTGGGCTGGAAACTGTCGAAGTATTTATAGAACGCATCGATCCGGGCATCGAATTAGTCATTTTTGGGGCAGGATACGATGTGATTCCCGTAGCCAAACTCGCTCGTGAAATAGGCTGGCAGGTAACCGTTACCGACGACTGCATTGCTCACCTATCGCCTAAACGATTCCCGGCCGCCACCTGTGTTCTGTATGCCGACCGACAGGTGGTGCTCGATCAACTGACCATTTCGGATCGCACGGCAGCGGTACTGATGTCGCATAACTTCAACTACGACCGAGCGGTATTGCAGGAGCTTCTTAAAACCGAAGTGCCCTATATTGGTATGCTGGGCCCCCGCAAACGGTTCGACAAAATGCAGGACGAATTTGCTAAAGATCGGTTATCGTTCTCGGAAGCTCAATTAAATCGCGTTCATTCGCCGATTGGTCTGGATCTGGGCGCTGAAACTCCGGACGAAATTGCGCTTTCCATTATTGCCGAAATAAAAGCGTTCTTCACCCGACGAACCGGCAGTTTTTTGAAAGACAAATCAGGCCCTATTCATGAACGAGTTTCGGGCAATGCCGCCGGTTATGGCCGACTCGGTACGTCGATTGATTTAGAAGACATCGGTGCGGGTACAGTAGGCCTGGACGCATGAGTCTCGCCACAATCATCCTGGCAGCGGGTGCTTCTAACCGACTCGGAGGTCAGCCGAAACAGTTATTGACACAGGACGGTACGTCACTGATTCAACGTATTGTTCAAACCGCATTATCGCTAAAGGCCGGGCCAGTTATTGTCGTTTTGGGCGCCAACCAATCGCTCATTCAGCCTGTAATTCAGCATCTACCCGTTCAGCTAGTAACCAATCCGAACTGGCAGGAGGGGTTGGCCTCTTCTTTACACGCTGGCTTGACTAGTCTGACCGACACCTCAATAGAATCCTTCCTGGTTCTCCTGACCGACCAGCCCTTCGTTACGGTTGATTTACTGCAAAAGGTTATTAATACCCAGCAACAGACCGGCAAAGGAATCGTTGCATGCCGGTATGGCAACCCTGATCATTTAGGTGTACCCGCCTTATTTTCAATAAGCTACCGCTCGACGTTTATGCAACTCTCCGGCGATGTAGGTGCCCGTAAGCTCATACAACAACATGCGGATGATTGTGCCGAAGTGGCTTTTGACCTAGGTACCATCGATCTGGATACGTGGGCCGATGTGGAGAAGTGGCAGGGAGGGCCTGGAGCAGGGGTTAGTATAGATTGGAAAGCGTAGAGTGCCCTGCTATCCCTGCCCCGCGCTTCTTGCACCCTGCCATCAACCTTCGTACCTTTGTTACCGAAATGGCAAGACTATTAGCGATCGATTACGGTTCGAAGCGAACGGGTATAGCCGTTACTGACCCCCTGCAATTAATTGCCTCGGCGTTGGAAACGGTGCCTTCCCACGAAGTATTAAAGTTTTTAAAGGCCTATACGCAGCGCGAACCCGTCGAAGCTTATATAGTGGGCTTGCCCAAAGGACTAGATGGTGCCGATACCGACAATACCGCCCGGGTTCGGAAGTTTGTGACGCATTTGCAGAACGCATTCCCCGATATTCCGGTCCACTGGCACGACGAACGGTTCACCTCAGTAATGGCCTTGCAGGCCATGATTGCCGGAGGAAGTACCAAAAAGGACCGACGCGAGAAAGGAAACATCGATAAAGTAAGTGCCGCCATCATTCTACAATCGTACATGGAAAGCAAAAAGTAATGAATAATGGATAATGAAAAATGGATAATACATAATACTTCCTGTAGACGTTTTTCATTATCCATTATCCATTATTCATTAAATTTATGATACTCCCAATAATTGCCTATGGCGACCCCGTTTTACGGAAGCGGGCTAAAGACATTGAACCCGGTAGCATTGACGTAAAAACGTTGAGCGAGAATATGTTCGAAACCATGTACGCGGCTTCGGGTGTTGGCTTAGCGGCCCCACAGATTGGGCAAAGTATTCGGATGTTTGTGGTCGATGGCTCCCCAATGAATGAAGGCGAGCCCGAAGAAGAAATTGACCAAAGCCTGATTGATTTCAAAAAAGTATTTATCAATCCTGAAATTATTGAAGAAGCGGGCGACGATTGGGGCTTTGAGGAAGGTTGTCTGAGTATTCCAGGTATTCGGGGCGAAGTGTTCCGACCTGAAATTGTCGTTATTCGCTATTTTGATACCGATTGGAACGAACACGAAGAAGAATACGATGGCATGGCGGCCCGAATTATTCAGCACGAGTACGACCACCTGGAAGGCAAACTGTTTACCGATTACCTACCTCCTATCCGCCGGACGCTCATCAAGAAAAAACTGGCCGATATCTCAAAAGGCAAAACCGACGCGGAGTATAAAATGAAGTTTCCAAAGTAATGTAGAATGTAGAATGGACAATTAGGTTGGTTGCTAATCGTCCATTCTACATTGTTCCTTGTACATTCTACTATGAATATCTCTCTCCTCCAAACCAACTTATACTGGCAAGATCCGGTAGCGAACCGCGCCATGCTGGAGGAGCGTATTTTTAACCTCACCGAGCCTAGTGACCTGATCGTATTGCCCGAAATGTTTACGACGGGCTTCACAATGGATGCCGCTTCTGTAGCAGAGCCTATGAACCTGACCACCTTCCGCTGGCTTAAGCAGATGGCGGCACAAACGGGTGCTGTAGTAACGGGAAGTTATGTGGTAAAGGAAGGAGGTAAGTTCTTCAATCGGCTCGTCTGGATGCAGCCCGATGGGCAGTTCGATACCTACGACAAACGGCATCTGTTCCGCATGGCGGGCGAAGAAAAAATTTATACGGCTGGAACTCGTCGGATTATCAAAGAATGGAAAGGCTGGCGAATCTGTCCGCTTGTCTGCTACGATCTTCGGTTTCCGGTCTGGAGCCGGAACACCGATGGCCAATCCCATGAGTTTGCTTATGACTTGCTCCTGTATGTAGCCAACTGGCCAGCCGTTCGTCGAGCCCCCTGGAATACGCTATTGCAGGCACGAGCTATCGAAAATCTGGCCTATGTAGCGGGCGTCAATCGCGTGGGTATCGATGGAAACGGCCACCCCTACTCGGGCGACTCAGCCATCATTGACTTTAAAGGGGAAGTACTTGCCCGCCATACCGATACCGAAATCGCTCATCAGCAAACGATTTCCCTGGATGATTTACAGGCATTTCGGCAGAAATTTCCAGCCAATCTAGATGCAGACCAATATTTTATCGAATAAGCTTCTATTAAGAAGCCTAAAAATCTGCATTTAAAAGAGATTAATTTTAACTATTCTCTCTTAACGTCCTAACCTATAGCTGGTTTAGCAACTATATTCGCTCAGAACGTTATAGCAACTACCATCTACCACAGGCATGGAACGCTTCGCCTATCTATTCAGCATCGTGGTCTGTATAGTTTGTCAGAACATGAGTTTTGCCCAGGGCCAACGTCCGTATCGGGTTATTACGCAGGATGAAAAAGGTCGATTAATTACTGTAGAAAATTTCAGGTCTACCTGGTATTCACCTACGTATTTAGGAACACCTTATCTGAACGACCAGATCTGGCACTATGGCTATCTGGTGTATAGAAATCAGTATAAGGTGCCTGCTGCCATTGCTTATAACCTGGTTGTCGATCAGATTTATTGCGGGCTAAGCGATTCCGTAGGCATAGTACAGGCTTTACCCGATGAGTTTTTGTTCGAAGGTCGTCGGTTCATTAGCGATCCTTACAAAGTATTGGGTATACAGCGAGTTACTTACTACGAAGTTCTGTATGATGGTGCTACAAAATTGTTTTGCCGTTGGAGTAAGCAGCTTCGACCGATTGACCGCAAACTGTACACCAGACGTACCCCTCCTGAAGACCGATTCGATGGAAAATACATTTTATCAAAAGATTTCTACCTACAAAAAGCAGGTGATCGGCCCCGTTTTATCATTCCTACCGAGTATTCACTCAGCCGGGTGTTACCCGATATGGGGCGCGAACTCGCCGACTTTATTGCGGCCCATTCGCAGAATCTGGCCGACGATGTTCTGGTTGAAGCCCTCGTGCGATACGACAAGCGCCATTCCTCAGAACAAAGCCAGTAGCTCACGGGCGCTTTCCAGCGTAGTAAATGATTTACCGACCAGTTGTTCGTCTTCCACCCGCTCATGAATCCAGGTGATGGAATATGGAATGTGGATGGCGTGTCCGCCGATATGAACGACAGGTAGAATGTCGGACTTTAACGAGTTGCCAATCATGATAAAGTCGGCTGGCTTTACATTGTATTTCTGCAATACGCGCTGATAGGCCTGCTCATTCTTTTCCGAAACGATTTCCATGTGCTTGAAATAATGCCCCAGGCCCAAACGCGCAATTTTACTCTCCTGATCGAACAGATCGCCTTTGGTCAGCAGCATCAGGTCAAAGTTTTTGGAAAGTGTTTCCAGCACCTCAGGGATGCCATCCAGCACATCAATCGGGTAGTCGATAAGCTGGCGTCCGGTATCAATAATCTGCTGAATTTCAGAACCTGTTATAGCACCATCGGTTAGCTGAATCGCCGTTTCGATCATCGACAAAATAAAACTCTTTGCTCCGTATCCAAACAGGTTCATGTTTCGCATCTGAGTTTCATAAAATCGGCTTGAGAGTGTCTCCTCATCAATATGGTGCGCCAGCAGATCACATAGCTTTTGCTTCACATCTACGTAGTTGGGTTCATTAACCCAAAGCGTGTCGTCGGCATCGAAAGCAATTAGTTTCATGGCAATGTATTAGTTTAGAGCCTGGCAAAGGTTCGTGATGAAGAAATGACTTAGGGCGTGCAAAATTGGCATTTATTTATGTGTTTTTGCAATAAATTGATTTGCGTCCTATTATCGAAATCCGCAATTTGCCAACGTTCTAAACGCTATTTCATCTTATTGCTATGCAGTTTACTGAGCAGGACCAGGACCAGATTCTGGTACAAGGGGTAACCCTCGACCAGATTGACCAGCAAATACAGCACTTCGTAGAGGGCTTTCCATACCTGAATGTCATTAAGGCCGCTACCATTGGCGATGGCATCGTTCGTGTACCCGACGACCAGATAACGGCTTATATTCACCGTTTTGATGCCGCAACCCATGAGCGTGATCTGGTCAAATTTGTACCCGCGTCGGGGGCCGCTACCCGGATGTTTAAGTCATTGTTTGCTGCTCTGGATGGTAAGTCCGACAAATCGGTTGATGAAGTCTTTACCCGCCTTACGGATTTCGCATTCTATGAAGACCTAAAAGCGGCTATGGCAACCGATGGTCTGGATTTGGACAAAGCGGTGGCCGACAACGATCGAAAAACCATACTGACCTATCTGCTGACCGACAAAGGGCTGGATTATGGGAGTCTGCCAAAAGGGTTGCTCAAGTTTCACCAGTATATCGATGGCCCGCGTACTCCAGTAGAAGAGCATCTGGTTGAAGGAGCCGCCTACGCCAACGCCGATGGCCTGGTAAAAATTCACTTTACCGTGTCGCCCGAACACCGCTCTCGCTTCGAACAACTCATTGAGGAGCAAAAAGCAGATTATGAGGCCTGGTTGGGGGTAACCTTCGATATTTCGTTCTCGGAACAGAAAAAATCGACCGATACCATTTCGGTCAATATGGATAATTCGCCGTTCCGCAATGCCGATGGTTCATTATTGTTCCGTCCGGCGGGGCATGGCGCTTTGATCGAGAACCTCAACGATATTCATGCCGACATTGTGTTTATCAAGAACATCGACAATGTGGTACCGGATGAAATTAAGGAGCCAACCATTACCTATAAAAAAGTACTGGCCGCTGTATTGCTCGATGCCCAACAGCAGATTGCTCGTTTACAGGATCTTCTGGACGCTGAAGACGTAAGCGATGGGTATCTGGCCGAAGCCGATGAATTGTTCCGACGAACCTTGTTCACACTCCCTCCTGACGGGTTTGACAGCTTATCAAACGAAGAGAAAGTAGCCTATTTCCGGCGGAAGCTAGATCGGCCTGTGCGCGTATGTGGCATGGTGAAAAATGTTGGTGAACCCGGTGGCGGACCGTTCTGGGCCCGAAATCAGGATGGATCCGTTTCGCTGCAAGTGGTTGAATCGGCCCAGATTGATCTGGCTGACCCAGCCCAAAAAGCCATTTTTGACGAAGCGACGCACTTCAACCCTGTCGATTTAGTTTGTGGACTGAACGATCGCCATGGCAAAAAATATGATCTGCCCGCTTACCGCGATCCACTGACAGGCTTCATTACGGCAAAATCGAAAGACGGGAAAGACTTGAAAGCGCAGGAACTGCCGGGTCTGTGGAATGGCGCTATGGCCAACTGGAATACCATTTTTGTAGAAGTTCCGCTGATTACGTTTAACCCGGTAAAAACGGTTAACGACTTGCTGCGGAAAGAACACCAGCCAGCTGAAGAATAGAAGAACAATCTTGTTAAACATAGAGTAGGGGTAACGGAGCCATCAAACTTAACAACTCCGTTACCCCTACTCTATGTTTAACAGTTTATTTTGACGCTTCAACAAGCTCGGGGCTAGCGTCCCCAACGGCTTCGACAGTTCCTGCCACCTGGAACGTCAACAGCGACGTATTTTCGTACACACTCAGATTCGCATCCCGAACGCGCTCCATAATTGGGCGCAGTGCACAGGTCACCTCATCATCACAGTCGTCGCATTTTACATAAAAGTTAAACGACACGCAGGGAGTTGGCGCAATGGGGCCATCGATAACGCGTAACACCTGTGCCAGATTGACACGACTCGGATCGACGCGTAGAAGATACCCTCCTCCTTTGCCCTTCTGGCTTTGTAGAATACCGTGGTTACGAAGTTCAAGCAGAATGGCTTCCAGAAACTTTTTCGGAATATTTTCTTTAGCCGAAATATAAGAAATTAGTACAGGGCCTTTTCCGTACTCTTCGGTCAATACTTTAAGGGCTTTGATAGCATATTTAGCCTTTTTGGAAATCATTGTTACGGTAGTTAGTGGGTAAACGTATATATTAGGGAGTTACAGAAAAGCACTTTGAGTATTGCAAGGCACCAAATTACTAAGTCATTCACAACCAGCCAAAAACTAATCCAACTTCGTATTAAATATTTCATTTTTTCATTTAATACCAGAAGCTGTTACAAGTTTAATGCCGAACGCTGGAAAACAGCCTAAAAGTTCATCGATTTAGTCGAGTATTAGACGAGGCTGTTTACAATAGGTAACAAAATCAACCGATTAATTTTTAGTTGAATTCTAAATCAGCCTGGGCACCTTGTCCAGCGTATATAACCAACAGATTATGCATTAGAAGTCTTTCTTAACAAATTCTTAACTATGCCTATTGGCATCATAACATTTGCTTAACACGTAGCGCGCTGATTTCCATGAATTTTGCACCGAAATCAATGCGCTTTCGCAAATGAAGTCAATCGTATCTACCTTATTAGTATTAATAGTTTTCATCGCCACTGCTTCTGTATCCTGGGCGCAGGTTACTACCAGTGGTCTTAGCGGCCTTATCACCGACGCAAAAAAAGAAGTCTTACCAGGCGCTACCGTACAGGCTGTTTATACGCCAACCGGCACTAAGTATGCAGCTGTAACGGATATTGAAGGTCGTTTCCGAATCAATAATATGAATGCCGGAGGCCCTTATCAGGTGGTTGTCACATATGTGGGCTACAATACTGAAACCATATCGGATGTCGTGCTTCGGCTGGGTGAAACCACCAATCTGAATCTGACGCTACAGGATGCCAGTGCTCAACTGACCGAAGTTGTGATAAAAGGCAGCCGTGAAGGTGAACGCCAGGGAGCAGGCAGTAGCATAAACAGCGAAGCCATTCGTCGGTTACCCACTATTTCGCGCAGCCTGACCGATATGACCCGGCTTTCGCCCCAGGCCAATAACAACAACTCGTTTGCTGGTACCAACTTCCGGTACAATAATGTAACCATCGACGGAGCGATCAACAATGATGCCATTGGCTTCAGCCCTTCGCTGGGTGGCTCAACCGGAACGTCGGGGCAACCCGGTTCCAGTACCCGCACCAACCCGGTTAGCCTGGATGCTATTCAGGATATTCAGGTGGCAGTAGCTCCATTCGACGTTCGGCTTGGTAACTTTCTCGGTGGTTCAGTAAACGCAGTTACCCGGAGCGGTACGAACGAGGTAACGGGCTCCGTATACGGCTTTGGTCGGAATGCTACGCTGACAGGTTCGTGGAATGGTGCTTCGGATGCGAAAGAAAAGCTCCCCAGTTCCTTTTATGAATACCAGACGGGTGTTCGGGTTGGTTTCCCCATCATCAAAAACAAACTATTCTTCTTTACAAACGAAGAAATCACCCGCCGTCAAGACCCCGTTCAGTTTCAGGCAGGCACGCCCAGCTCGTTGATTAAAGATGCAGCGGTCGCCCAGCAGATCAGCGATTTCGTAAAAACGAACTATGGCCTTGACGCTGGTTCGTTTGGCAACTATTCGATCTATTCCAACAGCACAAAATTCTTTAACCGACTCGACTGGAATATCAACGACAAAAACCAGTTGACCATTCGGAATAATACGGTATTTTCGGAAGCAACGAATCTGGAACGTGATGCGGCTAACTTCCGCTTTGGTAGCATCGACTTCAAACAATCGAACAACCAGACCAGCACTGTTGCTGAGTTAAAAACCCAGTTCAGTGGCCGGGCCTCCAACAGCCTGATCGTTGGTTATTCGAGTGTTCATGACTTTCGCAACACGCTTTCCAATGTTCGGACCTTCCCACAGGTTGAAATTGCGTACAATGGGGGTACAATCTTCTTAGGGAACGACCGGGAAGCGTCTGTGTTCAATCTCCGTCAGAAAACGTTTGAGGTAACCGACAATTTTACCTTCTATTCAGGCAAGCATACCTTCACGCTGGGCACCCACAATGAGCTGTATACGATTGATTACGGGTTTGTCAACTCGCCCAACGGACGGATTTCGTACCGATCAGTGGATGAATTTCTGGCCAAATTGCCGAACCGGGTACGGGGCAGCTATCCCTTTGGCGATGCCACCAACGATCTGCAAAAGCAATTCGACAATCCCTACGCTCATTTCAACGTAAACCTGCTGAGCCTGTATTTACAAGACGACATCCAGCTAACAGACCGCATCAAACTGTCGCCAGGTATCCGTGTGGATTACACGGGACTGCCTAAAAAGCCAACCCTTAGCTCGCAGGTAACGGCTTCGGCGGGTGACGTTGCCAACTACGGCAAAACCTACACCTACACCCCGCTGAACCAGATCACTAATTCGTATCTGAATAATGCTCAGATTTCGCCCCGCTTAGGCTTTACCATCGATGCCAAAGGCGACAAGAGTCTGATCATTCGCGGTGGTACCGGGTTGTTTACAGGTCGGGTTCCGTTTGCCTGGTTAGGGTATGCCTTCTACAACAACGGAGTTGGCTATGGCGCGTATGACTTCAACAACAACGCTACGGCCGCAACCAAGCTGGTTGGCGATCCGCTGATTCCGAACGGTGGGCTGCTTATCAACAACAATCCGGCCAATGGTGGTGTAACCCGTACGCAGGTCGACCTGATCGATAACAACTTCAAGATGCCCCAGATGTTCCGTAACAACATTGCGGTCGATTATACAATAGGTGGTTATAAGTTCACGGTTGAAGGGTTGTACACTAAAGTGATCAATGACCTCAAATTTATGCAGGTCAATACCAAAGATGTGGTTCGATACTACAGCTACGATACCCAGCAACAACAGCCTATTTATGTAGCCAGCAACGGAACCGCCGGAGCGCAACGCATCGACAACAATTTCGCCAATGCCTACATGCTGACGAACACCAACAAAGGCTATCGCTATAGCCTGACTGGCCAGATTCAGCGGAACTTCCCGATGGGCTTCGGTTTCTCAACGGCCTACACCTACGGGAAGTCATTCGACCTCACTAACGGTATTCGTAACTCAATGGAATCGAACTGGCAGTTGAACCAGTCTCTTACCCCAAACGATCCGCAACTGGCATACTCAAACTTCGATATTCGTCATCGGATTGTGGGTACGGTCAACTACCGCCAGGTCTGGAATCCACGCAATGCCACTACGGTTACGCTGTTCTACTCGCTGCAATCGGGAGCGCCGTTCTCATGGGGGTACGTAAACTCAACAATTGACGGTACGGGTCAGGCTAACAGTCTGGCCTATATTCCACGCGACCTGGCCGAAGCCCAGAAACTACTGCCAACAGGTTCGCAGGCTACCGACTTTATGGCCTTTGTTGAATCCGATCCATATTTGAAAACCCGTAAAGGAACGTTCACCGAGCGGAATGGCGGTCGTACCCCCTGGAACAATACGATGGATCTGCGTTTCCTGCACGAGTTTAAGCTGAAAGGCCGTCAGTCGATCCAGATTAGCTACGACATCATCAACTTCCTGAACTTGCTGGACAAGAAACTGGGCTACTACTACTTCTCGCCCAATACATTCAACTCGACAGCATCAATTGGGCTTAGTCGGGCAACGAACCCAGCAACGGGCGACCCCACCTTTACCTGGTCGCGCCCATCAGCTCCTTACTCCATCGATCCGCTCAGTTCACGCTGGCAAATGCAACTGGGAGCCCGGTTCAATTTCTAATCGGCGTTTTCAGACTAATCAAAACGCCCGACTTTTGTGAGTCGGGCGTTTTATTTTTTTCAGGAAACAGGTTTATACTGTTGAATGAACTTCCCCTGACCAGGCCACAATGGGTGTTTTCGGTCTATTTCGAAGGTTTGGCGGTAAGGCAAAGAAAAAAGCCAGCGCAAAGCCCTGGCCTTTCATGCGACACCAATATGAAAATGTATAGAATGGCTTAGCGGAAATTAGCCAACCGACTACAGGACAAATCTACCCCGCAGTTGTTACCCCAACATTACCCTAGTATTACGCTTGAATTATACTTATTCAATGCGTCAGTCAATCACGCCATTTTGTGGGCTACCAGCACTGGACGGCACTTCTTTCCAGAACCCATTTACAAACTGATACTGTAGCTGATCTCCTTTTTTCAGCAGAAACGTAGGTATCTGTTCGAGTTGAAGCGGCTGAGCCGGTAAGTCACCTTCATACAGTAGATGAACCGGCTGTGCAGGAAACTCTTTCTTACTGGATTTTCGAATCTTGAAGACAAGAATTCCATCGCGTCGTAAGGCAGGTAAATCCAGTTTAGCCAGATCAGTAGCCGTATCCAGCGTTTCGGGATAAATTTTAGCCGGAACAAGCGTTAATCCAGTCGCATCAATCTCTTCGATACCGTAGAAGGTCGATAAGTCGCCGATGTCTTCAACTACGCTTTTGTACTGGAATGTTCGGGCGGCTCCATCACTAACCTCATTATGATTGATTCCGATATCGACCATAACCGGGCGACCTTCGCGCATGACAGTTGCGTTTCGAATCAGTACATCGAACAACGCACGGCCATTTTCAGGAATAGCCTGGTAATCGGCAATGGGTTCCTGCTTATACGACCCATCGGCAATCTCCTTCAGCGCCGTTAAAATAGCCACAAAGTTCAGCCGTCGAATCGCCATCTTTTCCGAATCGCCCTTGTAGCCTCCCGATTCAATCAGAATCAGGGTTGTCCCCCACTTCTGGATATTATCGCCAAAGGCACGTGGTTCAAACTCATCGTCGTATCGGGCAATTTGTCCGGGAATAAACTGTTGCAACACCCGGTTCATACCCACGATCAACTGCATAGAGCGTTGGCGAACATCGTTCACATTCCGATCTTCATCGTAAGCCGTCGCCAAAAACGACACGACAGCCTGCTTTCCCGTTTTACCAACGCTATAACGCGGACTCTGATCGTGCAGGTTGAAACCCACCAGAGGTTTCAGCGTTTGTTGCAGCTGTTTCAACAAGGCCCCTTCGGGCGTCTGTAAACGAAGCGCATCCCGATTCATATCGATATCGGTGGCTGTTCGGCGTTGAAACCGCTCGGCGCCATCGGGGTTGAGCATCGGCACAAAATGAACTGTCATCTGGCTCAGAATGGACTGCCGAAGCTCGTCGAAACCGTCATTTTTAGCCTGAAGAAAGTTGAAAATATCAAACAGGGCCATGGTAGCCGTAGCCTCATCACCATGCATCTGGCTCCATAAAAGTATGTTTGTTGCCCCTGTCCCGGCCTTTACTGCATAGATCGTCCGTTTCTCCAGCGACTCGCCAACCGGACTTACCGATAAGGGTTTTCCCAGAGCATTCAGCAAGGGGACAATATCGGCGTGTTTGAATCGACGATGGGTAAGGGCTTTTTCTTTGAACGTGTCATGGGCATCGAACAACCGACGCGCTATATCCTGTGCCTGAAGGGCTGAACTCATTAGTGATAATAAAATAATTGCGATGTATAGGTGTTTCATGTTTATATACCTTTCCCAAGCATCAATCCTCCGGCCGAAGCTAACAAGCAAAGCAGGATATTTAAACCGACATTAAGCAGCGCTGCGGCAAAGCGGCCATTTTGCAGCAGAACGACCGTATCGTAGCTGAAACTGGAAAATGTACTGAGTCCACCACAAAATCCAACCCCTATCAATAACCGCATTTCGTCGCCCGCCGACCGATTGATTACCCAGCCAACCACGGCACCCAGGACAAAACTGGCCACTACATTCACAAACAAAATGGCATTGGGAAACGACGGCCCGATAAGTGTAGCTGGAATCAGCCGGCCCGCCCAGTATCGTAGTAGGCTTCCCGCCCCTCCCCCCACAAAAACCAAAACAGCTGGATGTGTAAGCAAGATTCTCATACCGACAAACTTACGAAAAAACAGCGTTGAAGCCCGTTTGATGCATATGCCTGACCGAGCGAAGAAAGTTTTCGCTATCATTGTAAATCAGGTATTCGGTTTATCGTATGCGGTTTTGTGGTAGCGCGAAGCGATCTTATGCCAGCCCCTGTAAACCGACTACCGTAAATAGCCCCCGTATCACTATGGCCCAGAATCAACTCAAGAAATTATTAGGCGTCGGCTTTGGCGTTGCGGTAACCATCGGCGGAACCATCGGTACGGGTATCTTACGGAAGCCCGGTCCAATTGCCCAGGACATTGGCGACCCGACGCTTATCATTGCGGTCTGGTTGATTGTGGGTGCCTATGCCCTGGCGGGGTCACTGTCGGTAATGGAGTTAGGCACTATGTTGCCCAAAGCGGGCGGGTGGTATGTGTTTGCGCATCGCGCCTTCGGCAATTACGCTGGGTTTATTATCGGTATCAGTAGCTGGCTGGGGAGTGTATCGGCCATGGCTTTTGGGGCGGCTGTCATGAGCGAGTACACAGCCCTGCTGTTTCCTTCAGCCATTGCCTACCAAAAAACCATTGCCATTGGCATCCTGGCTCTTTTTGTCGCCTTTCACTCGATAGGCGTCCGACTGGCCAGTCGGGCACAGGAAGTCATGAGCGTACTGAAAGCCGTTGGGCTACTAGCCTTCGTCATTGTATGCTTTACCGTGACCCCTAAAGAACCTACTCTGGCCGCATCTACGATTCGCCCGTTGGCCGAAGGGGGTGTATGGTTGGGTATTCTGGCTGCCCTCCAGTCGGTTTTCTATACCTACGACGGCTGGCATACAGCCGCTTACTTTACGGAAGAAGATGTTGACCCAAGCCGGAATTTGCCCCGGTCGATGATTAGTGGGGTACTGCTGATTATTGGCATTTATATCCTTGTCAATCTAGCCCTGCTGTATGTATTGCCTGTATCTATGCTGGCAGGCTCCAAGCTCCCAGCCGCCGATGCCGTTCAACTCCTGTTTGGTCCCGGTAGCGCACAGGTCGTTACGTTTCTGCTGATGATCTCGATTATGGGCATCATAAACGCACAGATCATGTTTAATCCCCGCGTCATTTTCGCCATGGGTCGCGACGGTTTGTTCTTTCGGTTTGTGAATCAGGTCAATGCAGGTGGTACTCCCATGAATGCGACCATGCTAACGGCTGGCGCATCGGTTCTGATGATTTTGACCAATACCTACGGCAAGCTTTCAGATATTGCGACGTTCTTCTTCGTGCTTTGTTATGCTTCAGCATTTGCGGCTTTGATCCGCCTGCGGCAGACAGAACCGAATCTAGCCAGACCAGTGCGTGCCTGGGGTTATCCGTTCTCAACCTGGGCTCTGCTGATGGCTTCGCTGGCCTTTTTGGTGGGCGTTGTCATTGGCGATTTTTCGAGCAGCATGTATGCCATTGGGTTCATTATTGTGAGCTATCCAGTCTATTTACTCATCAAGCGGTAAGTTTATAGGTAATCTACCCTTATTTACAGCTTATACAACGTAACGCTCAACTTAACGTTGTTAACTGTTATGAATCGTATCCGCTTCTGCGTTTTTTGCTTATTCTTTCTCACAACAATTTCACTCTACGCACAGGTCGATCATCTGGCGAATGTCAATAAACTATCGGCGCATCCTCGGTTGCTTTTACTGGCGGGTGAAGAAGATGGCATAAAACGAACGCTCACGGCCGATAAAACCTGGAATAGTCTCCATCAGGCCATGCTGACAACCTGTGACGAACTGGTGGATAAAGCTCCTCTGGAACGTATCAAAATTGGCCGTCGGTTGCTTTCCGTATCTCGTGAGGCTCTGCGTCGTATCTTTTATTTGTCCTATGCCTGGCGCCTGACCCAGCAGGATAAATACCTGAAACGAGCCGAAAAAGAACTCCTGGCTCTCTCCGCCTTTGACGACTGGAACCCAACGCATTTTCTGGACGTAGCCGAAATGACGATGGCTGTAGCAATTGGATACGACTGGCTTTACAACGATTTATCATCAGAGTCCCGATCTACGATTAAGGAAGCCATTCTGAAAAAGGGGGTTCAACCATCACTAGATACGAAATACAATAGCTGGCTGAAAGCATCGCACAACTGGAATCAGGTTTGCAATGCAGGCATGACCTATGGTGCGTTAGCCATTGCCGACGACCAGCCTGAGCTAACCAAAACGATTATAAACCGAGCTATCGACTCCGTTGTGCTACCTATGGGCGACTACCGGCCCGACGGTGCTTACCCCGAAGGATATGGTTACTGGGGTTATGGAACCACCTTCAATGTGATGCTCATCAGCGCACTCGAAAAAGCCTACGGAACCGATTTTGGACTTTCAAAACAACCCGGATTTTTACAAACGGCGGCTTATCTGGAAAATATGACGGGTCCGTCAGGGAATGCCTTCAACTATTCGGACTCGGGCCTGTCGGGCGAATTACAGCCCGCCATGTTCTGGTTCGCACAGAAGCAGAATACGCCCTCCCTGCTTTGGGTAGAGCGCGGCCGCTTGATGAACAACGACCCCAAACGGCACACGGGCGAACGGCTTTTACCCGCCATCATGCTGTGGAGTAACGGCATTGGTATGTCGGCAATAGCGGCTCCTAAAACAACGCTATGGGTTGGGGAAGGTAAGAACCCGGTTGCCCTGATGCGTACATCGTGGTCAGACCCAGCCGCTCTTTTTGTCGGCCTGAAAACGGGGAGCCCTTCAGTCAATCACGCACATATGGATATTGGGTCATTCGTAATGGAAGCCGATGGGGTGCGCTGGGCTATGGATTTTGGGATGCAGAATTATGAATCGCTGGAATCGAAAGGGGTCGATTTGTGGAACAGTCGGCAGGATTCCCAACGATGGCAGATTTTCCGGTACAATAACTTTACACATAACACTCTCACCGTTAACAATCAGCTTCAGCGTGTAATGGGAAAAGCTTCCATTACCAGCTCATCAGCAGATCCGTCGTTCTTAAACGCACAGACTGATTTGTCGGATATTTACAAGGAGTCTCTGAGCAAAGCAGTTCGGGGCGTTGCCATAGTCGATAAAGCCTACGTACTCGTTCGGGATGAATTAGAGGCATTACCGACCGAAACCACTGTTCGCTGGACAATGCTTACCCAGGCATCGGTCAATCTTTTGGGCGGAAGTAAAGCTGAACTGACTAAAGATGGAAAAAAGCTCATTCTGGACGTTGTTGAGCCTGCTGGCGCAACGCTAAAAACCTGGTCGACAGACCCGCCAAACGAGTATGATGCCGCCAATCCCGGAACAATTCGAGTCGGTTTTGACGTCACCTTACCGGCCAACAGCAAAACAGCTCTTACCGTACGATTACTTCCTGAAAAGGCTGCCAATCGTTCAAAATCCAGTGCTCAACCGCTAGCGCAATGGCCACGTTAGCTAATAGGATTCGTAGGTGTAGGTCAATATTTCTCCGACATTAACTCCCTGTTTAATTATACGTTTGATCGGTAAATTTTGGGCGTTATACTCGTATTCGTATACAGTAACCGGGTTTGGAATAGATGGCTCAGAGGTATAGGCAGTAGTAACAACATTATTTCGGCTAAAAACCTGCATATCAGTAAGACCTGGGTCTAATAACCCATAAAACGGGTTAATTTTATCATCATAGGCAAACATGTAACTGGACACAAAATGCCCGCCCGAAAGCCTGGTTATATTTTTTGTAATATTTTCACCTGTATACGTATACGAATAGCTATCCCCTGTCGGAGCTGTTGAATATCTAAAAATGCTGGTGGCGTGTTTGTTAGCGTCGAAGCTATACGTAGTATATCTACTCTTCCAGGAGAGAAATAACTTTGAATTCACGAGAGGATAGGTATCTGCCTGGAAATTAGTACCGTTAAGCGTTTGTGGTAGCCGAGTGATTTCGCCCGTTGTCCTATCGGCCGGATTTGAATAAAGGATAAAGTACGTGAAGTCCTTTTCAGCGTCTGTGCTAACGTATTTTTTATCAGGATCACCATAGGCAAATACGCCAAAACTACCATCTACTTTGGTAATTGTCGCCAGTCGATTTTGGTTATCGTAGGTGTATGTCGTGTTTACTGAATTGCCCTGCACATTCTTTAATCGAAGACGTACAGGTGACAAGGGTTCAGGTGAATCATGATTTAGGCAGGACGATAAATTCAACAGTAGGCATAAAGTTACTACGGCTGATAAAGTAGATATTTGCATGGTTGTTGAGTTAGATAACAAGCTCTATTTAAACGCATTACCGTTAATAGAAGCAAAAGTAACAGCTTTCTACTTAAGATGAACAGGCACGTACTGAATCCTTATCAGGAACCTTTACAACTATTATGAGCCGTCAGAACTTCTCATGAATCTCCTTTAACAACTCCCCTGTTCGTCGGCGCATTTCGCTGACAGCTTGCGTGAAATTGTTGTGCATGATACTGAAGTAAAGCACTTTGCCTGAACGCACCACGACATAGCCGCTGAGGTTATACACGCCCGTCATGGAACCCGACTTGGCAAAGACATACGGCTTACCGGCCATAGACATACGTTGCAATGTGCCCGATTGCCCGGCGGCAGGAAGTAGCGCAAACAGTCGCTGTTGGGGAACCTTGGTAAAGATACGTCCGAGCAAATCGATCAGTACATTGGGGGTAAACAGGTTGTACCGTGACAGGCCTGACCCATCGACCCAACGGATGGGCGAGTGTCCTTCTGGAGCAACCGGGACATGTAGAACACTATCTACCAGTCGATGCAATTCAGAAGCAGGCGCCAGTAGCCGGGTATTGCGCTCGGCCGACACCATAAACAACACCTGCTCCGCAAACTGATTATCGCTCACATACAACATCCGTTTGTACAACGAATCGGTTGAGGAACCACGCAGCAATCGGGCAGTAGCCGGAACAGGAGTATTCACCACCGAAATGGGTCGATGCAAAGTATCGGCCAGCAATTGGGCCGCTAAATCCGCCGACCAACGGAACGGCACATCCTGACGGGCTGGCTTTTCTCCTGCCAACTGCGTAAACTGGTTACTGAATTCAGCTCTTCGGATGCCTGCGGGCGCTTTACCACCCGAAACAAGCTGTACACTGTCGGCCAGTCGGCGGGGGCTAATTTTCCCATTCCTGAAGCGGACCACATTTCCATAAACAGGCAGTGGAGCCAGCTCGGGAGAATAATCGTCATTATAGTCGTCCCAGGCCCAGCCGGGTCCAAAACGGGGGCCATCGTAATTAGCTGGCGAAAAAAACAAGCGCTCAGGTCGATTCCGTAGAAAAGCCAATACCGTTGTATCGGTCAGATCAGGATGCAGTAGCAACGGATTGCCTGTGCCCCAGAAAATAAGCGAATCGTGCTGAACGGCATAGCGCAGAACCGGCAATGAATCGTGTAGTGAAAGTAGCCCCGCGTAAAAACTAAACAGTTTCGTATTCGATGCGGGCGTGAAGGGTTTATCGGCGTTGTGCTGAATAAGCGCCCGTTGCTGAACCGGATCATAAAGGGCAACGCCTGTAAAATGATCGGTATAGATCGGTTTGGTACGTAGATCACGGTTAATACGTCGGGCAGGTGAACATCCGACAACAATCCAGATCAGCAGAAATGGCAGGCAAACTTTCATAATGGAAAATCAGCTATTACTCTCCGTTGGTAATAATAACCTTCTTTGTCAGAATTACATCGCCTGCGGTTAATTGAACAAAATACAACCCATCAGGCAGTTCGCTTATATCCAGCCGTTTATCCAGATTTCGCCCACCCAGTTTAATAGTCTGTTGTCGTAGGGATTGCCCGGTTAAATTACGGATCGTTAGCCCAACTTCGGCAATTGATTTGGGGAAATCAGCCTGAAGACGCAGTTGCCCATTGTTTACCGGATTAGGATATACGTCAAAGGTTGATATGCCGATTGGATCGTCGACGCCCAATACAACAGGCGGAGGGGGCGCCTGAATCCGCAGGTTATCAATGGCCCATCCCCAGCCATACGATAATTGATCGGCAAACAACCGAAACCGAACCAGGATCTGATCACCCGCTTTAAAGGCACTTTGGGGCTTCAGCAATGAAATGAGCCGCTGTCGATAAAGCGCCGGGGTTCCTACAGCTTCCGAGTTCCACTCGTTGTAGGTCCCTCCCGTTAAATACAGATTATACCAGGTCAGCCACTCTTTTTTGTCGACGGAGCTATAGGCATCTACCAGCGGTTTCCAGGTCTGGCCGTTGTCAGTTGACCCTTCTACAATAACGTAATCGTAGAAATTCGCGTCGCCCAGCTTGCTACCCGTTTCGCCCGGTTCAACCAGCACAATTTCATCGAAACGAATGGTAGCACTATCAGGATTGGCTTTAATCCGAATAGGTGACAAGAGTCGATATTCGTAATTTGTCTGTAACAGTACATCGCTGCCGTTGCGGTACGGGTGTACCGAATGAATAGCAGGGTTACTAAACCCGGCTGGCGTAGTAATACTGAATCCATAACCCGCAAAATCAGCGGCAGATGTCGAAGCGTCAAACGTATTGATGTACTGCTCCAGCACCGGCTTTTGAGCCACTACGGTTAGTTCGTAAAAGCCTGATGCTGGACTTACGGCTTGATTTTTAGCCCGTGCTGCGTCCTGAGCGACAATTCGATAAGTGATCTTATCGCCCACTTTGAGCGAATTGGCCGGAAAGTCAATCCGGCCCGCATAAATGCTGTCGATCTCTACAGAATTGATTTTTAGCGGATTATACCGGAGCGCTATGGGAGGTTGAGAAACGCCATTGATCTGATACTCTACAGAAGCACTGGCTACGCTACTTCGATCATCAGAGATGCGGGCGTAAATTGGCAGGCTATCGGCAACTGTTGTTGAGAATATCGCATTTTTCGATGGGCTATACCGGATGGTAGGCGGCAAATTATCGGGCCCTACAAAGACATGGTTCCAAAGCTGACCGCCCGTAACGCTTTTGCCCGGATTTGTGTAGGACCTCCCTAGCAAATCCTGCGCCTGAAAGTAATACCAGGTATCGCCGTTGGCTTGTGCGGCCGGCATCGTATACCGATACTCATTGGTTGCACCCACCTGCGTCAGATCCACAAACGAAAACGTCGTATCAGTTGCCGTGGGCGCTTTTTTCCGGTAAAAAAATCGAACGGATCCGGTCATTAGCGTCGTATCGCTAATGACACGGGTACTAAAAACCAGATCTTTCTGTTCTTCGGTATTTTTGATTGGATCATGTAGCACCGATGTAGTTTTCCATTCCAGATCAGTCATAAACTGCAACACCAGTGGACCCGGCGTATGAATCGATTCGCCCAGCGCCAGTTTGGGCGTCATCAGCGAATTGATGTTGCCCGGAGGATACTCCCGTTCGTCCAGATGGTAAATACTACTGGCGCGGGTGTATTCGTAAGGCACCCAGACTTTAATCCGCTGGGCAGATGCCTGTTTCAGATTTGCGCCATTCAGGTAAAGATTATAACCCGCCAACTGGAATTTTAGCTCGACCGAATTATTCGGAAAATCTTTCGTTGAGGTGACCAACCGTTTCCCCTGCCCTGTTTCCAAAAAATAGTCATAGACCGAGGGGAGTGCTTCCATATATACTCCATTGTCGCCCACCAACCCGAAGAAACCAATAAATCCCAGGGCATGACCCAACTCATGGAGCACGACCGTAACCAGATCGGTCTGATTTTTCAGAGGCTTTCCATCGGTACCGTAATACCAATCGTTGTTCCGGTTGAAATCAGCGACGATATCGGCATCGTTTGGGTCGTTTAGCTGGCGACGGGCAATTTTTTCGGCCAGGGCAATGGGGTAAAACGCAAAGTTTTTCTGGGCGCCATCCACATTATATCGATACGAAGCTGGACCCGCCGAACCCAATAAATTAGGCTCATCGTAAATCCAGTTTGCTTTAATCCGAATCGGTACGGGCGACGAAATCAGGGTTGACCATATGTCGACAGCATATTGAAAAGCCGTTCGGGCTTCGGCCGTAAAGTTGGTATAATCGACAATAAACTGGGCTTTGGGGGCCGCCATTCGACCGTTAGCTCCTAATCGTTTCAGAAAAGCCTCAGGCGCTGCAACGTGTGTCGAAACTTCGCGGTTGTCTTTATAGTAGTTGATTTTTGACCCAGCCAGCGTGAAACTATATGGAGCAACAACGCCTGGATAAACTCCCGATGAATATACTTTTTGAGCAAGTACTGGATTTGCCAAAAACCCAATCAGACCAAGCAATCCCAGCCACTTCCGGTATGTCATATCAATTGTATTAGTCAATCCATACAAATCTCGGTTCTGGTTACTGATTAACAAGGCCGCAGAATAAAATCGTCCGTTTATTGTCATTTGTAGTCATTCATTGTCATTGTTGGTCTTTTCGTAGCTAACAGAACTAAAATAAATGACCAGCAATGACAATAAATGGACACAAATTAAGCTGTTTCAGTAGTTCGTTTCAGAACCAGAGCCACCGAGTTTAGGCAATAGCGCAGCCCATTGGGCGGTGGACCGTCGTTGAACACATGGCCTAGATGAGCATCGCAGATGTTGCATAATACCTCAACCCGGAACATACCGTGACTGAAATCTTTCTCCAACCGAATCCGTTCTTCCTCGATTGGTTCGGTAAAGCTTGGCCAACCCGTACCTGACTCAAACTTCTTTTTCGACTCAAACAACTCGGTCCCGCAACATACGCAGGCGTAGATACCCGGATCGTGAGCTTCACAATATTCACCCGTGAAGGCTCGCTCGGTGCCTTTAGCGCGCGTTACCCGATATTGCTCTGGCGTTAGAATTTTACGCCACTCTTCGTCCGATTTAATGACTTTCTGAATCATAATACGTATCGTTGGTCTGTACGAATTTAGTGCTATTCCTAAAACCAGCCGCTCCGAACTTCTGTTTTCAAGCCGTAAATTCGCGCTTTATGGTATTCAGCCCGCCGTATACCGTAAACCAAATCCGTAAATTGACATCACCTTGACAACCCGGCAGATTTTACAGCACTTTTGGGGATACGACAACTTCCGACCCATGCAGGAAGATGTGGTCAACACGGCGCTGGCCCGTCAGGATTCACTCGTGCTGATGCCAACTGGCGGAGGGAAGTCGATTTGCTTTCAGGTACCGGCCCTGGCCATGAAAGGCGTTTGTATTGTGGTAACGCCACTCATCGCGCTTATGAAAGATCAGGTCGAGCAGTTGCAACGACGGGGCATTCCGGCAGCCGCTGTGTATTCGGGCATGCATTACCGCGAAATCGACGCCATTCTGGACAACTGCATTTACGGCAACACCAAATTCCTCTACGTTTCGCCCGAACGACTGCGAACCGAAATCCTGATCGAGCGGACAAAGCAAATGACGGTTTGTCTGCTAGCTGTCGATGAGGCTCACTGTATTTCGGCCTGGGGATACGACTTTCGCCCACCCTATCTGCAAATTGCGGAGTTCCGCCAGCTTATTCCCGAAACGCCCATTATCGCCCTGACGGCTTCAGCTACCCCTGATGTTCAGACAGATATTGTCGATAAGCTGGCCTTGCGGCAACCAACGATATTCCGGCAAACCTTCGCCCGGCCAAACCTTTCTTACTCAGCCGTAGCCGAAGAGAATAAAGAAGCCCGACTGCTGCGTGTGCTGCAAAACGTGCCAGGTTGCGCCATTATCTACGTACGTAGCCGAAAACAAACCCAGCAGGTAGCTCAATGGCTTAGTCGGCAGGGTATTTCGGCTGATTTTTACCATGCTGGACTAACAACGCAGCAACGAACGGAAAAACAGGATGCCTGGATTCAGGATCGTACCCGCGTTATGGTCGCCACAAACGCCTTTGGTATGGGGATCGACAAACCTAATGTCCGTGTTGTGGTGCATCTGGATGTTCCTGATTCGCTGGAAGCGTACTATCAGGAAGCTGGTCGGGCTGGGCGCGATGGTCAGAAAGCCTATGCTGTTATGCTCTACGCTCCCAACGACCTGAACAAACTTCAGCTTCGGGTAGAACAATTGTATCAGCCAGTCGCTATGCTTCGGCGGGTATATCAGGCATTGGCTAATTACACAGCGGTTCCGGTTGGTGGAGGAGAGTTCAGCAGTTACGATTTCGACCTGGGTGCTTTTACCAATACGTTCAATCTACCGCCCCAGGAAATCCATTACGCCCTGAAACAACTTCAACTCGAAGGGTTCATCCAGCTTACTGAAAACTATTTTCACCCTTCCAGGCTGACGTTTGTTCTCGACAATCGGCAGTTGTATGAATTCCAGGTGATGAATCCAACGTACGATTCGTTTCTAAAACTGCTGTTACGGATGTACGGGGGCGAATTGTTTACTGACTTTGTTACGATTTCGGAGTCGACGCTGGCCCGAACGTTTTTACTGAATCAGCCTGAAATTGAGCAGATTTTGAAGCAATTGCACGAACGCAATGTGGTCGTCTATGAAAAACAGAAGGATAAGCCCCAACTGACGTTTCTTACCCCTCGCTTCGACGCAACAACGTTACCCATCAACCTACAGGAACTGAACCGACGGAAAGAACTGGCCCTTCGAAAGGTTCAGGCAGCCATTACCTATACCGAACACCCAACCCAATGCCGAACGCGGTTGCTTCAGGCATATTTTGGTGAAAAACCAGGTGAACGCTGCGGTATTTGTGATAATTGCCTGAAACAGAAAAAAGCATCGGAAGCAATCACGCAGACCATCCGTAAACAAGTACGAGACTATGTTGCGCTGGCAAATGGGCCGGGAGTATCCCCTAAACAACTGGCGTATCACTTTGCCTATACCGACACCAATGCGCTGGCTGAAACTCTAAAACTCATGCTGGCCGAAGAAGAAATTCGGTACACGAAAACCGGAAATCTGACACTGAATCTGGAGTAGATACGCTTTTCTTTTTGCTAGGATTGACAGGATAAAACAGGATTACACTTGTAGACATCAATCCTGTTTTATCCTGTTAATCCTGGCAAAAAGGCACATCTGTTGCTATTTGTCCCTAAATCGTGCGATATATCCCACCGATTTGTAGCGTCAGAAATCGGCCTCTATGTTTGTGCTGTCATACTAACCAACACGCAGCTATGAAAACGATTATCACAACTATTCTCATCTCTATTCTTTTCGTTGCTAACCTTAGTAAGCCTTGTCTGGCGCAACAGGCCACCTCTTCAACCGCAACCACAGTGAGTAACACCTATTCGCTGTCGGTAGTGATTCACAATGTAAACAACCGAACGGGGAAATTATACGTTGGACTAGCCAACACACCAGCCAATTTTAGTGGTGAATCCTTACAAAGAAAAGTGATCGACGTACCGGCTTCGGGCGAAATTACTTGTGTCTTTGAGGGATTAGCTCCAGGGAAGTATGCTGTCCGGCTTTTTCAGGATTTAAACGACAACAAGAAAATGGACTTTTCGGGTCAAATGCCCGCCGAACCGTTTGGCTTTTCGAACGTAGCCATGCTCATGGGTCCACCCGATTTCGACCAATCGGCATTCGACCTGAATGAGAATAAAAGCATTCGGATACGTATGCTCGAAATGTGATAAAAACGAACCTAAAGAAAAAAATTGCCTACTGCTTGACCGAACGAAAATAATCCGTTTATCTTTGTGCCCTCAATGCGGGGTGTAGCGCAGCCTGGTAGCGCGCTACGTTCGGGACGTAGAGGTCGTGGGTTCGAATCCCGCCACCCCGACCAAGCAACTGACAATAAATGACCACTTAGGTGGCTATCAATAAAATGAACAACACGGTTAACAACATGATTTGGTGGTGGCACTCTCCTACGTTGGGATGAGGGTTGCCGCTATTGTTGTTTACCAACAAATATTGCTAAAGGCTCACCGTCATCCCGGTGAGCCTTATTTTTTTCATCCCGTTGAACCATTGACCGATACAAATAGCATGACAACCGACTTCTCGCCAACAGTAACCTACCGTATTGTTAGCCGCCATAAACGGATGCTGGCCGACATCATCACGCCCGTAAGCATATACCTGCGCATCCGCGACCGCTTCCTGAACAGTATTCTGCTCGAAAGTTCGGACTACCACGGCAACGACAACAGCTATTCCTACATCGCTTTCGATCCGGTGGCCCGTTTTTCGTACGACAACAACCGCCTGAACGTACAACTACCCGGCGAATCGGAACAAATACGCGACCTACCTATCCAGGAAATGCGTCCGGCGTTGCAGCAGTTTAAAGACTGTTTTAAACATGAAAAGTCGAAATTTCCGTTTATTACCAATGGCTTATTCGGCTACTTCGGTTTCCCGTCCGTACAAGGTTTTGAAGATATAACCTTACAAGCTCCAGTACCGACCGAAAATCAAATTCCAGCAGCCGTTTTTACGGTATACCGCTATGTACTGGCCATTAACCATTTCAAAGACGAACTTCACCTGTTTGAGCACAGCTACCTGCGCGATGGCGACATAGAGCCGGAAAGCACGCTGGATTACATCAGCGATCTGATCACGAGCCGTAATTATCCGATCTACTCCTTCAATACCGCCGGACCTGAGCAATCCAATTTTACCGACGACGAATTTCGGGCAGTCATTCAGAAAGGAAAAGATCACTGCTATCGGGGTGATGTATTCCAGATTGTTCTTTCCCGTCGGTTTTCGACTCCTTTTACGGGTGATGAATTTAATGTATACCGTGCTCTTCGTTCGCTGAATCCCTCGCCCTACCTGTTCTATTTCGATTATGGCAATTACAAACTCTTCGGCTCATCACCCGAGTCGCAGATTGTGGTGAAGAACCGGAAAGCGACCATTTATCCAATTGCCGGAACCTTCCGACGTACGGGCGATGATGTTCACGATGCCGAACTGGCGCAAAAACTGTACGACGACCCCAAAGAATCGGCCGAACACGTGATGTTGGTCGACCTCGCTCGCAACGATCTGAGTCGAAACTGCGATGTCGTAAAAGTCGAGACATTCAAGGAAGTGCAATACTATTCGCATGTGATTCATCTGGTATCCAAAGTTGTGGGCAACCTGACCGAATCAGCCGATCCGCTCCAGATCGTAGCCGAAACGTTCCCGGCCGGTACGCTCTCCGGCGCACCCAAACATATGGCGATGCGGTTGATCGACCGTTACGAAAACATAAGCCGTAGTTTTTATTCGGGTAGTATCGGCTACATGGGCTTCGACGGGGAGTTCAACCACGCCATTATGATCCGAACGTTTATGAGCAAAGACAATACGCTGTATTATCAGGCAGGTGCAGGCATTGTGGCCAAGTCGGTCGTTGAAAGCGAATTGCAGGAAGTACACAACAAACTGGCAGCTCTTCGTACCGCCATCGAGCAGGCAAAACAATTGTAATGCGGGTGTAAACTCGTAATCAGATCATTAAAGCGGGTTTCCACCCGCATACTTATGAAACTTTTAGTCTTAGATAACTACGATTCGTTTACATACAACCTTGTGTACATCCTGCGGGAGCTAGGCCATAAACCCGATGTGATCCGGAACGACAAGATTGCCCTGGAAGCCGTTGGCCAGTATGACAAAATCATGCTGTCGCCAGGGCCGGGAATTCCTTCTGAAGCGGGTATTATGCAGAATCTGGTGCGTGAATACGGGCCTACCAAAAGCATTCTGGGTATCTGCCTCGGTCATCAGGGAATTGGCGAAGTGTATGGAGCCACCCTCGAAAACCTCGGCGATGTACTCCACGGCATTGCTCACCGCGCTACCATTACCGACCGCTCCGAGCCTCTGTTTGCCGATATTCCCGACGAACTGACGGTTGGCCGCTATCACTCCTGGACAGTGATGCCCAACCCGATGCCTGCCGACCTTCAAATTACAGCTGTAGATGAGAACGGCCGGGTAATGGGTTTATCGCATAAACAGTATGATGTGCGCGGGCTCCAGTTCCACCCAGAATCGGTACTAACCGAAAACGGGGTGAAAATGATTGAAAACTGGTTGGCGATATGAAACTGGCCGAAATTGTTCCCTGGGGCCGATCAGGGGAGGAGTATCGACGAATGTTCAATCTTACCGATGCCGATTTAGGTAAGCGGATATTGGGAGTAGGTGATGGGCCAGCCAGTTTTAATGCTGAACAAATAACGGCTGGCGGTTCTGTCGTTTCAATTGATCCCATTTATGCTTTTTCGGCTCAGGAAATTGAAAAACGGGTCGAGGCTACCTACTATACCGTTATCGAGAATGTACAAAAAGAGGAAGCGCAGTATAACTGGACTATTTTCCAGAATACAGATGAATTAGGAAAGGAGCGGATGAAAGCCATGAATCAGTTTCTGACTGACTACGAAACCGGCAAACAACAAGGTCGTTACCTGGCCTATGCCTTGCCCAACCTGCCTTTTCCAGACCAGTCGTTTGAGTTGGCTCTATGTTCACACCTTCTATTTCTGTATTCAGACCATTTATCGGAAGCATTCCATCAGACAGCCATTCAGGAGCTAATGCGCGTGGCGAATGAGGTTCGAATCTTTCCATTGATCTCGCTTGCCGGTAGCCCTTCCCCTCATTTGAGTCCGGTTCTGGCTGCCTGTGAGGCCAACTACATTCAGGCAGAAATCGTAAATGTTCCCTATCATTTTCAAAAGGGTGCTTACCAAATGCTTCAATTATCCCGAACAGCCTAACCATTAATTCTGCTTTTACACAGTATTTACGTATGAAAGCCATTCTAAATCATCTGTTTGAATACAAGTCGCTGACCAAAGACCAGGCCCGTGAGGTACTGCTGGGCATTGGTCGGGGCCAATACAACGCAGCACAGATCGCTTCGTTTCTGACGGTTTACATGATGCGTAGCCTGAAGCTCGAAGAGCTGGAAGGCTTCCGCGATGCGATGCTTGAACTCTGTCTTCCGGTCGACCTATCGGCCTATGATCCAATGGATTTATGCGGTACCGGGGGCGATGGCAAAGACACATTCAACATCTCTACACTATCGTCCTTTGTGGTTGCGGGTGCAGGGCAAAGCGTAGCTAAGCATGGCAATCACGGCGTATCGTCACTCGTAGGTTCGTCGACGGTGATGGAGCGACTGGGGTATAAATTCACCAACGATGCAGGTGAGTTACAACGCAAAATGGAAACAGCAGGCATCTGTTTTTTGCACGCGCCCCTCTTCCACCCCGCCATGAAAAATGTGGCTCCCATCCGAAAGGATTTGGGGGTAAAAACATTTTTCAATGTACTCGGTCCCATGATTAACCCAGCCAAACCTCAAAAACAGCTTGTTGGGGTATTCAGCCTTGAATTGGCGCGATTATATGCGTACCTTTATCAGCAAACCGACAAGCGATTCATGATTTTGCACGCGCTGGATGGCTACGATGAGATTTCGCTAACGGGGCCGTTCAAAGTTATTAGTAATCAGACCGAACAGGTTGTAAAACCAGAGGAGTTGGGACTGGATACCTTAACACCCGAATCGTTGGCAGGTGGCCAGACCCTGGATGAGTCGGCGCAAATTTTTATGAATGTGTTGAACGACGAAGCAACTCCTGCACAGAAGCAAGCCGTTTTAGCCAACTCGGCAATGGCCCTACTGGCAGCTGGAAAGGCTCAAAGTCAGGAAGAAGCCGTCGCCATCGCCCGCGAATCGCTGGAAAGTGGTCGAGCGCTGGCAAGTTTTAAGAAATTGATCCATACATAATGTACAGTGGACAATGCATAATGCACAATGAAAAGTGGACATATCCCAAAACCACCATTTTTCATTATCCATTACTCATTATTCATTCATTCAGAAATGACCATTCTTGATCAAATCATAGCCCAAAAACGAATCGAAGTAGCCCAGCGGAAAGAAACCACCCCGATAGCTGTGCTGGAACAAATGCCCGACTTCAAACGAATGGGCCTGTCGGCACGGGATGCGGTTCAGGAGTTTCGCTCGTCGGGGATTATTGCGGAATTCAAACGTAAGTCGCCTTCCAAAGGAATTATCAATGATACGGCCGACGTAGCCGAAACGACCCAGGGTTACGTTCGGGCCGGGGCCGCCGTTTTGTCGGTATTGACTGATGAGCCTTTTTTCGGCGGTACATCTGCCGATTTGCAGGCAGCCCGTCAGGCCAATCCATCGACCCCGATTCTGCGCAAAGATTTTGTGATTGATCGGTACCAACTGCTGGAAGCCAAGGCCTGGGGAGCCGATGTAGTCTTGCTGATTGCCGCCTGCCTATCACCCGAAGAAGTCACCGAACTCAGCCTGCAAGCTCATGACCTGAGCTTACAGGTACTGCTCGAAGTTCATGACGAGGAAGAACTCGATCGAAGTTTCAACGTCAATGTTGACTTGGTAGGTGTCAACAACCGCAATCTCAAGACATTTACAACGTCTATTGATACATCACTGCGCCTGGTTGAGCGGATTCCCGACACAGTTGCCAAGATCACCGAAAGCGGCCTACATGATGCCGACACGATGCTGACCTTGTTTCGGGCTGGTTTCGATGGTTTTCTGATCGGCGAAGCCTTCATGAAAACGGCCGACCCTGCCGCAGCCTTACAACATATAGTCACTGACTTTACTTCACGCATGTCCACTTCTACAAACTTGTACAGCTCATGAAAATCAAAGTGTGCGGTCTGCGCGACCCAAACAACCTGAAAGAAATTGCCGCTTTACACCCTGATTTTATCGGATTTATCTTTTACGATCAATCCCCCCGTTTTGTCGGAGAAGAGTTAGACGAAGAAGTGGTCAAATCGCTGCCTCGCAGCATACGAAAGGTAGGTGTGTTTGTCAACGCCAGCCCGGACACCATTCTGCGGACGGTGAAGAAGTATGATTTTCAGTATGTGCAGTTGCATGGCAACGAAACACCCGACTATTGCCGAAGTCTACGAAATCGGGGTATCAATATCATCAAAGCGTTCCGGGTCGACTCGTCGTTCAACTTTTCGATGCTGAACAACTACAAGGCCCAATGCGACTTTTTTCTGTTCGATGCTAAAGGCGACCAACCCGGTGGCAATGGAATCACTTTCGACTGGACTATTTTGAGCCGATACGACAACGAAAAGCCCTTTTTTATCAGTGGTGGGATTGGGTTAGATAACCTCAACCAGTTGGACACGTTGAAAGGCATGAAGCTGTACGGCGTAGATGTGAACAGCCAGGTAGAGATCGCACCGGGTATCAAGGATGTTGCCAAAGTAAAAGAACTGATCGACCGTGTACGGCCTGTAGAGGAAGAGGAAACGGTGTAAGTTGCCAGCAAATCATTCTGAGTCCGATCTAAACAGACAAGCTAATGGAAACGACGACCGAACAAGAACTGGAGCATATCCCGACAATTAAAGAGCAGGGCTCAAATGTGTACAAACCAAGCGACATTAAACGTTGGGGAGTCGAGCGATTTTTAGATGCGGTAGCACCTAAAGAACCAATACGTTTTGGAATAAAATTCTCGGAAGAAGAGAATCGTAGAATGGAGGAAGTATTGAAGGAAGGAGATAGATAGTGCAGTTGTTTAAACTTTCCTGCTCAGGCCAGGAATAGGGGCATTTTTGTCATGCTGACGAAGGAAGCATCTTCGGTAGCGACAAGAATACTGTTACCAAAGATGCTTCCTTCGTCAGCATGACAAAAGCGCTTCTATTCTGGCTCCATTCGTAAAGATTTAGATAGCTTTAGTATACAAAAAAGTATGGTTCTAATAAAACGATTGTTGGCCTGCTTTATCTTTATGGCGATTCTATGGCTATCACTCTCCTATTCGGGGCTAACCTGTAGCACAATCATTCTACATAACTTCATTGGCGACACCTGGATTTATCTCTCAAATCATGGATTAAGGCTTAACTGGAGTCGCTATTTTGTTACAATCACAAGCCTACTTTTATTCCTCACCATTGAGACCATAGCTATTATTTATAGCAAGTCCACGGGCTTGTTTAAACTTTGAAGCTACCATGCAAACCACTCTCGAACCCCAAACCTCTTTCGAGGTATCCGATAAAGGATTTTATGGCCACTTTGGCGGAGCGTTCATCCCGGAAATGCTCTATCCGAACGTCGAAGAACTACGCCAGAATTACCTCAATATCATTAACGATCCAGCGTTTCAGGCCGAATTCTGGCAATTGCTCGAAGATTATGTTGGTCGGCCAACCCCTTTATTCCTGGCCAGGCGGCTATCGGAAAAAGTAGGCGCAACGGTTTACCTAAAACGCGAAGACCTGTGTCATACAGGGGCGCACAAGGTAAACAACACGATTGGCCAGATTCTGGTAGCCCAACGACTGGGTAAAAAACGAATTGTAGCCGAAACCGGCGCAGGTCAGCATGGCGTAGCGACAGCTACCGTTTGTGCCCTGATGGGCCTCGAATGCATCGTTTACATGGGCAGTATCGATATGGAGCGCCAGAAACCCAACGTCGACCGGATGCGGATGCTAGGTGCCACGGTTGTTCCAGCTACGTCGGGTAGCCAGACGCTGAAAGATGCAACCAACGAAGCCATGCGTCACTGGATCAATAACCCCGTCGATACGCACTACATCATCGGTTCGGTAGTTGGGCCACACCCCTACCCCGATATGGTTGCCCGTTTTCAGTCGGTCATCTCCGAAGAAGTAAAGAAACAACTGTTTGCGAAAACGGGGCGTCAGAACCCAGATTACGTAGTAGCCTGTGTAGGCGGGGGTAGCAATGCAGCCGGTGCCTTTTTCCATTACCTCAACGAGCCCACCGTTCGTCTGGTAGCGGCCGAAGCGGCAGGACAGGGTGTAAACTCTGGCCATTCGGCAGCCACAACAGCGTTAGGCAAACCCGGTGTATTACACGGCAGTCGTACGATTCTGATGCAAACCGAAGACGGTCAGGTTATTGAACCGTATTCGATTTCTGCTGGTCTCGATTATCCGGGTATCGGTCCACTTCACGCCCACCTGTTCGATTCGGGCCGGGGCGATTTCTACGCCATTAGCGACGACGAAGCCCTCCAGGCAGGCTTTCAGCTTAGCAAGCTGGAAGGCATTATTCCCGCACTGGAATCGGCACACGCTCTGGCTGCCCTTGAAAAAATGAATCTTAAGCCCGACGATGTTGTCGTCGTCTGTCTGTCAGGACGGGGTGATAAAGATTTAAGCACGTATTCAAAGCATCTGTAATATGTATGTACGGGCTTCAGCCCGTGCAAAAACCCATTACGGGCTCAAGCCCGTACATACGTTTATGACCTTAACCCAAAACCGCATTACCGACTTATTTTCTCAGAAAAGTGAGCGATTGCTAAATGTATATTTTACAGCCGGGTTCCCGCAACTTAACGATACCATGACCATTCTGCGCGGTTTGCAGGCGGCTGGTGTCGATCTGGTTGAGATTGGTATGCCCTACTCCGACCCGGTTGCCGATGGCGAAACCATTCAGCAAAGCAATGGCAAAGCGCTGGACAACGGTATGTCGTTGAAAACGCTGTTCGACCAGTTGGAAGGTTGCCGTCAGGAACAGTCCAGCGATCCAGTCACCGTACCGATTCTGCTGATGGGATACATCAATCCGGTTCTGCAATATGGTGTCGAAGCGTTCTGTAAAAAATGTCAGGAAGTAGGCGTTGATGGCGTTATTCTGCCCGACCTTCCCCTGGATTTATACCTGGCCGATTACGCACCGACTTTCCGGGAATACGGAATTCTGAACGTAAACCTGATTACGCCACAAACCACCGAAAGTCGCATTCGGCACATCGACGAAGAATCGGACGGGTTTATTTATATGGTATCGTCGGCTAGTATTACTGGATCAACCAAAGGTATCAGCGATTCCATGCGTGCGTACTTCGAGCGTATTCAGGCCATGAATCTTCGAAATCCGCGCCTGATTGGTTTTGGTATCAATAACCATGATACGTTCGACACAGCTTGCGAGTATGCCAACGGGGCCATTGTAGGTAGTGCGTTCATTCGTCATCTGGAAGAGAAAGGCACATCGGCCGATAGCATTCTTGAGTTTGTGCACACGATTCGGGCGTAGAGCTTACCTTTGCGGTTATGAATTCCGAAATCAATTTTGATAAATCGCCCGACGGTCTGGTTCCTGCCGTTATTCAGGATGCCGAAACGGGTAAAGTGCTGATGCTGGGCTATATGAACCAGGAAGCCTACAACAAAACCGTTGCCGAAAACATAGTCACGTTTTTCAGCCGCAGCAAACAGCGACTCTGGACGAAGGGTGAAACATCCAACAACTTTCTGCATGTACGGGAAATTTTGGTCGACTGTGATGGCGATACCCTGTTGATTAAAGCCAGCCCAGCCGGGCCGGTTTGCCACACGGGTGCCGCCACCTGTTTTCAGGAAGTAAACCAGGGTAAAGGGCAATTTCTGAACTATTTGCAGCAGGTGATCCACGACCGGAAAGTTAATCCTTCCGACCAGTCGTATACAGCCAGCTTGTTTAACAAGGGGGTTAACAAGATTGCCCAGAAAGTTGGCGAAGAGGCCGTCGAACTGGTCATTGAAGCGAAAGACAACAACGACCACCTGTTCAAAGGCGAAGCAGCCGACCTGTTATTCCACTTTCTGGTACTGCTAGAGCAGAAAAATATTCAGCTTGACGACATTGTGACGGTATTGCAGGGGCGTCATTCAAAACAATAATTTCTGATTTGCAGTTTGTTGTTCGATATTAGCAACCATCAACGTGGTCGTTGCCTATTTTCTCACCAAACACAAACAGCTTTATGGGATTGATTATTCGCATCCTGATTAGCGCAGTAGCCGTTTACATCGCTAGTATATTTATTCCGGGTATTCATGTTTCGGGCGGAGCCGGTACTTACTTGATGGTAGCTATCGTTCTGGGCTTCCTGAACGCCTTTATTAAGCCCATTCTGACCATACTGACTATTCCCATCACGATTATTACGCTGGGGCTTTTTCTGCTGGTTTTGAACGTGCTCATGGTTTACCTGACTGCGTACCTGATTCCAAGTTTTCACGTAAGCGGATTCATTGCCGCACTGCTGTTCAGTTTTGTCGTGTCAATTGTGACTTCTTTACTGGACGCCATTGTGTAAAAGCCCGTCCTGGTCAACGCCTTATCGAATGCCATAGCTTCAGGTTATGGCATTCGTCATTTTTCAGGGTCGTTGTTTTTCTGTAGGTTACGTCATGAATTCCTAAACCACCATGACTGAGCCAACTACGTTATACGATGTTGTTGTTATTGGGGCGGGCTATGCCGGTCTGACCGCCACGCACGAACTCCTTAAAGCAGGAAAAACGGTCTTATTAGTTGAAGCCCGTGACCGCGTTGGAGGCCGGGTCTGGACGCAACGGTTCGACGATGGCACCTATGTTGATCTTGGTGGTGCCTGGGTCGGGCCAACGCAGGAGCGACTGTATGCCATGGCTCGTGAATTCGGCGTTGAAACGTACAAGACCTACGACGAAGGCAAAAGCACGCAGTATTTTCGGGGGCAAGTCAAGCGATACAAAGGGTTAATTCCTCCGCTGCCCATCGGTGCGCTGCTGAGCCTGGACGCTGCGATCAAGAAACTGAACAAACTCTCGAAAGCTGTTGATCTGGCTGAGCCCTGGGCAACACCCAATGCTCCTTATCTTGACTCGATGACACTGGCAAGCTGGATGAACGGGCAAATGCGTTTCGACGTAGCCCGGCAGTTTTTCAAAGTAGCAGCCGAAGCCATCTGGGCCGCCGACCCCACCGAAATATCACTTCTTCATGCACTGTTTTACACAAAGTCATGCCGTGATCTGGACACGTTGATGAATATCAAAAATGGAGCGCAGGAGGAGCGGTTTGTAGGTGGGGCTCAGACAATTGCCGACCGACTGGCGGCTACGTTCACCCATCAACTTGTTTTCGATTCACCCGTCAAAGCCGTTATTCAGGGCGAAAATGATATCAGCGTAGTAACCCCAAAAGAAACTTATAAAGGCAAACGGGTTATCATTACGGTGCCGCCAGCGCTCCAGACTCGTATTGATTTCCAGCCAATTCTTCCCGTCCAACGCGCCCAGTTGATTCAGCGAATGCCAATGGGATCGGTATGGAAATGTTACGCCATCTACGAAAAGCCGTTCTGGCGCGAACAGGGCTTGAATGGCTTAGCAGCAACACCTGATGGCCACGTAACTGTTACATTCGACAACTCGCCCAACGATGGTTCGTATGGTGTATTGATGGGATTTGTACTTGGTAATCAGGCTAAAGCGTTTGCAGGTTTGTCGGACAGCGACCGAAAATTGTCGGCTCTCCATTCCTTTGCTACTTTTTTCGGGACACAGGCGCTCAGCCCAGTCCGGTATCTCGACCATAGTTTTATGAATGAAGAGTGGTCGCGCGGGTGTTACGCGGGCCTGATGGGACCGGGTGTATGGACAACCCTTGGGCCAGCCTTACGCCAACCTGTTGGACGCATTCACTGGGCTGGTACCGAAACCTCCGATATCTGGAATGGCTATATCGACGGTGCTATTCGATCTGGTGAACGAGTGGCCACCGAAGTGATGATACATGGCGAATAATACATTTCATACGCCCGGATTCATCCCATTTTTAGCCTAATTCATCCCATTTTTTCATTAGGCCCGGACTAGTCCAATAGTTTTGCGGGAGCCTTTTTAATAAACTGGATCATGATCGGGAGTTACATCAAAACAGCACGACGCAATTTATTGCGTAACAAGCTTTTCTCAGCCATCAATATGGTCGGCCTGGCTATCAGTATGTCCGTTGGCTTACTACTGATTGCGTTCGTACTCGACCTGTATTCATACGATAAATTCCACCAGTATGGGGACAGGATCTATCGCATCACCAACGTTCTGACAACTAATGGCGACCGAGGCAAGTTTGCTACCACATCGCTAAAGACGGGTAAGCTTATCCGGCAGAAAGTGGCAGGGGCAAAGGTGACAATTCTTCGCAACGACTTTACGCAAGACGCACATGTTGGCGATAAGATTCTCCCGATCAAGGGATTCTGGGCCGACCCATCCGTATTTACCATCTTTACCTTTCCGATGCTGGAAGGGAATCCAGAAACAGCGCTGAAAGACCCCTACTCGATTGTTCTGACAGAAACGGCAGCCCAAAAGCTGTTTGGCAACGACGATGCGCTCGGCAAGGTAGTCCGGTTCGACACACTCGATTATCAGGTAACAGGGGTTATAAAAGACGTCCCCTTCTTTTCGCACATCCACTTCGAAGCGCTGGTATCGCTATCCACGGCTGAGCAACTGAACCGAAGCAACTTCGACAAATGGGCCAATACGCCATCGAACTTCGTGTATATGCTGCTGCCGGAACAGACCGATAGGGCATCAATCCAGTCGGAGCTGGACGCCATTGCCAGGGAAGAAAGCCGTATCGAAGCCAATACGAAGGTTCAATTCGAGCTTCTGCCCTTGTATAAAATTGTTGTTGGCGAAAACCTCCGTCGCTCGGAAGGGAGTGGCTACGTAGGCCCGCATATGCCCCCAACTGTACTCTGGATTCTTGGGGGGCTGGCACTCGTGGTGATTCTGTCGGCCTGTTTCAACTATACCAATCTGTCGATGGCCCGCGCCATGCGTCGTTTCAAGGAAGTAGGTCTTCGAAAAGCAATCGGTGCCGGAAAGAGCCAGGTCTGGCAACAGTTTCTGGTAGAAGCAATTATGATTTCGCTGGCCTCCCTCCTGCTTTCGTTTATCCTTTTTCTGATCTTACGGCCGCAACTGATAAGTCTGGCGCCGGAGATGCAGCGAACGGTGAAACTCTCACTTACGCCGACTATGGTCATTACGTTTATTATCTTTTCGGTTACTGTAGGGGGTATTGCTGGCCTCATGCCTGCCCTGTTCTTCTCGAAAGTCAGCGCAATTAGTGCGCTCAGGAATGTATCGACTGTTAAGGTATTCAAATACGCCACCCTCCGTCGCGCCCTGGTGGTGATTCAATACACACTTACGCTCATTTTTATTACGGCAACCGCCATTGGCTACGTACAATACAAAAACATCCTGGCCTTCGATCTGGGGTTCAATACCGAAAACATTCTGAACATCAATATGCAGGGCAATAAACCCGACGCTTTCTTAAAAGAACTGCGTGAGATGCCGGAAGTAACGGCCTTATCCCGATCGTTGATCATCACCAGCGTTGGCAATGCCTGGGGAGGCTACATGAAATATACCGATTCGCGCGATTCGGCACTGGTTCTGACAAACCACGTCGATGAAAACTACCTGGCACTGCATGATTATAAACTCATTGCGGGAGGAAATTTCAAGGCACATCCTACCACAACCGAGGCCGCTACCGAGGTGATCGTTAACCAGCAAGTCCTGAAACGATTCAACATAGGCAACAATAACCCTGAAAAAGCCATCGGGAAAGAGGTCACCTTTAGCAGTTTTCACGGCACTCGCCGGATGACCATTATTGGGGTCATGAAAGACTTCCACTATGGCAAGGTCGACAACCTTATCGAGCCGGTCGCTTTTATGGCCTGGACACCCGACGACAGAGCCATTATCAACGCCAAAATTCATCCTACTGACCTCCTGGCCACCCGAGCCAAAATTGAGTCGGCCTGGAAGAAGATCGACCGGGTTCATCCCTTACAAGCTAAATTTTATACTCAGGAAATAGAAGATGCCTATAGCGAATTTTCGGCTATGGTCAAGATCATTGGGTTCCTTTCCTTCCTGGCTATTTCGATTGCCTCAATGGGCCTGTTCGGTATGGTCGCCTACACAACCGAAACCCGCCTGAAGGAGATTAGCATCCGTAAAGTAATGGGAGCCAGTTCCGGCAGCCTTATCTACTTGCTAAGTCGTGGTTTTCTGGTTATGCTGTCCGTATCGGCCCTCATCGCACTCCCCGTAACCTATCTTTTCTTCGAGAAGATGGTGCTGACCCGTTTTCCATATCACACACCCGTGCAGGTTACCGAACTGTTTATTGGCTTGCTGGCCGTATTGCTGATTGCCTTCCTGATGATCGGATCGCAGACGATGAAGGCCGCAAAAAGTAATCCGGTTGACGTTTTAAAGGGCGAATAGGGATGCAGATTCCCTTATCTGAAGAAATATGTTTTAACTTCAGCGCATCGATTACGCATAAACCGAAACTGAAATGACGTTTATCCAGACGCCAAATGCACCTGTACCGGGTGGCCACTATTCGCAAGCGGTTGTCCACAATGATCTGGTGTTTATATCGGGCATTTTACCGATCACACCCAATGGCCAGAAATTGACCGATGCTACCGTGGCCGAACAAACAAAACAGATTCTGGCTAATCTGGACGCCATCTTACAGGCAGCCGGAAGCCAGCGCGATCAGGTTTTGAAGGTTAGTGTGTTTATTACGGATATGAGTGCCTGGGCTACGGTCAATGCGCTATATTCGGATTTTTTTGGCAATCATCGTCCGGCCCGGTCGGTTGTCCCGGTTAATCCTTTACACTACGGTTTTGCCATTGAATTGGAAGCAACGGCGGTTATTTGAAGCAAGCAACAGGTCGACCTATAGGTTAAATTATAGGTCGACCTGTTGCTTATATTGAAGCTGTTTACACTTTCCTGATCAGGCCAGAAATTAGCCCATTTTGTCATGCTGAGGCACGAAGCATCTTCGGTAGCTGGAGTTATAGTGGCTACCGAAGATGCTTCGTGCCTCAGCATGACAAAAACGCACCTGTTTGGACTCAATTTGTAAACGTTTAAACAGTTTCATTGATTTCCCTGACTCAGTTTACCCGTACCCGTTCGCCTGCCGAGTGGGCCGAAAATTCGGGCGCATAGAAACACTGAACGGTGGCTACACCCGCCGAGAAATCACCTAGTTGGGCAACACGCAAATCATATTCGAACACATGCGTACCTATGGGCAGGTAGCTCATGAAGAAATCGGTGCTGGCATCGCGGGGGGATTCGTAATAACCCAGGCCATTCTGGTATTTATACCCCGACAGCGCAGCTACTGGCTCAAACCCCGACGCCCGGCTATCTTTCAGGTGAACGTATTCCATTGCCCGGTCGGTTTTCAGGACTAGCCGCACCTTGATTAGATCACCGGGTTTGAGCGCCGTTTTTTCGGTTACGGTCGTAATCTGTGGACCATTAGGCGAATCCCGTTGGACATACAGTGTTTTTTGTATCGACAATCCGGCACTACCCGGCATCAGACGGTCGAGGGGTTCGAAATGCTGCCAGTACAAAGCCCCCCATGCAATTCCATCGGTCGTCTTCGTTACCTGAATGGCACCCATTTCCGGTTTGATCTCCGAGGCCGTATAAGTTACTTTTTCGTAGCCCGTTATGGCATCGGCTTTGGTAACCCGACTTTCAATGGGCTGACCACCCAGACTTACCTGCGTGCTTACGCCCGTCCCAAGCCAATCACTTCCCCGCAACAGGAGCGCATAAATTGC